>NZ_JBEYTZ010000005.1:0-322781 GCF_040643215.1 Streptomyces sp. NPDC047315 | reverse complement strand
CATCGCCCGGCTCTACGCCGACACCCGCGTCAACCGCATCTACGGCGGCACCAGCGAGGTCATGAAGACCATCATCGCCAAGGACATGGGCCTGTGACGATGAAGCGCACCCTGTACGGAGAGGAGCACGAAGCCTTCCGGGCCGTGATCCGCGACTTCGTCACCAAGGAGGTCACGCCGCACTTCCCCGGGTGGGAAAGGGAACGCCGCACCCCGCGCGAGCTGTTCCGCAAGCTCGGTGCACTCGGAGTCATGGGCTTCGACATCCCGGAGGAGTACGGCGGCCCCGGCCACACGAGTTTCAAATACCAGGCGATCATCGCCGAGGAGACCGCCGCCCAGGCCGTCTCCTTCGCCCACTACACCGTCACCACCTCCATCGTCCTTCCGTATCTGCTCGACCTCGCCACCGAGGAGCAGAAGCGACGCTGGCTGCCCGGCATCGCCACCGGCGACACCGTGCTGTGCATCGCGATGACGGAGCCGGGGACCGGTTCCGATCTCGCGGGCATCCGCACCACCGCGAAACTGTCCGATGACGGTTCGCACTACGTCCTCAACGGAGCCAAGACCTTCATCACCGGCGCCCTCAACTCCGAACTGTGCGTGGTCGCCGCCCGTACGTCACCGGCCACCCCCGAGGACCGCCGGGCGGGCCTGTCCCTCCTCGTCGTGCCCACCGACAGCGAAGGCTTCGGCTACGGGCGCCAGTTGGAGAAGATCGGCCTGCACGCACGCGACACCTGCGAACTGTCCTTCACCGACGTCCGCGTCCCCGTCGAGAACCTGCTCGGCGAGGAGGGCAAGGGCTTCTCCTACCTGGGGCGGAACCTGCCACGGGAACGGCTGTCCATCGCCGTCAACGCCGTCGCGGCAGCCACCGCCGCGGTCGGCCTGGCCAGGGCGTACGTGGCGGAGCGCACGGTCTTCGGCAAGCCGGTCGCCGCCTTCCAGAACACCAAGTTCGTGCTCGCCGAGTGCGAGACCGAGGTCACCGCAGCCCAAGCCCTGGCCGACCGCGGCGTGGAACTCGACGACGCGGCCGAGCTGACCCCGGCGGACGCGGCGCGGATCAAGCTGTTCTGCACCGAGGTCGCCGGCCGGGTCATCGACAAGTGCCTCCAACTGCACGGCGGATACGGCTACATGCTGGAGTACCCCATCGCCCGGCTCTACGCCGACACCCGCGTCAACCGCATCTACGGCGGCACCAGCGAGGTCATGAAGACCATCATCGCCAAGGACATGGGCCTGTAGGCCCGGAAGGACCGACGGACATCATGGGAACCCTGGACGGAAAGTCCGCGCTCGTCTCCGGATCGGGGCGCGGCATCGGCCGTGAGATCGCGCTGCGCCTCGCCTCCGAGGGGGCTTCGGTCGTCGTGAACGACCTCGATCCCGAACCCGCGGAACGCACCGCGGCCGACATCAGAGCGGCCGGCGGCACCGCCGCGGTCTGCGTCGGCTCGGTCACGACGGCCGACTTCTCGCAGCGGTTCGTCGACACGGCCGTCGACACCTTCGGCGGGCTCGACATCATCGTCAACAACGCCGGCTACACCTGGGACTCGGTCATCCAGAAGATGTCCGACGAACAGTGGGACACCATCCTCGACGTCAACCTCACGGCCCCCTTCCGGATCCTGCGCGCTGCCCAGCCGTACTTCCGCAACAACCCCGTCGACCACCACCGCAAGGTCGTCAACATCGCTTCCACCACGGGCTTCTACGGCGCCGCCGGACAGTCCAACTACGGCGCTGCCAAGGCGGGCCTGGTCGGCCTGACCAAGGTGCTCGCCAAGGAATGGGGCCGCTACCGGGTCAACGTCAACGCCGTCGCCTTCGGATTCATCCTGACCCGGATGACCGAGGTGACCGCCGCCGACAACACGACCCTGGAGATCGACGGCCGCGAGATCCGCGTCGGCATGAACCCCGAACGGGCTGCCATGGCCTCCACCATCATCCCCTTCGGCCGCCCGGGCACCGCGAAGGAAGCGGCCGGTGCCGTGTACCTCCTGTGCACCCCGGACGCGGACTACATCAACAGCCAGTGCATCGTGGTCGACGCGGGACGCGTCTGACTCCGCGGTGCACCGACCCACACGAACAACGAGGACCGCCATGTCTCACCCCGATCCGCGTGACCCACTCGGCTTCGACGACCTCCTCGACGACGAGGACCGAGCCGTCCGCGAAACCATCCGCGCCTGGTGCCAGGACCGGGTGACGCCCCATGTCGCCGACTGGTACGAGGCGGGTGAGCTGCCGGCCGTCCGCGAACTCGCCCGCGAACTCGGCGCCATCGGCGCCCTCGGCATGCACCTGGAGGGATACGGCTGCGCAGGCGCCACCGCCGTCCAGTACGGCCTGGCCTGCCTGGAACTGGAAGCCGCGGACTCCGGCCTGCGCTCCCTCGTCTCCGTCCAGGGCTCACTGGCCATGTACGCCCTGCACCGCTGGGGATCCGAGGAACACAAACAGCACTGGCTGCCGAGGATGGCGGCGGGCGAGGTCATCGGCTGCTTCGGCCTCACCGAACCCGACCACGGCTCGGACCCGGGAGCCCTACGCACCTCCGCCCGGCGCGAAGGCACCGACTGGGTCCTCAACGGGCGGAAGATGTGGATCACCAACGGCTCCGTCGCCGGCGTCGCGGTGGTGTGGGCGCGTACCGACGACGGGATACGGGGCTTCGTGGTCCCCACGAACACCCCCGGCTTCTCCGCACCCGAGATCAAGCACAAGGGCTCCCTGCGCGCCTCCGTCACCAGCGAACTGGTCCTCGACGACGTACGCCTGCCCGCAGACGCGGTCCTTCCGGAGGTGCGCGGCCTGCGCGGGCCCCTGTCCTGCCTCAACCAGGCCCGCTACGGCATCGTCTGGGGCGCGCTCGGCGCGGCCCGGACCTGCCTGGAGACGGCCCGCACCTACAGCACGACCCGCGAACAGTTCGGCCGGCCCATCGGCGGCTTCCAGCTCACCCAGGCCAAGCTCGCCGACATGTCCCTGGAACTGAACAAGGGGCTGCTGCTCGCACTCCACCTCGGCAGGCGCATGGACACCGGCTCGCTCCGCCCCGAACAAGTCAGCTACGGCAAGCTCAACAGCGTCCGGGTCGCCATCGAGATCGCCAGGACCAGCCGGACCATCCTCGGCGCCAACGGCATCAGCCACGAATACCCGATCATGCGGCACTCCGCCAACCTCGAGTCGGTCCTGACCTACGAGGGGACACCCGAGATGCACCAACTGGTCATCGGCAAGGTCCTCACCGGCCAGGACGCCTTCCGCTAGCACCGGCGACGGCCGCGGCCGGATAACCTGGACGCGCCTTCGGGCCGGCCCCGCCCGCAGGGCGGGGCCGACGTATCGCTCAGGACGAAGACACAGAAGGACAACGGACGTGGCAACGCGCAGACCGCCCAATCGCAAGGCACAGATCCGCGCCACCGCCGCTGAACTCTTCCTCCAGCACGGTTACCACAACGTCTCCGTGACGGACGTGGCCGATGAGCTGGGAATCACCGCGTCCGCGCTCTACCACCACTACCGCAACAAGCAGGACCTGCTCCTGAACGCCGTGCTCGACAGCCTCGACACCGTCGATGCCCTCATCAGGGACGCCGACGACCTGGACGCCGCACTGCGGGCTCTGGCAGCGCTGGTCACCGGCCCCCGTAGCGTTCTCGCCGTGTGGGAGCGGGAAGCCCGCAACCTGGAGACCGCGCAGCGTGCGGCAATCCGGGAGCGGGAGGTCGCCGCGGTCTCCCGCTTCGTCCCCCTGCTGCGGGCCGAACGCCCCGAGTTGTCGGAGCACACGGCCCACCTCGTCGCCAGGGCAGTCCTCGGAGCACTGGGCAGCCGGCGACGTCACCGCATCTCGCTGCCGCGGCGCAGACACGAACAGTTGATGCTCGACCTCGGGCGCCTCGTCGCCTTTGCTCCGCTGCCGACCCGTCCGGCACCCGAAGCCCCGACGAGCGTCCCGGCAGGTCCCCCGCCAGGCGTCGCCGGTGGAGGGCTGCGACGAGGGCGGCGCGAGCAACTGCTGACAGAGGCGATCCGGCTCTTCGACGAGCGCAGCTACCAGTCCGTGACCATGACCGACATCGGGGAGGCCGCCGGCATCGTCGCTTCCGGCGTGTACCGCTACTTCCCCAGCAAGACCGACCTCCTGGTCGCAGCGGTGAACCGGGGCAGCGAGCAACTCAGAGCAGCCACGGAAACGGCACTGGCCCAGACCGGGGATTCCCGTGAGGTGCTGACCCGGCTCCTTCGCGCGCACATCGCCATCTCCTTGGAACAGACCCACCTCATCGGCATCCTGGCGAACGAGCGCGACCAACTCCCCGACAAGGAACGCAACACCCTGCGTCGCCTCCAGTCGGACTACCTCAACGTCTGGGTCCAAGCCCTCGGCAACGTCCTACCGGAACGCGAAACCCCCGAACTCAAGGTCATCGTCCACGCCGCCCACGGCATGATCTACTTCACCATCCGCGTCAGCGGCACCGACCCGTGGCCGGACCTCCCACAACGACTCTCCGACCTAGGCTTGGCAATGCTGACCGGCGCCCGCAACACGTCCGGCACTTGCTGACCGGCGAGCGCACATCGTCACGCACCCCGCTCATGGATGCCCACCCCTGACATGAGGGATGGTGTCAGATGCCGGCGGTGGTGAAGGGAAGACAGCGGAACGGTGCGGTGTTCTGGGGGTCGAGCCGGTTGAGCACGAGTTGGGTGACGTTCGGGTCGATCGCCAGGCCGAGGTGGCCGGCCGAGTCGAGCCGGCACTTGTCCTGGAGCACGATGTTGGTGACGTTGTCCCCGGTGAGCAGGCCACTGGTGTAGGGCGTGACGACCCGGTCGTATCGGGTGACGATGCTGGTGTACGTCGGCCCGGGCACGGCGACGGGTCCATCGTTGAGCTTGGCCAGGAACGCCGAGCCTGGCAGGTAGTCCGTGCAGGCACCGCAGCCGACACCGGTCAGCAGGTCCTGCATGCCGAGCGCGGCGGCCAGGCTCGCCAGGCCGTTGAGCGTGGTGCCGCGGAAGTTGGAACCGAAGCCGATGAAGTCGTCGACCTTCGCCGCCCCACCCAGGTGCTTGATGTAGTACGCGGGGACAGTGGTCCCCTCGGAGTGTCCGACGATGTCGACCTTGGCCGCCCCGGTCGCGGCGCGCACCCGGTCGACGAAGGCGCCCACTTCGACGGCGCTGTCCGCCATCGGCGCGAGGCCGCCGGCCAGGCCGCCCAGCACGGTCTCGCCGTACGTCTCGGAGTAGACGCAGTAGCCGGCGGACCGCAGCGCGGGGGCGAGCGTGAGGAAGTTGACCCAACTGTTGGCGCCGAGACCGTGGACGAGGACCACCGGCTCGGGGTGGGCGGCGCTGGGGCGGCAGGACCAGTCGTTCCACCCGGCACGGGGTGGGCTGTCAGCGGAGGCCGTCGCGGTCAGCGTGGTGGAGGCGAGTACGGACAGCGCCAGGGCTGTCAGGAACGTGCGGAGTTTTCCCATCGGGCGACTCCTTGTTCGCGGAAGGTTACCCGGTAGTAGAGCACGTACCCTTGTTAGGAACAAGGCATCGTTTCCAAAAAAGTCAGGCCGGGGTACCAGCCCGCCGGGCACGTGGTGTGACGGTGGGTCAGGAGGTTCTGAGTCCGGAGCTGACGACGGTGTAGAAGCGGTCGAGTCCGTCTTGAAGCGACGCGCGCTCTGCCGGCCGCTCGGGGTCCGTGTCCAGCAGCCAGTCGGCGATGATGTCGAAGAGGCCGCCGATGAGCCCCATGGCCACCTCGCGCGAGTTCGGGCCGGCCGTGATGCCGAGCCGCTGCCAGACCGTCTCGACGAAGGACGCCGCCCAGCGGCGGTTGTTGCGACGACGCGCCTCGGCCAGCGGTGTCACGGCCCGGCCTTCGCCGAACGTCACCCGGGCCACGCGCACATCGTCGACGAAGGCGTCAGCGAAGTTCCGCAGAAGCGATCGGGCCGCCGCCGCCTCGTCCCGGGTGCCGTCCAGGACGTCCAGCGCCACGGTCAGTCGACCGGTCACGTCCGCGACGATGCGGTCGAGCAGCGCCAGATAGACGGCCTCTTTGCCGGTGAAGACCTCGTAGAAACTCTTGGTCCCGACGAACGCCTGTTTGCAGATCTGTTCGATCGACGTGTCCTGGTACCCCTGGGCGGCGAACAGCTCCAGCGCCGCGTCCAGCAGATCCTCGCGACGCCTGGCCCGCCGTTCCGCAGCGTCGAGTCCGCGGATTCGCCGACCGCCCCCCGCGCCCTCGTCATCCCCCACCGCACCGGCCACTGATCCAAGATACAGGCCGCGTTGCCTGTGACGGGGAGGTGGGGGACGTGCGGACGAAGGGCACCAGTCCCTGGAACGGGGCAGCCGGGGCCTCGTTGGCCAGCTTCGCCTCCCCGCGCCAGGGCCTGTCTTATGGATCAGGCGCGAGCCCGGCAAGATCCGTAGGGACTTCGACGACGACGCGGCGCGGCGCCGTGCGGGGAGCCGTCGGCGGGCGGCGTCGGCCTGCGAGGCGTAGGCGATGCGGTAGCCCATGCCAGGCGGCCTCGCCCCCGCGTCGCAGTCCTTGTAACACCAGCAGACGAAGGACTTGTTGGTGTCGTATTCGCCGAAGAAGCTGGGCTTTCCCGACGCCTTCCTGGCGGCGGTCGAGCGGCACGGCGGCACACACTGACCGGCTCACCGGCCGTGTACTACGCGGTTCTGCGCAGCGCGGCGATCGACCGCCACGACCTCTCGTCCGTACGGCTCGTCACCTCCGGCGCCGCCCCGATCGACACCGGCGCACTGCGGCGACTCGCCGAGGTCTTCCCGAACGCCCGGATCGCCGAGGGCTACGGCCTGAGCGAGGCGACCATGGGCGTCGCCGCACCGGCGCTGACCGGGGGGCGGGCGACGCCCACCGGCAGCGTCGGCGTCCCGATCTTCGACACCGAGGGCGAAATCAGGGACGGGGCCACCGGCACCGTCCTGTCCGCCGGGCGGACAGGCGAGATCTGGGTCCGGGGCCCGCAGGTCGCCGACGGGTACCTGGGCCACCCCGAGTTGACTGCCGAGCAGTACATGGACGGGTGGCTGCACACCGGCGACATGGGACGCCTGGACGAGGACGGCTTCCTGTTCCTGGTCGGCCGCTCCAAGGACATGATCATCTACAAGGGGTACAACGTGTACCCGCAGCCCTTGGAGGAGCTGCTCTGCGCCCACCCAGCCGTCGCCCAGGCAGCGGTGATCGGAGCGCCGGACGCGGACGCGGGTGAGATCACGGTCGGCTTTCGTGGTGCTGGCGCCCGGCGGGGAGGGGCGGACCGCCGCCGCTCGGGGCTCGGCGTTCGCGGACGACCTGATGGCGGCCGTCGCCGAGCAGGTGGCGCCCTACCAGCGGGTGCGCCGGCTGTTCGTCGTCGACGCCCTGCCGGTGACGGACACGGGCAAGGTCCAGAAGACGGTGCTGCGCGAGCGCTTCGCCGACGCGGTCGCCTGATCACGAGTACGGCCGAGGGTCCGGACGCCGCCTCCACGTCCGGGCCCTCGGCCGTAGTCACGTGGCTCCGACGGCGTCAGCCGATGACGCCGCGTCGGCGCAGCGCTCGGACGGTCGTCGTGGCGAGACCGGCCCCGACGAGGATCTCGTCGGGGCCAGCGCCGATCACGGGCGCGGGCTGGGGTGGGGCGCTCGGGGTGCCGAAGAACCGGGGCGCGGGACCGGGCTGGATGAAGCCGGCGCTGGTGCTGTACGTGCCGCGTGCGGTGTGGGGGTGCGCGGCGGCTTCGGCGAGGGACAGTACGGGGGTGACACAGGACTCGGTCCCGTCGAAGGCGGCAGTCCACCCCTCGCGGGTCCGTGTCGCGAAGACCTCCGCGAGGCGTGCTCTCATGGCGGGCCACGCGTCCTCGTCGTGCTGCCGGGCGAAGACGGGGTCGTCGGAGAGGCCGAGGTCGGCGAGGTTGTTCTACTCCTATCCCTCGACGTGGGGGGGGCGACCTCCTGGGTGACGAAGTCCCGGATCACCGCCCGGAAGGCGTCGTGCTCCTTGGCGTAGGTCGTTCGTCTCATGGCACTCGCCCGATCAGCGGCTGGCGCCGTCGACGGTGAGGACCTGGCCGGAGACGTAGTTGGCCTCCTGCAGGCACAGGGCGTACACGGCGCCCGCAGCCTCCGCCGGGGTGCCCGGACGGCCGAGCGGGATTGTCCGGGCGGCGGCCTTCGCCAGCTCCGGATTGATGCCGACCTTGATCTTCCGGCCCTCGATCTCGACGGTCGCGTCGGAGTCGGCAGCGGCCTCCGTCATGCGGGTGAGGATCCAACCGAAGGCGACCGCGTTGACGTTGACCTTGTAGCGGCCCCACTCCTTGGCCATGGACTTTGTCAGGCCGATCACACCGGCCTTGGCGGAGGAGTAGTTGGCCTGGCCGGCGTTGCCGCCGGTGGCGACGATGTCGGTGACGGTCTCCTCGGCGGGCTCCTTGTCCAGGTCGTTGATGACGACCGCGGCGCCTTCGGAGGCGAGCTTGAGGGCGACCTCACGGCCGATGCCCCGGCCGGAAGCCGGAGACGAGGGCGACCTTGCCGTCCAGGGTTCCCATGATGTGCGTACGTCCTTCGCTGTCAGGAGGCGATGACGACGGCGGACCCCTGGAGGGTTACCGTGCCGTCGGGAAGGCTGACCGTCAGGCCGAGGCGGGCGAGGCCGTCCTCGGTCTTGGCGACGCTTCCCGTGCAGATGGGAGTGGCGTTGACCGGGGTGATGGCGGAGAAGCGAACCTCATAGGAGCGGATGCGTTCCTGCGGCACCCAGTCGGTCAGCAGCCGGCCCAGGTAGGCCATGGAGAGCATGCCCTGGGCGAAGACGTCCGGAATGCCGACGGCCTTGCAGGCGTCGATGTCGATGTGCACCGGGTTGTGGTCGCCAGCGGCGCCCGCGTACAACGCCAGGGTGGTGCGGGTGATCTTCGGGGCGTCGAGGGTCAGCCTGTCGCCGGTGCGGAGCGGGGTCACTTGGCGGCCTCCGGGTTGCGGACCACCACGGCGCCGGCCAGCTCGGCGACGAGGTCGCCGTCGCGGGTGACCTCGGTGGTGCGGACGATGAATTCCAGGGCGCCACCCTTCTTCGCGTACACGTCGGTGATGGACGTGGAGAAGGTGAGGGTGTCCCCGGCATGGACGAGGGAGTGGTACGTGAAGCCCTGGCTGCCGTGCAGGATGGTGCGCAGGTCCACACCGATCCGCTGCAGCAGGTCCGTGGTGTGGGGCTCCTCCATGTTCAGGCAGAACAGGAAGGTCGGCGGCACCGGCAGGTCGCGGTGTCCGGCCGCTTTGGCGGCCTCCACGTCGGTGTAGACGGGGTCGGCCTGGCCGGTGGCCTTGGCGAAGAAGCGCAGGCGCCCGCGTTCAACCTCCACCGTGTGCTCGGCGGTGCGGGTGCCGACGATGCTGGGGTCGATGGGCATGGTCAGGACGCCTTCTCGTAGAGGGTGACGACACCGGCGCCGCCAAGACCCAGGTTGTGCTGGAGGGCAAGGGTGGCACCTTCGACCTGGCGGTCGCCGGCGGTGCCGCGCAGCTGCCAGACCAGTTCGGCGCACTGCGCGAGACCGGTCGCGCCCAGCGGGTGGCCCTTGGACAGCAGGCCGCCGGACGGGTTGGTGACCACGCGGCCCCCGTAGGTGTTGTCACCGTCGAGGACGAAGCGCTCGGCGCCGCCTTCCTCGCACAGGCCGAGGGCCTCGTAGCACAGCACTTCGTTCACCGTGAAGCAGTCGTGCAGTTCGACGACGGGGATGTCCCGGGGATCGAGGCCGGATGCCTCGTACACCTGGTGGGCGGCCTCCCGTGTGATGTCCGCGCCCACCACCGTGATCATGGACTTGTCCTCGAAGGTGCTCGGGAGGTCCGTGACCAGGGACTGTGCCCTGATCGCGACGTCCGTGCGCAGGCCGTGCGCGCGGGCGAAGTCCTCGGAGCAGACGATCGCCGCCGCCGCTCCGCAGGTCGGCGGGCATGCCTGGAGCCGGGTCACCGGCCCGTACAGGTGCGGTGCGGCAAGGACCTCCGTCTCCGTGATCGGATCGCGGAAGACGGCGTACGGGTTGTTGGCGGCGTGTCTGCGGGCCTTCACGGCGACCTTGGCGAAGGTCTCGGCGCGCATGCCGTAGCGGTCCATGTACTCCGTGCCGGCGGCGCCGAAGAAGCGCATCACGGCTGGAGCGTCGCTCGGGCCGCCCTCGATCTCGTCCATCTGCTCGATGAAACGGTCGAGGGGGGTGGCGCGGTCTGCCCAGGCCCCCGTGAGGGCGCCGGGCTTCATCTGTTCGAAACCGAAGGCAAGCGCGCAGTCGACCGCGCCGGACTCCACGGCCTGGCGGGCCAGCCACAAGGAGGAGGAGCCGGTCGAGCAGTTGTTGTTGACGTTGACGACCGGGACACCGGTCATGCCGACCCGGTACAGCGCGCGCTGCCCGCAGGTCGAGTTGCCGTAGACGTAGCCGGCGTACGCCTGCCGGACCCTCCCGTAGTCGAGTCCGGCGTCCTTGAGTGCGGCCCGGACGGCGGCGGCGCCCATGACGTCGTACTCGTCGCTGCGGCCGGGTTTGCTGAACGGGATCATGCCCACGCCGGCGACGAGGACTCCGCGGCTCATCGTTCCTCCATGAGGAATTACCTCCAGGAATGTGTGACGTCATCTTCACTTTTCACCGCGCCCACCCTAGTGTCAAGGCACTGAGCCTCGCCCATACCTGTGCGCAGTCTTCACTACTGAGGACATCCGAGACCGGCGGGCAGCAAGATCACCACGAGAGTTGAGGAGCGTCGTCGTGGACGCAACGGAGTTCGAGGACGTCCTTGATGCGGTGCGCCGTTTCATCCGAGAGGACGTCGTTCCGCGCGAGCGCGAGATCGACGAGACGGATCTCGTCCCCGGGGAGATCCGGGACAAGGCCGTCGACATGGGTCTGTTCGGCTACTCCTTCCCGGAGGAGTACGGAGGCATGGCCACCTCGGTGACCGAGGATGCCCTGCTCGCCATGGAGTTCGGCTACACCACCGTCGCCTTCCGCTCGATGTTCGGCACCAACGTCGGTATCGCGGGTGGAGTCCTCCTGAACTACGGGTCCAAAGAGCAACAGGAGGAGTGGCTCCCCCGGCTCGTCGGGGGGCAGATCGCCTCCTTCGCCCTCACGGAGCCGGAGGCCGGGTCGGACCCCGCCGGGATGAGGACGCGGGCGGTGGACACCGGCGACGGACACTTCGAGATCACCGGCGCCAAGCGCTTCATCACCAATGCGCCGGTCGCCGACGTCTTCATGCTCTTCGCCCGAACCGCGGAAGGGGCCCGCGGCACCGACGGCATCTCCTGCCTCCTCGTCGAGGCCGGGACCCCCGGCCTGACCGTCGGGCCCAAGGACCGCAAGATGGGCCAGGCCGGAGCCTGGACCTCCGAGGTCTTCTTCGACAAGGTCCGCGTCCCACACTCCGCGCTGATCGGCGGCATGCAGGGCAAGGGTTTCAACGCCGCCATGCGCAGCCTCTCGAAGGGCCGGCTACACGCCGCCGCGCTGTGCGTCGGCACCATGGTCCGACTTGTCGAAGAATCGGTCGAGCACGCCCGCAACACCACCCAGGGCGGCACCCCGATCGGCGAGTTCCAGCTGGTCCAGGCGATGCTCGCCGAGATGAAGACCCTGCTGGACGCCGGCCGGGCACTCGTCCTGGACGCCGCACGCCGCTACGACGCGGGCGAGGACACCAAGTTCGGGCCCTCCACGGCCAAGCTGTTCTGCACGGAGGCGGCCTGCAAGGCCGCCGACCTCGCCGTGCAGATCCACGGCGGCATGGGCTACATGCGCGAGGCAACCGTCGAGCGGATCTACCGGGACATCCGGATCACCCGCATCTACGAGGGCAGCAGCGAGATCCAGAAGCTGATCATCGGCCGCGCCCTGCTCCGCTCCACCTGAACGGCCCTCCGCCCCGCTCCCGCGAGCCACCCCGAAACGAGGAACCATGAGCACACTGCCCCAGCTGGACGGACTCGACTGGGACGACCCCGCCGACCACGCCAACGCCACCCGCGGACTGGTCGACCGGCTGGACTCCTGCGTCATCCGCAACGCCTCCGGCCGCGTCGTCTGGGACGGCGACCGCTGGTCCTTCCTGGAGGAAGACTGCCCCGACACGGCCAACCCGAGCCTGTGGCGCCAGTCCCGGCTCAACGCCCTGCACGGCCTCTTCGAGGTCGTCCCCGGGATCTACCAGGTGCGCGGCCTCGACGCCTCCAACATGACCCTGGTCGAGGGGGAACGGGGCGTCGTCGTCATCGACCCGCTGATCAGCAAGGAGTGCGCTGCCGAGGCGCTCGCGCTCTACCGCCGCAACCGAGGCGACCGCCCCGTGACCGCCGTGGTCTACACCCACAGCCACAGCGACCATTTCGGGGGCGTGCTCGGGGTCACCACCGTCGAGGCGGTCGCCGCGGGCGAGACCCCGGTGATCGCCCCGTCCGGTTTCATGGAGCACACCGTCAGCGAGAACGTCTTCGCAGGTCCGGCGATGGCCCGCCGCGCCTCCTTCATGTACGGCAACGGCCTCCCGGCCGCCCCCGACGGCATGATCGGCTGCGGCCTCGGTCAGGCAACCTCCACCGGCTCCATCGGCGTCATACCGCCCACCGTCACGGTGGAGGAGACCGGGCAGCAGATGACCTTCGACGGAGTGCGCCTGGTCTTCCAGCTGACGCCCGAGACCGAGGCGCCGTCGGAGATGAACTTCTTCTTCCCCGACCACAAGGTGCTCCTGGTGGCGGAGAACGCCAACCACACCCTGCACAACGTGCTCACCCTGCGGGGAGCGCTGGTCCGCGACGCCCGCGCCTGGGCTTCCTATCTCACCGAGACCGTGCAGCTCTTCGCCGACGACGCAGAGGTGCTGATCGGCTCCCACAACTGGCCCACCTGGGGACGGACCGAGCTGACGCGGCTGCTCTCCGAGCAGCGCGACGCCTACGCCTACCTCCATGACCAGACCGTTCGGCTGATGAACCGCGGCCTAACCGGCACCGAGATCGCCGAGGAACTCTCGGAATTCCCAGGGCAGTTGGGGCGGGCCTGGCACGTTCGCGGCTACTACGGCACCCTCAGCCACAACATCAAGGCCATCTACCAGCGCTACATGGGCTGGTACGACGGCAACCCCGCCCGTCTCCACCAGCTACCGCCGACCGAGGCGGGCCGCCGCTACGTCGAGTTCATGGGCGGCCCAGACGCGTTGGTCGCCAAGGCCCGCGCGTCCTTCGAGGCGGGGGAGCACCGCTGGGTCGCTGAAGTCCTCGACCACGTCGTCTTCGCTCACCCCGAGCACACCGCGGCCCGTGAACTCCAGGCCCGCACCTTCGAGAGGCTCGGCTACGCGGCGGAGTCCGCTCCGTGGCGGAACTTCTACCTGTCCGGGGCCCGGGAGCTGCGCGACTGGGTGCCGGACGCCCCGCCCGCCCGCGCCGTCGGCGGCAACCCGGCGATGCTGGCCGGCCTCTCCTCGGAACAGATCTTCCACTTCATGGCCATCCGGCTCGACGGCCCGCGGGCAGCCGCCCACCGGCTCGTCCTGCGCTGGGAGTTCACGGACCGCGGCGAGAGCTGGACGACGCTGATCGCCAACGGGGTCCTCACCCCGATGCGCGGCGACGCGCCCGGTGGGGAGGAGCCCCAGCTGACCCTCCGGCTGACCCGGCCGGACCTCGAGCGTGTCCTGTCCCGCCGTGCCGACATCACGGGCGGATCGATCGAACTCAACGGCGACGTCGGCGCACTGACCACCCTCCAGGACCTACTGGAGGACCCGCCGCTGACGTTCCCGATCGTCACCCCCTGACATCCGCTCGGCTTCACGCCCGCCCCATCCGCCCCTCCCCCCTGGGAGCGCCCCATGGCTGTTGAGCAGGAAGTACCTCCGCCGAAGACCCCCGAACATCAAGCACCCGCTGACCAAAACCGCTACGCCTGGCTGGTCGTCGGTCTCCTCTCGTTGCTGCTCCTGGTCAACTTCGCCGACAAGGCCGTCGTGGGGCTGGCCGGCTCCGAAATCAAGCGTGAACTCGGACTTGACGCCCGGCAATTCGGCATCGTCCAGTCCAGTTTCGGCTGGCTCTTCGCGATCGGCGGCATCCTCGGCGGCTGGCTCGTGGGCAAGGTGCAGGCGCGCTGGTTGCTCTTCGGCATCTCCGCGCTGTGGGCCCTGAGCATGCTGCCCTTGGCCTGGCAGGTCGGCCTCGGCATGGTCATCGCCTCCCGGGTGCTCCTGGGGTTCGCCGAGGGGCCGACCACGGCGCTGGCGATCCATGTCGCGCATTCGTGGTTCCCGGCGGCCAGACGGGTGCTGCCCAGTTCGGTGCTGGTCGCGGCGGCAGGCATCGGACCGGCGGTAGGCGTGCCCGTCCTCACCTGGATCATCACCGACTACTCGTGGCACGCGGCGTTCGGCTCCCTCGCCGCCATGGGCGCCATTTTCGCCCTGATCTGGCTGCTCCTGGGCCGCGACGGACCGGAGACCAGCGCCGGTGCCCACAGCGGGACGGGGGAGCATGACGCGGACGTGCCGAGGCTCCCCGACCGGGTACCGCTGCGCAAGATCTTCGGGACGGGCACCGTCCTCGGCATCATGCTGCTGCTCTTCATGACGTACACCAACACCACCCTGAAGATCACGTGGCTGACCCTCTATCTGGAGGAGGGCATGGGGTACGGCGACAAGACCGCCAAGCAGCTCACCGCCCTGCCCTACGTCGGCGCCGCCGTCGCGGCCATCTCGATCGGCGTCGTCTCGGCGGCCCTCACCAGGCGCGGCTTCAGCAATCGGGTGACCCGGGGGCTCCTGGGCTCCTCGCTGGTGCTGGCCTCCGGCCTCGCCACCGTCACGTTCACCACCCTGGAGGCGGGCACGCCCCACATGGTGCTTCTGGTGCTGGCCTCGTGCCTCAGTACGGCCGGTTACGGCGCCACCTTCGCCGCCGTTAGCGACGTGGCCCCGGCGAAGCAGCGGGGCCTGGTGCTGGCGATCGTCACAGCCTTCTACAGCCTCGCCACGATCGTCGCTCCGATCGCGATGGGCGGCTTCGTGGCGACGGGCCGGTCGGTCGCCGAGGGCTACAGCAACGGCTTCCTCACCGTCGGCATCGGCATGATCGTCGTCGCCGTCGCGGCGATGTTCCTGATCGACCCCGACCGCGACGCACGGAAGCTGTCAACTATCGATTCAACGTGACACGCTCTTCACTTCTGCCTCAATTGAGCTTAGTATCTCAGCATTTATAGTCGCGCTTCTTGCAACATTCAAATTCCCCTACAGGACACCGAGGCCCTTCGTGGGCGGACAGGGAGCAGCACGGTGAGCACATACACCGGGGCGCCGATGGGGACGTACCTGACCGAGGACCGCCTGGCGATCCAGGCGCTGGCGCGGGAGTTCACCCTCAAGGAGGTGCTCCCGGTGGCGAACGAACTGGACCCGGTCGCCGGGGAGATCCCCCTCGAACTGCGTCGCAAGATGGCCGACCTGGGCTTCTTCGGCATCCTGATCCCCGAGGAGTACGGGGGCCTGGGCCTGGGCGTGTTCGAGTACGCCCTGGTGGTGGAGGAGCTGGCGCGCGGCTGGATGAGCGTGGCCAGTATCATCGCCCGGGCCCAGCAGTTCAACGACTCCTTCACCGAGGAGCAGCGCGACGAGTACCTGCCGCTGATGGCCCGTGGCGAGTTCCTGTCCGCGGTGGCCCTCTCCGAGCCGGAGGCCGGCTCGGACGTGGCCAACATCCGGACCCGCGCGGAGCGTGACGGCGACGGCTGGCGGGTCACCGGCCAGAAGATGTGGTGCACGTTCGCGGACGCCGCGGACTACCTCCTGGTCTTCGCCCGGACCTCACCCGTCGACGAGAAGCGCCGCTCGCACGGCATCAGCGCCTTCGTCATGCCGAAGGCGCGTGGAACCCTGCCCGACGGGGTCACCGGCAACCCCGTCCGCAAGATCGGCTACCACGGCTGGAAGACCTGGGAGCTGTCGTTCGACGGCGCCCGCGTCGAGCCGGGAGCCATGGTCGGCCGACGGGACGAGGGCTTCAAGGTCGCCATGTCGGATCTGGAGGTGGCCCGGATCCACACGGCGGCACGGGCCATCGGCCTCGCGCGGGGAGCCCTGGAGGACGCGATCGCGTACGCGGGAACCAGAGTCCAGTTCGGGAGGCCGATCGGGGCCAACCAGGCGATCCGCTTCAAGATCGCGGACATGGCCACGCAGATCGAGGCCGCGCGCGCACTGCTGTACCAGGTGTGCGCCGAGGTCGACGCCGGGCGGCGGACGGGCCTCAAGGCGTCCATGGTCAAGCTGCATGCGACGGAGATGGCGGAGCGGGTGACCAGCGAGGGTCTCCAGATCCACGGCGGTGCCGGCTACACCACCGACTTCGCTGCCGAGCGCTACTGGCGCGACGCACGCCTGACGAAGATCTTCGAGGGCACCTCGGAGATCCAGATGAAGATCATCTCCGACACGCTGCTGGGCCGCTGAGATGGCCTCCACCGACACCGGTGTCGACGCCGGCGCGTCCCACGGCCCGCTCGCCGGACTCGTCGTCCTCGACCTCAGCCGGATGCTGGCCGGCCCCTACGCCACGATGCTCTTCGCCGACCTGGGCGCCACGGTGCTCAAGGTCGAACCGCCCTTCGGCGACATGGTGCGCAACCAGGGCCCGTACGCACCGGAAGACCACCTCAAGGCGTTCGGCGGATACTTCCAGTCGATCAACCGCAACAAGCAGGGCATGGTCGTCGACCTCACCACCCCGCAGGGCGCCGACGTCATCCGCCGACTCGCCACCTCGGCCGACATCCTCGTCGAGAACTACCGGCCCGGCGTCATGGAGAAGGCCGGACTCAGCTACGAACACCTTGCCGAACTCAACCCCCGGCTCGTCTACGCCACCGTCCGGGGCTTCGGCGACCCGCGAACCGGCGTCAGCCCCCTCCAGGACTGGCCCAGCTTCGACATCGTCTCCCAGGCGATGGGCGGCCTCCTCGGCATCACCGGCCCCGAGGGCGGCGAACCGGTCAAGACCGGCCCGGGACTCGGCGACACCGTCCCCGCTCTGTTCGCCGCCATCGGTGCCCTCGCGGCGCTGCGCGAACGGGAGATCACCGGTCGCGGCAGGTTCGTCGACGTCGGCATGTACGACGCGGTGGTGGCGGCCTGCGAACGCATCGTCTACCAGCACTCGTACACCGGTGCCGTCCCCGGTCCCGAGGGCAACACCCACCCCCTGCTCTGCCCGTTCGGAGTGTTCCCGGCCCAGGACGGGCGCATCGCGCTGGCCGCAGCGCCGGCGGACCACCACTGGCGGCTGCTCTGCCAGGCGATGGGACGGCCCGAGCTCGGCGCGGACGAGCGCTACGCGACCAATGTGCTGCGCTGCTCGCGTCAGGCGGAGGTACTGGGGATCGTCGCCGAGTGGACCGGCCGCCACACCCGCGCCGAACTCGTCGCGCTCCTCGGCGGAAAGGTGCCGATCGGACCCGTCAACACGGCGGACTCACTCTTCGCCGATCCACACCTCAAGGCCCGCGGCATGCTCCGGGAGGTCGAACACCCCGGTGTGGAACGCCTGGTGACCATCGCCGACAGCCCGATCCGCTTCGCGGGCGACGCGGAACGCGTCATCCGCAGGGCCCCGTTGCTCGGCGAACACACCGATGCGATCCTGCGGCGCGCCGGCTACGGGGACGAGGAGATCGCCGCCCTGCACGCGGCGGGTGCCGTCGCCGGACCGTGCTGACTCCACCACGTCACCCCTCTCACAAGGAGCCTTCTATGGCAAGCCTGACCGGCCGCGTGGCCGTCGTCACCGGCGCCGGCCGCGGCCTCGGGCGAGAGCACGCACTGCTGCTCGCCGCCGAGGGGGCCAAGGTCGTCGTCAACGACCCGGACAGCGGCCCCGCGCACGAGGTCGTCGTCGAGATCATCGCCGCGGGCGGCGAGGCCGTCGCCGACACCGGCCGCGCTGACGACTTCGCCGCGGCGAAGAACCTCGTCGACACGGCCGTCACCGCCTTCGGCGGACTGCACATCTTGGTCAACAACGCCGGCATCACCCGCGACGCCACCGTCGTCAAAATGACCGAGGCCGCGTGGGACTCGGTCGTCTCCGTCCACATGAAGGGCCACTTCACCACCCTTCACCACGCCGCCGCGTACTGGCGTGACCTGGCCAAGTCGACCGGAACGCCGGTCGGTGCCTCGGTGGTCAACACCTCCTCCGGCTCCGGCCTGCGGGGCAATCCCGGCCAGCTCAATTACGCGGCTGCCAAGGCCGGCATCGCCGCCATGACGGTCGTCGCCGCGCGCGAGCTGGAGCGGTACGGGGTCCGGGTCAACGCCATCGCACCCGTGGCCCGCACCCGCATGACCATGGAGACCCCGGGCCTTGCGGAGAAGCTGGCGGTCCGCGAAGGCGAGTTCGACCAGTGGCATCCGGGAAACGTCTCGCCCCTCGTGGCCTGGCTGGCCCGCGAGGACTGCAAGGCCAGCGGTCAGCTGTTGATGATCCGCGGCAGCCGCATCGACGTGTACGACGGCTGGACGGTCCGTGAGACCCACGAGGGCGACGGCCGCTGGACGCAGACCGGCCTGGACAGGGTCCTGTCCAGCCTGCCGGACGGTCCGCCGAAGCTCGTCCCGTCCGCCTGACCCACGCTCCGACACCTGAGAAGGATCAGCGATGTACACCACGCACATCGGTGCCTCCAAGCCCGATTCGATCAATATCTACGGCTACGACCTCTGCACGGAGATCATCGGCCACGCCTCCCTCGCCGACCTGGTCTTCCTCGGCGCCCAGCGCCGCCTGCCCACCACGAACGAGTCGAAGCTCCTCAACGCCCTGATGGTGGGCATCGCCGAACACGGCTTCACGCCCAGCGCCCTGGCGACCCGGCTGACGTGGCTCGGCGCCCCCGAGGCCACCCAGGCCGCCGTCGCCGCCGGGCTACTCGGCGCCGGCAGCGTCTACCTCGGCGCCATGGAACTCACCGCCCGCTTCCTCCAGGAGGCCCTGGCCAACGCCCCCGAGGGGCAGTCCCGGGAGGAGACCGCCGCCGGCGTCCTCGACGCGCACGAGACGTCCGGGGACAAGCTGCCCGGCTTCGGCCACCCGGTCCACCGCCCGCGTGACCCGCGCACTGCCCGCTACTTCGAACTCGCCGAAGAGTACGGGCTGCTGGGCGAGCACGCTCTGCTGCTCCAGGCCGTGCACGTGGAGATGGAGCGCCGCAAGGGAAGGATGATCACCCTCAACGGCGCGGGGGCTTTCGGCGCCTGCCTGGCCGACATGGGCTTCGACTGGCGGCTGGTGCGCGCCGTCGTCACCGCTGCCCGCGCGGTGGGCCTGGTGGGCCACATCGCCGAGGAGTCCGCCAACGGCACGCACATCAGCACCGCCCAGGCCCTCGTCATGCACGTCGGGCACCACACGGACTACCAGCCCCAGCGCTGAGCACCCCACGCCCCGAAGGAACACCTCACTCCCATGAGCACAGTCAACCGACTCCGCCCACGGCGCTCCTGCCTCGCCGTGCCCGGCAGCAATCCGCGCTTCCTGGAGAAGGCCCAGGGTCTCGCCGCCGACCAGGTCTTCCTCGACCTGGAGGACGCCTGCGCCCCCCTCGCCAAGGAAGGCGCCCGCACCACCGTCGTGGACGCGCTGAACAACGGCGACTGGACCGGCAAGACCCGCGTCGTGCGCGTCAACGACTGGACGACCCACTGGACGTACCGCGACGTCGTCACCGTCGTCGAGGGCGCCGGCCAGAACCTCGACTGCATCATGCTGCCGAAGGTCCAGGACGCACACCAGATCGTCGCCCTCGACCTGCTGCTTACGCAGATCGAGAAGACGATGGGCTTCGAGGTCGGCAAGATCGGCATCGAGGCGCAGATCGAGAACGCCCAGGGCCTCACCAACGTCAACGCGATCGCCCAGGCATCAGCCCGCGTCGAGACCATCATCTTCGGTCCCGGCGACTTCATGGCCTCGCTCAACATGCGCGCGCTCACCATCGGCGAGCAGCTCCCGGACTACCCGTCGGACGCCTTCCACCACATCCTGATGAGCATTCTGATGGCCGCCCGCGCCAACAACCTGCAGGCCATCGACGGCCCGTACGCCGCGATCCGCAACACCGACGGCTACCGGAACATCGCCCGCCGCTCGGCCGCCCTCGGCTTCGACGGCAAGTGGGCCCTCCACCCGGACCAGATCGCCGCCGCGAACGAGATCTACTCGCCCTCGCAGGAGGACTTCGACCACGCCGAGCTGATCCTCGACGCGTACGACTACCACGCGTCCGAGGCCGGCGGGAAGAAGGGCTCCGCGATGCTCGGCGACGAGATGATCGACGAGGCATCCCGCAAGATGGCCCTGGTCGTCTCCGGCAAGGGCCGCGCCGCCGGCATGCAGCGCACCGGCACGTTCGAGATCCCGGAGGTCTGAGCGATGCAGTTCGGACGCACCTATGAGGAGTTCGAGGTCGGCGCCGTCTACAAGCACTGGCCCGGAAAGACGGTCACCGAGTACGACGACCACCTCTTCTGCCTGCTCACGATGAACCACCACCCCGGCCACCTGGACACCAACTACGCCACGACCATGGTGCAGGGCCGGAACATCGTCGTCGGCAACTACATCTACTCGCTGCTGCTCGGCATGAGCGTGGAGGACGTCTCCGGGAAGGCCATCGCCAACCTGGAGATCGAGTCGCTCAAGCACGTGGCCCCGACCTTCCACGGGGACACGATCTACGGCCAGACCGAGGTTCTCGACAAGTGGCTGACCTCCCGGCCCGACCGCGGCATCGTGCACGTGGAGACCAAGGGCTACAAGCAGGACGGCACCCTCGTCTGCGTCTTCCGCCGAAAGGTGATGGTGCCGACCGAGGAACACCTCAAGGCGCACGGCGGCGACCAGCCCGGCCGCCCCGAGCTCCGAGAGTCCTGAAGAACCCGTGTCCCGGGCAGCCGAACTACGCGGGGCGGCCCGGGACACGGCCATCGCCGACCCGTCAAGACGGAGGGGAACAATGGCGGCCCTCGCCGAGACACTCGCCCGCTGGGCGCACTCCCACCAGCCCGACACCGACGACCTCGCGCTGGCCGAGCGCTCGTTGCTCGACACCCTCGCGGTGACCCTGGCCGCCCGGGTGCACGAGGTGGCCCGGCTCGCCGCGCCCCTGCCCGACGCGGCCCGCTGGGCCGCGGTCGGCCATGTGTTGGACTTCGACGACGTCCAGGTCGATGCGAACAGCCACGTCAGCGTCGTGATCGTCCCCGCCGTCCTCGCGACGGGCGGGGACGCCAGGGCCTACCTCGCCGGCGCCGGCGTCATGACCAGGCTCGGCATGCTGCTCGGCTGGCAGCACTACGCCGCCGGCTGGCACGCCACTTGCACGGAGGGCGCACCCGCCGCGGCCGTCGCGGCGGGCGTGGCGCTCGGCCTGTCGCAGGAGCGGCTCGCCGTCGCCATGGCGCTCGCGGTGCCCGCGGCCGGCGGCGTCCAGGCGGCATTCGGGACCCACGGCAAGTCACTCCAGGTCGGCTTCGCCGCCGAGGCCGGCGTGCGCGCCGCCCGTCTGGCCGCCGCCGGAGCCACCGCCGATCCCCAGGCGGTGGACGACTGGCTGAGACTCCTCTCTGGTACCGATGCCGGAGCAGTGCCGTTCGCGACGGGCGCGCCTGCCGTCCCCGGTGGCCTGGCCGTCAAGCTCCACCCCTGCTGCTACGCCATGCAGCGCCCCATCGCCGCCCTGCGTGAGCTGTCCGCCCGAGCTGGGGGCATCGACCCCGCCCGAGTCGCCCGGGTGGTTGTCACCACCCCCGAAGCGACCATGCAACCACTCCTCCACGACCGGCCGACCAGCGGTCTGGCCGGCAAGTTCTCCATGCCGTACGCCATCGCCACGGCACTCCTCGACGGCTTCCCGGACTTCACGAGCTTCACCGACGCGGCGGTGAACCGTCCCGAGGCGCAGCGTCTGACGGGCCTCGTCGAGGTCGTCCGTACACCCGGCGGCGACGACATCCTGCACGGCGAGATCGCCATCGCCCTCACGCTCGACGACGGCACCACTTTGCGTACTTCCCTCGCCGAGCCGCCCGGCTCGCCGCGCCGTGCGCTCACCCGCGCCGACCTAGCGGCCAAGTCCGCCGTGTGCGGCCCCGACGTGCCGGGGATGCTGGCCGGAATCACCTGGGCGTCCGCCCGCGACCTGCTGGCCGAGGCACTCCCCATGGCCTGATGCCCCCCGTGGCTCCCCTCCGACGATCGGCGGACCCGTGCACCTCACCCATTTTCTGCACCGAGCACTCCAGCAGACGCCCGAGCGGCCCCTGACGGTCTTCCGGGACCGGAGCCGTACCGTACGCGAAGTCGCCGACCGGGTGGCCCGGCTTGCGGGCGGGCTGCGGACCCTGGGCGTCGCCGAGGGCGACCGGATCGCCCTCCTGGCAGCGAACTCCGACCGGCACCACGAGGTGTTCCACGCCGCCTGGTGGTGTGGTGCCGTGATCAACCCGCTCAACACCCGCTGGAGCACCGCCGAGATCGCCTACGCGCTCCGCGACGCCGATGCCGCCGTACTGGTCGTCGACGACACATTCCTGTCCCTGGTGCCCGCCCTGCGAGCCCAGTGCCCGCAGCTGCGCTCCGTGGTCCATGGCGGGGATGAACCCGCCTCCGAGGACGTGACCGGCTACGAGGCCCTGATCGAGGCGTCCGGCCCGGTCGCGGACCTCCGCCGGGGTGGCGGCACCCCGGCCCTGCTGGTCTACACCGGCGGGACGACCGGCTTCCCCAAAGGCGTCCTGCACAGCCACCGCGGCCTGCTGGCCTCCCTGGCGACCACACAGCTCGCGTCCAGGTCGGTACTGCCCGGCGGGGTCACCCTCGTCGCCGCGCCGCTCTTCCACACCGCCGGCATCGGCGGCTGGCTGGCACAGAACGCGGTGGGCGGCACCCAGGTGTTCCTGCCCGGCTTCACCGCGGAGGCCGTGCTGGCGGCGGTGGAACGGCACCGCGTCACCACCACCGCGCTGGTGCCGACCATGCTCCAGTCGGTGGTCGAGCATCCCGGCATCTGCCACCACGACCTGAGCAGCCTGTACGCCGTCCACTACGGAGCTTCCCCGATGCCGGCGCCGGTCCTGGAGCGAGCCATGAAGGCGTTCCCGCACGCAGGTTTCAGCCAGGGCTACGGCATGACCGAGGCCGCTGGCATCACCGTGCTCGGGCGTGAGGAGCATGCCGCCGGTGGCGCCGTGCTCCGTTCCGTGGGACGGGCGACTCCCTTCTGCGAGCTGCGGATCGCCGGCTCGGACGGGGCGGAACAGGCACCCGGCGACGTGGGCGAGGTCTTGGTGCGCGGTGACTTCGTCATGCTCCGCTACTGGAACCGACCCGAGGAGACAGCCGAGGCGCTGCACGACGGCTGGCTGCGCACCGGCGACATCGGTTACCTGGACGCCAACGGCTGTCTCCATGTCGTCGACCGCCTCAAGGACATGATCATCACCGGCGGGGAGAACGTCTACACCGTCGAGGTGGAGCACGCACTGGCCCGGCATCCCGCCGTCGCCGCCTGCGCTGTACTCGGGGTTCCCGACGAACGCTGGGGCGAGCGGGTGCATGCGGCCGTCGTGCTCGGCCCCGGCGCCCGGACGACGCTCGAAGAACTCCGGGCCCACGTCAAGACCCTGGTTGCCGGCTACAAGGCTCCCCGCAGCGTGGAGTTCCTGGACGCGCTGCCCCTCTCCGGAGCGGGTAAGGTCCTCAAGCACGAACTGCGGGAGCGCGCCGCCACTCGGTGAGGTGCGACGGACGTGCGGCCCTGAAGGCACGCGCCGCTAGGACCGCGCGTCAGCGTCAGCTCCCGATCGCCCCCGGACGGCCGCTGTCGGGGGGTGCGGTCCTGCTCAAGACCCTGACCGCCCGCCCCGTCATGCCGTGAGGCGAGGCCGTACCGCCGCATCGGCGGTACGGCCGGATGCCCCGTCGCTGCTACTGGACGTAGTCCTTGAGCGGAGGCTCGGTCCAGGAGAAGGGCCCGAAGGTCGCGAGCCGGGTCAGGGCGGTGGGGCCGGCCACGGTGAGCCCGTAGGTTGCCTCGGCGGGGGTGACGCCGGGCATGTTGACGTCGAGGCACGTGCCGAAGGGCAGCCGTGCCGGGTTCGCCGGACCGGTATGCGTCAGGGCGTCCTCGACGAGACGGAAGGTGACGGAGTCGAAGAGCAGGCCGATGTGCCCGACGACGCGTCCCGGGCAGATGTCCTGCACGGCGATGTTGGTGGCGCCTTCCTGGATGGCCGTGGTGAAGGGCTGGACCACGGCGTCACCCCGGCTGTAGATGGAGGTGTAGGTGATCGGTCCGGGTGTCTCGTCGCCGCCGTTGAGAGCTTCGAGGAAGTTGGAGCCCGCGCTGAACTGGGTGCCGGCGGTGGCGCAGGGCAGGACACAGACGACGGATTCGGCGATGATGCCGTGGCCGGGGTTACCGACCAGGACCATGTCGTCGACGGCGTTCTGGACGGAGGGCCACCACTTGGCGGCCCAGCGCATTTCGAGGTTGCCCTGGCTGTGGCCGATGACGTCGACCTTGCGACCGGTGGCGGTGTGGATGTGCTGGATGGCGTTGACGACGTACTGGGTGGCGTCCTGGATGTCGCCGAGTGCCCACAGGGGGAGGTCGACGGTGCAGACGTCGTAGCCGCGGTCGCGGAGGGCGGGGGTGTAGTTCCAGCCCCAGTTCTCTTCGGCGTTGGTGCCGGTGCCGTGGAGGAGGAGTACCGGCTCTCGGGTGGTGTCGGGGTAGGTGGTGGGGCAGGACAGGGCGGCGTCGAGGGTCGCCTGCGGGATGGTCAGGGGCGGGTCGCCGGCCGTGGCGTGGCTCTGAGGTGAGAGCACCACCAGGGACACGAGCGCCGCGAACACGGCACCCAACGTCCGCCACCTGACAGACAGCATGCTTCTCCAGGAGGGGCGTCGCGCCCCGGCCCGAACTGACACCATGGACCTTCTCCGTCTTCATGTGAGCGTGCGCGCACCCACTGGGCGCGCAGGGACGATCGGGTAACGGCCTGCCGACGGGCCGTTCCCCGGAACCCGGATGCCGCCAAATGTCACAGTGGCTCCCGCGCCCCACAAGACATCCGTCACAGGCGCGGACGACCGACCGGGAAGACTGTCCTCGGAGAACACCGACAGGACCGCACCGGTGTGCGGGGGGGCCCAATGCGGCGGGTGACTCGCGGGCGAAGGCCAGGGACCGTACGCACCGACGAAGAGTCGGTACGGGCCGGAAGGCGGTACGTGCGGCTCGTCAGGCCAGTTCGATGACGGTGCGCAGCGCCTCTCCCGAGCGCATCTGGCGTACCGCCTCGTTGACCTGGCCCAGCGGGACCCGGTGCGTGATCATGCCTTCCAGGTCGATGCGGCCGGCCCGCCACAGATCGATGATGGTGGTGATCGTGCGCCGGACGTCCTGGCCGCCGTAGAAGGAGGGCAGCAGTCGCCGTTCGTCACTGACCAGTTCGGCCATGGAGATGTCGGGGACGTCGGTGCGGCTGCCGACGCCGACCAGACAGACCGTGCCGCCGACGGCGGATGCGTCGTAGGCGGCACGAAGGGTACCGGGCTTCCCGACGGCCTCGAAGGCGTAGTCGAACCCGGCTCCGCCGGTGAGACGCTTCCTGGCCTCGGCCAGCTCCTCAGGGGGGACGGCCTCGGTGGCGCCGAAGCGCAGCGCCCAGGCGCGCCGCTCGGGGGTGGGGTCGACGGCGACGATCTGCGCTGCTCCGGCCACCAGGGCTCCCTGGACGATGCTCACCCCCACCCCGCCGAGACCGATGACGACCACCGACGAACCGGGCCTGACCCGGGCCGTGTTGAGAGCCGCCCCGATGCCGGTGGTGACACCGCAGCCGATGAGTGCGGCGACGTCGTACGGCAGGTCGTCGGGGATCGGGATCACCGCTGCGGCGGAGATGACCGTCTCCTCGGCGAAGGTCCCCTCGCCCATCAAGCCCGGCACCTTCGCACCGTCGCGTTCGAAGTTGGGCACCCCGATGTTGCGGTAGCCGCTGCGGCACAGATGGCCTCGGCCGGAGACACAGGCCGGGCACCAGTCGCAGGGGGGCATCCAGCAGACGACCACGCGATCTCGGGGCTTGACGTGGGTGACGCCCTCACCGACCTCCACGACCTCGCCGGCGCCTTCGTGGCCCGGCACGAAGGGGGCGGGGTGCGCGATGACCCCGCTCATGGCGGAGAGGTCGGAGTGGCACAGGCTGGCGGCGTGCAGCCGGACGCGGACCCGGCCGGGACCGAAGGACGTGGTGGTGACGTCGTCGTGGACGGCGAGGGTCTCGTCGCCGGTGGTGTGGAGTACGGCAGCGCGCACGGGACTGCTCCTCGGGAGGAAGGGGTACGGGAACGGGGCGGCCCCGCCGGAAGGTAGGGCCGCGGGGGTGTCCGTCGGTGTGGACCTCAGCTCTTGGCGGGGCGGGGCAGGGCGATGGTCTTGTCCTCTGTGTACGCGGCCAGCCCCTCGGGTCCGAGTTCGCGGCCGACGCCCGAGTTCTTGAAGCCGCCGAAGGGGCCCAGCGGGTCCAGGCGCTGGCAGTTGACCGCGAAGGTGCCGGTGCGGATCCGGCGGGCCACGTCGATGCCCCGCTCGGTGTCGCCGGTCCAGACCGTGCCGGCGAGACCGTAGTCGGAGTCGTCGGCGATCCGTACGGCCTCGGCGTCGTCCTCATAGGGGATCAGGCACACCACCGGGCCGAAGATCTCCTCGCGCGCGATGCGCATCGCGTTGTCGACGTCTCCGAAGAGGGTGGGCTCGACGTACCAGCCGGTCGTCCGTCCGGCCGGTACGCCTCCGCCGGTGAGCAGCTTGGCCCCCTCCTCCTGGCCGACGCGGATGTAGTCGAGGTTGCGCTGCTGCTGGCGGCGGGTGACCAGGGGGCCGATCTCGGTGGTGGTGTCGGAGGGGTCGCCGACCTTGAGCGCGGCGACGGCCGCGGTGAGACGTCCGGCGATCTCGTCGTAGCGGCTGCGCGGGGCAAGGATCCGGGTGAGGGCGACGCAGGTCTGCCCGTTGTTCGGGTACGCGGCGGAAACCAGCGCCGGGATCGCCTCGTCGAGGTCGGCGTCGTCCAGGACGATGCCGGCGGACTTGCCGCCGAGTTCGAGGGTGACGCGGGTGAGGTTGGCGGCGGCGACCTCCATGACCCGCTTTCCAGCCGCGACGGAGCCCGTGAAGGCGATCTTGTCGATGCCGGCGTGGGCCACCAGGTACTCGCCGACCTCGCGGTCAGCGGGCAGCACGCTGAGCACGCCAGCGGGCAGTCCGACCTGCTCGCAGACCTCGGCGAGCAGGAAAGCGTCCAGCGGGGTCTCCGGCGACGGCTTGAGCACCACCGTGCAGCCGGCCAGCAGCGCGGGCGCGAGCTTGGCGGCTGTGACGAACTGCGGGAAGTTCCAC
Source organism: Streptomyces sp. NPDC047315 (assembly GCF_040643215.1). NCBI lineage: Bacteria > Bacillati > Actinomycetota > Actinomycetes > Kitasatosporales > Streptomycetaceae > Streptomyces > Streptomyces sp. NPDC047315. Next base: position 295,178 of record NZ_JBEYTZ010000005.1, on the reverse strand, counting down.
GGCACCACGGCGGCGACCACGCCCACCGGTTCGCGCAGCACCAGCAGGGGGCCGCCCGCGCCGACGCGCTCCTCCTCGAAGGGAAAGCGGTCGGCGACCGCGGCGGCCACGGCGTAGGCGCCGACCGGAGCCAGGGCCTGGGCCTTCGTCGCCCAGGTGATCGGCGAGCCGTTCTGGGCGGAGATCAGCTCCGCCAGCTCCTGGTGACGGGCGGCGAGCCCGTCCTTGATCCGCTCGACCACGGCGATCCGCTCGGCGAGCGGCTTCCGCGGCCAGGGGCCGTGGTCGAAGGCATCGCGCGCGGCGGCGACGGCCCGGTCGACATCTGCGCGGGACGCGTGCGGCACCCGGCCGATGACCTGCTCGGTGTGGGGCGACACCACCTCGATGGTGTCCGTACCGGCCGGCGCGACCCATGTGCCGCCGATGAACAGCTTCTTGTGCTCGATGAAGGGGGGCACCACGCTCTCCTCGCGTCTCACCCTGGCTAGATTCGTACTCGGACGTCTCCAGGGGTGTCGATCGTGACAGCGTGACACTAAGCGTATTCTAGATAAAAGTGAAGCATGTGTCACATCATTTGATCGGCCGTGAAGTGTCTGTGACTGCCGTTCGAGGTCGGCTACGCTGTTGATCGCCTCCGGCCGCCGGGCGAACTGCCGGAGTACTGCCCACAGCACAGGTGTGACCAAGGAGGTCGGAGAGTGGCGGCGCGCAGGCCCCCCAACCGCAAAGCATTGATCCGCTCCGCCGCGGCGGAGCTCTTCCGCGATCACGGGTTCCACAATGTTTCGGTGGCGCAGGTCGCCGAAGCCGTGGGGATCACGGCGCCCGCCCTCTATCGCCACTACCGCAACAAGCGTGATCTCTTGCTGGCTGCTGTCCTCCATGAGCTCGACACCCTGGACGCGATCGCTGCGAGCGCCACCGACCTCGACGGACTGCTGGCCGCACTCGCCGGGACCACCGTCGAAGGGCGAGGTACTGGAGCCCTCTGGCAGCGCGAGGCCCGCCACTTGGACGACCATCAGCGCGAGGTCATCCATGAGCACTCCGACGGCACCATGGCCCACTTGGTCCCGCTGGTCGGGGCAGCCCGGCACGAGCTTTCCGAGGCGGACAGCAGGCTCGTGGCACTCGCCGTCGTCGGTGTCTTCGCCGGCCGCCGCACGTCCCGCACGGCTCTCTCTCGCCGAAGGCATGAGCAACTGCTCCTGCGACTCGCCACGGCCGAGGCCAACGCGGAGCTCTCAGCCTCGAATGGTCAGGAAGCCTTCACCGACGCGGCGATCGACCCGATGATCGCCGGTGTACGCATCCCCCGCCGAGAGCAGCTCCTCACCGAGGCGATCCGGCTCTTCGACGAGCACGGCTTTCAGACCGTCCGGCTGAGCGACATCGCCGAGGCCGCCGGCATCGCCCGGACCGGGGCCTACCGACACTTCGCCAACAAGACCGAACTGCTGGTCGCCGCCGCGACCGCGGCCGGTGACCGAATGCGCCTCGCGGTCGCTCAGGCCCTTGCACAAGCGCGTGGACCAGGCGAGGTGCTTGAGCTCCTGCTGGCGGCGCACGTCGACGTCACGCTGCAGAACGCGCGCCTCGTCGGCATCCTCATCAATGAACGCGACCAGCTCCCCGATCCGGAACGCAAGAAGTACCAGCGGTTCCAGGACGACATGTTGAATGTCTGGCTCCAGGCAGTCGACAACGCCCTTCCCGGTCGCGACCAGAGGGAGGCCAAGATCGTGGTCCAGGCAGTACAGTCGATGGTCTACTTCGTCATCCGCTCCCGTTCCACCGCTAATCGGCGCGACCTCCCGGAGCGGCTCAATGAACTGGGAATGGCGCTACTCCAGGGCTGGTGACCGCCCGGTCGCCTGATCCCGCGGCACACCTGACCGGACATTCGAGGCCGATTGACACCCCGTCGAACTAACCAGGGGTCGGCAACGGCTTCCGCTACGGCTGAACCTTCGACTCCGCCGTGCTGTTGTCCGCGACCTCGCCGAGGGTCGCGAGGCGGAGGCCGACGGCTTCATCCTCCTGCACCTGCACAGCAGCACTGCGCTGCCCCCGTTGGCCAATCGGCACCCGCCCCCTCCCGCTGTGGCACCTCGCCGACGGCAGGAGTAGCCCGGGCCAGAACGCCGGTAGTTGAAGCGAGTTGCGCAAATCCAAGGCGGGGCTCTCGTCCAGCCACTACCCCACCAGCCGACCAAGATCCGGACCATTCCCGGGCCATGTTGCGGCCGGGAGACTCCAGAAGGGGCATTTCTACTGATCAAAGCGTCGCAGCCCTTGTACCACCGGCAGACGAAGAATCTGCCGCTACGTGCGCGGGCCGCAAGAACGTGACCATCGCCCGTCCAGTCACCTGGCCAAGCAACGTCACCACGAAGGCGGCCATAGCCACTGCGGGGTGGGAGGGTCTGCACACGGCCTCGCCGACCCCATCGACGCCGCCCTCACGAACCGCAGAAGCCGACGAACCCGCTTCGGCCTGGTTCTTCCACGACGCCGCCCAGTGCCTGCGCTACGACCTTGAGCACAGCAGAACCATCACCGCTCCCCACCGGATCGAGTCAGGGGCTGCCGCCCGGCATCTGGTACTCGACCGCGGAACTCGCCCGGATTCTCGGTGTCGATCCCTCCACCCTGCGCCGCTGGCGCACCGCACACCCCCGCCAAGGACCGCCGTATGTGCCCCTGGCCGGACGCGTCGTCCTCTGCAGCGCCACCGACGTCGAACAGTGGATCGCCCAGCGCCGCATCTCCCCTGAACGGGGGGCCTGATGACCCACACCGAGGCCGTCCCGCTCGGTGTGCGGGTGGCCAGCGACATCGAGCACCACCCCAACCGGCCCTCCCCCCACCGTGCCCGCGTGCGCTGGTTCGACCCCGTCTCCACGCTCGACCCCTACCTCGCGGGCTGGCGCCGCCGGGTCGTCCCCGCCCTCGGGCACTTCCCGGTCCGCGTGATCACCAACGGTGCCGTGGACCGTACCGTCCACGGCTGGATCGCTGACGAGCAGAGCCGCTCGACCGTGAAGAACAGCCTCGCCGTCCTGGTCCGTGTCATGGAGCAGGCGGTCCGGGACGGGCTGATCACCGTCGATCCGGCCCGGGTCACCGGCTGGCAGCGCGAGTACAAGCAGGCCGAGGACGAACTCGACAACCCCCGCGCCCTCGCCCTGCGCGACTGGCCCACCCTGCTCCGCCTCGCGGGGGCGCTTGTGGCCCGCTCCCACGGGCATTACCAGGGGTGGGTTGAGGCCGTCGTCTTCGCCGCCCACCTCAACCCCGTCCGCGCACCCCTCCAGCCTCACCGTCCAACCCGTCCCCGGAAGGCGCCGCTAGACCGCGTGGTCCCCAAAGGGTCCCCAAGAAACACGGAAAAGCGGTACCGGATTTCTCCGATACCGCCTGCGACCTGCGAAAACACAAGTCGGGACGACAGGATTTGAACCTGCGACCCCTTGACCCCCAGTCAAGTGCGCTACCAAGCTGCGCCACGTCCCGTTGCCCGTCTGACCTGGGGTTTCCCCTGGCTGAACGCGCATGAGAACCATACCGCACTCGCGGCCGTGGTCACGAACCGCTTTCCGGCCGTCACGCCCCTCCCGCACGCCCCGGCGCGCGATCGCCTTCGGGCCGGGGGCAACTCCGGTGGCGCGGATGCGAGGTTCGGGTGGGCGGTGAGGCGCCGTCCGACCCATTGACCCCCCGTGACCGTGGAACCTACCCTGTGCAACGGACTTCAGAAAGCGCTTTCCATCCGGCTGTCCGCCCACCAGTACCGGGAGCGCCATGAACCGTCACCGTACCGATCACGGCGCCCGAGAGCCCCGGGCCGGCCAGCTCCGCCCGGGGCGGCATCGCTTCGCGCTGCTGGTCGCGGTGGTCGGGGTGCTCGCGCTCGTCGCCGGGCTCGGGCCCGGTCAACCGGCGCGGGCCGAGGCCGCCAAAGCCACCGCCCCCACCACCGCCCCGTACCGGGTACTCGTCTTCTCCAAGGTGACCAACGTCGCCCACGAGTCCATCCAGGCCGGCATCGACGCCATCACCGAACTCGGCACGGAGAACGGCTTCGCGGTCGAGGCGACCGCCGACGCCGCCGCCTTCACCGACGGCAACCTCGCCCGCTTCGCGGCGATCGTGTTCAACAACACCAACTCCACGCCCGCCTCCGGCGATCTGCTCGACGCGGCGCAGCGGGCCGCGCTCCAGCGGTACGTCCGCGGTGGCGGGGGCTGGGTCGGGCTGCACTCGGCTTCGGCGAGCGAGCGGGACTGGGCCTGGTACGAAGGGCTGGTCGGGGCGATCTTCGACAAGCACCCGGCGGTCCAGCGGGGCCGGGTCAAGGTGTTGGACCGGGTGCACCCCTCCACCAAGGACCTGCCGGAGCTCTGGGAGCGCACCGAGGAGTGGTACAACTGGCGCCTCAACCCCACCGGCAAGGTGCACACCCTCGCGCAGATCAAGGTGCGCGACGGAGTCACCGGGCTCGACGAGGGCGTGGACCACCCCTGGTCCTGGTGCCAGGACTACGACGGCGGGCGTTCCTGGTTCACCGCCGGCGGCCACGCCAAGGCGGCCTTCCAGGAGCCGGCGTTCCGCACGCACCTGCTCGGCGGGATCGAGTGGGCCGCGGGGGCGAAGCCGGGCGACTGCACCGCGACCAAGACGGGCGCCTTCCAGCGCACCCCCCTGGTGACCAGCGACCTGGCCGATCCGTTCGAGCTGGCCGTGGCGCCCGACCGCAGGGTGTTCTTCATCGAACGCACCGGCAAGGTCAAGGTGGTCGACCAGCGCACGCTGGCGGTGTCGACCGCGTACGACCTCGCGTACGCCCCCGACATGACGAGCCAGTCCGACGGTCTGCTGGGGCTCGCCCTCGACCCTGGCTTCGCCACCAACCGATGGCTGTACCTGCTCCACTCCGACAAGGTGGAGAAGCGCCTCAACCTGTCGCGGTTCACCGTCGTCGACGACCGGCTGGACCCGGCGTCTGAGAAGCGGCTGCTGACGATCCCCACCTGGCGCGGGGAGGGGCGGGCCAACTCCCACATGGCCGGCTCCCTGGCGTTCGACCGGCAGGGGCAGTTGTACGTGGCCACCGGCGACAACACCGACCCGTTCGGGTCCGAAGGGTTCACCCCGCTCGACGAGCGGCCCGGCCGCCGCGCCTGGGATGCCCAGGCCACCTCGGGCAACACCGCCGACCTGCGCGGCAAGGTGCTGCGCATCAAGCCCGAGCCGGACGGCACGTACTCCGTGCCCGCCGGCAACCTCTTCGCCCCGGGGACCGAGCGCACCCGCCCCGAGATCTACGCGATGGGGCTGCGCAATCCGTTCCGGATCACTACCGATCCGCTCAGCGGCGCGCTGCTGGTGGCCGACTACGGTCCGGACGCCCGGGCCGCGAAGCCCGACCGGGGACCCGAGGGCACCGTCGAGTTCACCCGGATCACCGGCGCCGGCAACTTCGGCTGGCCGTACTGCATCGGCCCCAACACCCCCTTCAACGACTTCGACTTCGCCACCCGAACCCCCGGTCCCGCCTTCGACTGCGCGAAGCCGGTGAACGACTCGCCGCACAACACCGGGCTGCGGGAGCTGCCGGCCGCACAGCCTGCGACCGTCTGGTACGCGTACTCAGCGTCCGCCGCCTTCCCCGAACTCGGCACGGGCGGCGGCGGGCCGATGAGCGGTCCGGTGTACGACTACGATCCGGCGAACCCGTACCGCACCAAGTTCCCCGCGTACTTCGAGGGGAAGTGGCTGGGGTACGAGCTGACGCGCAAGTGGTTCAAGTCGTTCTCGCTCCAGCAGCGGGACCAGGAGTTCACCGATCCGCGGTTCCCGCCGGCGCGCGCGGGCGAGTTGCAGTCGATCAACTCCGTCTTCGGCGACATGGCGTGGCACCAGCCCTTCGACGCGGACTTCGGGCCGGACGGCGCGCTGTACGTGATCGACTTCGGTCTCGGCAGCGGCACCGGCCGGGGCGGCAGCAACGAGGGCGCGGGGATCCACCGCATCGACTACGTCGGTGACGACCGCCTGCCGGACGCCCGGTCGACGGCCAGCCGCGACTCGGGCCCGGTCCCGCTGTCGGTGACGTTCTCCAGCGCCGGCTCCGGGCTGCCGGACGGCCGGCCGGTGTCGTACGCCTGGGACTTCGACGGCGACGGCACGACGGACTCCACGGCGGCGAACCCCACCCACGTCTACCGGACGGCGGGCCGCTTCACCGCGCGGCTGACGGTGACCGGGCCCGGCGGGCTGACGGGGCTGTCCGCCCAGCAGATCACCGTGGGCAACTCCCGTCCCGTCGTGACGATCGAGCGGCCCCCGAACGGCGGCGTCTTCCGCTTCGGCGACACCGTCCCGTTCACGGTGAAGGTCAAGGACGCGGAGGACCGCCGCATCGACTGCTCCCGGGTGGTCGTCCAGTCGCAGCTCGGCCACGACTCCCATCTGCACCCGCTGGACAACCAGACCGGCTGCACGGGCGAGATCGTGACGGACACCGGGGACAGCCACGGCCCGGGGCAGAACCTCTACTACGGCGTCACCGCCCGTTACGAGGACCGGGGCGGCCCCGGGGCGCCCCCGCTCACCGGCTCCGCCGCGCTGACCCTGCGGACCGCCTTCCGGGAGGCCGAGCACAGGACCGCGACCGGCGGGGCGAACGGCGGCGCGGCGGTGGCCAGCCGTGCGGACGCCTCCGGCGGGAAGCGGCTGGTGGAGATCGAGCACGGCGACTGGATCAGCTTCGATCCGGTGCACCTGAAGGGCGTCGAGTCGGTGACGGTCGGCGCCGCTTCGGGCGGGCTCGGCGGCGACGTCGAGTTCCGCGCCGGATCCCCGACGGGCCCGCTGCTGGGGAAGGTGACCGTCCCCGTCACCGGGGGCTGGGAGAACGTGGTGTCGCCGACGGCGCGACTGCGCGACCCGGGCGGGACGGTGGCGCTGTACGCGGTCTTCGTCCAACCCCGGTGGACGCCCGAGCAACCCGACCTGTTCGCGGTGGACTGGCTGCACTTCAACGGGCCGGGGGTGGAGAAGCAACCCGCGGCGCAGCTGCGGCTGGCCGCCGAGACCGATCCGTCCGCGCCGCTGTCGGTACGGCTGACGAGCACCGTGAAGCCGCTGCCGGGGCGCACCGTCACCGCGTACCACTGGGACTTCGGGGACGGCTCGCGGCCGAGCGGACCCGAGGGACCGACCGCGGGCCACGCGTACGCCCGGCCCGGTCCGTACGCTGCGCGGCTGACCGTCACGGACGACCGGGGCGACACGACGACGGCGAGCCTCCCGCTGGATGTGGCGCGGGGCGCGGGAAGGAGCGCACGTGCCCATCAGACGCGTGAACGGCGCGGGTAGAAGCGTGAACGGCGCGGGCGCGTCGCGGCGGAGCGTGCTGCGCGGCGCCGGTGGGGCGCTGGGCGCCGCGGCGCTCACGGCGACTTCCGCAGGGCTCGCGGAGGCGGCGGGGGTACGGCGCTGCCACCGGCGGATCCCGCCGTCCGGCATCGGCATGCACCTGTACACCATGCGCACCGCCCTGGCCGCGGACTTCCCGGGCACGCTGGCCCGGTTGGCGGCGACGGGTTACGCGACGGTCGGCGTCAGCGGCCGGCACGGGCGCACCGCGGCGCAGATCCGGTCCGTACTCGACGACGTCGGGCTCCGCGCGGTCTTGGAGCACGTCGGGTACGACGTGCTGCGCGGCCCGGGGCTGGGCACGGCGTTGGATGACGTGCGGGTGCTCGGCGGGCGGTGGGTCGTGGTGCCGAGCCTGCCGCGGGCGCTGCACACCCCTGCGGGGTTCCGCCAGGCGGCGCGGGAGTTCAACCGGATCGGGGCGGCGGCGCGGGCCGCGGGGCTCGGGCCGCTGCTGTTCCACAACCACGGCGCTGACCACCAGGTCGTCGACGGGGAGAACCTCTACGACATCCTGTTGCGGGAGACCGACCCCGAGTTCGTCGCCTTCGAACTGGACCTGTACTGGGCGGTCAAGGGCGGGGCGGATCCGCGGTCCCTGTTCGTCCGGCACCTCCGGCGGTTCCCCGCCCTGCACGTGAAGGACATGGCGTCGGACGGTTCGATCGCGGACGTGGGTTCCGGGGTGCTGGACTTCCCGTCGATGTTCGACCGGGCGGGGGACGGCGGGGTGCGGCAGTGGCTGGTGGAGCACGACGCCCCCGCCGATCCGTTCGCGACGGCGCTGACGGGCTACCGGTACCTGTCCCGGCTGCGGTTCTGAGCGGTCGGGCCGGGCGAGTGGGGCGCGGGCCGCTCACTCGTCGCCGTGCGCGGCCCCCAACAGCCCCCGGATGTGTCCGGTCGCGTCCCGGAACTCCCGTCGCCCCATGACGTCGGTGTAGTCGCGTTCGGCGGGCAGTCCGACGTGGATGACTTCCGTGATGGTGCCGGGCCTCGGGCTCATCACCACGACCCGGTCGGCGAGGTAGCACGCCTCCGCGATGGAGTGGGTGACCAGCAGCACGGTGGTGCCGGTCTCCCGCCAGATGCGGTGCAGTTCGGTGTTCATCTGCTCGCGGGTCAGTGCGTCGAGCGCGCCGAAGGGCTCGTCCATGAGCAGGACCGGCGGCGCGTGCAGCAGCGCGCGACACAGGGCGACCCGCTGCTGCATGCCGCCGGACAGTTCGTGGGGGTAGGCGTCCTCGAAGCCGTCGAGGCCGGTCATGGCGATGAGTTCGGCGGTACGGCGGCGGGCCAGGTCGCCCGGCATCTTCCGCATCTCGGCCTGGAGCAGGATGTTGCGGCGGGCGGAGCGCCATTCGAGGAGGGCGGCGCGCTGGAAGACGTATCCGATGTCGTGGCGCGGTCCGCGTACCCGTTCGCCGCCGAGGTGGACCTCCCCAGTGGTGGGCGCGAGCAGGCCCGCGACCAGCTTGAGCAGGGTGGACTTGCCGCACCCGGAGGGGCCGACGAGGGCGACGAACTCGCCCGGCGCGACCGTGAGGGAGACGTCCGCGAGGGCGGTGACGTCACGTTTCTTCGTTCGGAACCGGACGGCGACGTCGGTGAGGGAGACCGCGTCGGTCGGTGGGGCGTCCACGCGGTCCGCGGCCCGCCCGGCCCCCCGGCCGCCGTCTTCAGGTGTCACGGTCGTGCCCCGTCCGTTCCTCGCCATCCGACTTCCCCTCCGCATCCGTCGTCGTCGCCACCGCCGTCGCCGCGGCGTCGACCCGTCATCCCTTCGCCGCCACGGCGGCGTCCCAGTAGTCCGAGACCTTCTTGGGGTTCTTGACGACCCCGGCTTCGGCGAAGACGTCGATGGTGCGCTGCCAGTCGCCGTCCGTGTTGACGCCGGGAGCCTTGCCCCGGGTGGCGGGGGTGTGCAGCAGCGTGACCGTGGTCGCGAACTGCTCGGACAGCACCTTCTGCGGCGGCAGTTGCTCGCTCGCGCCCGCCATCGCGGCGACGGCGGGGCCGGGCGCCTGCTGCGCCGCGGCGAAGGACTCGCTGACCGCCTTCACCATCCGGGTCGCGACGTCGCCGTTGTCGGCGAGGTAGCGGGTGCCCGTGATCAGGCCGTTGGAGTAGAAGTTGAGGCCGTGGTCCGCGAAGCGGAGGTAGCCGACCTCCTTCTTCGCCTTGTCGGCCATGATCGGGCCCTGGTCGCTGGCGTAGCCGAGCAGTCCGTCCGTCTTCCCGGAGATCACCGCCGCGATCTTGCCGGCCGGGTCGGTGTTCTGGACCTTCACGTCGGACTGGCCGACGTCGTTCTTCCGCAGGAAGACGGGGAAGGTCTTGGAGAGCGCGTCGCCCGCAGTGCCGGCGATCGTCTTGCCCTTGAGGTCGGCGGGCGTCTTGATGTCCTGCGCGGTGAAGAACTGCACGGACGACGGCGTGGTCTGGAGGAAGACCCCGAGGCTCTTGACCTTCACGCCGGAGTCCACGCCGCCGAGCAGCGCCGGGGTGTCGGCCCAGCCGAAGTCGCTCTGGCCGGCGCCGGTGGCCTGGACGGTCTTCTGGGAGCCCTGGCCGGCGCGGATGGCGAGGTCGATGCCGTGCTTCTCGAAGATCTTCTGCGCCTTGCCGTAGTAGAAGGGCGCGTGTTCCCCGTACGGGTACCAGTTGAGGGTCAGGGTCACCTTGTTCAGCTTCTTGCCCGACTCGGAGGTGGACTCCCCGCCCCCGCCGTCGTCGCCGCAGGCCGTGGCGGCGAGCAGCAGCAGCGGGACGAGGCCGGTCAGTACTCGGCGCGCGGTCATGGCTGGTCCTTGTCGTCGCGGTGCGGCGGTCGGTGGGACGGACGGTCGGAAGCGGTGTGCGGGTCCGGTGCGGTCCGGTGCACGGGTGCGGGGGCGCGGTCAGTACGAGGTGGTGACCCCGGCCTCGCGACGGCTGGCGTGCCACGGCAGCAACAGCTTCTCCGCCAGCTCGACGAGGACGAAGAGGACCACGCCCAGCAGGGACATCACGAGCAGTCCGGCGAACAGCATCGGGGTGTCGAGGTTGCCGTTCGCCTGGAGGATGACGTAGCCGAGCCCTTCGTTCGCCCCGACGAACTCGCCGACGACGGCACCGGTCACGGCGAGGGTCACCGCGACCTTGAGCCCGGAGAAGAGGTGCGGCAGGGAGGCCGGGAGGCGGATCTTGACGAAGGTCTGCCAGGGGCCGGCGCCCATCGTCGCCGAGAGTTGCAGCATCTCCGGGTCGACCGCCTTGAGCCCGGTGACCATCGAGATGACGACTGGGAAGAAGGCGATGAGGACGGCGATGAGGACCTTCGGCCCGATGCCGAAGCCGAGCCACACGACGAACAGGGGCGCGATGGCGATCTTCGGGATGACCTGGGCGAAGAGCAGGATCGGATAGAGGGTCTTCTCCGCCGTGGCCGAGTACACCATCACGACGGCGGCCAGGACGCCGACGCCGATCGCGATGACGAAGCCGAGCAGCGTCTCGTACGTCGTCACCCAGGTGTGTTCCCAGAGGTAGTCGGCCTTGTTCGCGAACACGTCGAAAGTGGCGCCGGGCGAGGGGACGAGATACGGCTCGACCCACTCGAAGGCGGCCGTCGCCCACCAGCCGGCGAAGCAGACCAGCAGCAGCGCGGCGGGCCGCCAACTCGTCGCGGCGGCGCGGGCCAGGCGCTCGCCCGCGCCGGGCTTCGCACGGCGCACGACGCCCGCGACCCGACGGGGTGCCGGCTTGATGGCGCTCTGGCTCACGGTCGGCTCCTCCGGTCTCCCGGGCCGGTCGACGCACCCACCGCGGCGAGGGCGCTGGAGGCGGTCCGGGCTGTCCGGGTCTGATTGGGAGTGAGGTTTCTCGGACGCTGGGGAGATGGGGCGAACAGACGGGAAACCGCTTTCAGAAAGCGCTTTCTGATAGGGTGTCGCCACGCTAGTGACTGCCAGGACGCACGGTCAATAGGGCGTCCCGAACTTTCAGGGGGGTGCGCCCGCACTGCCCCGCGCGTTCCGCCGCACTCGCAGCACCGGAGGGGATCCGCCCATGAGCGTGCCGCCCGCGCCGTCCGTGACCGTCGACCGGGTCCAGACCTTCGCCGTCGCCCTGCCCACCCGTCGCTCCTTCGGCGTCGCGGGCGGCGCGGTCGCCGTCGCCGGCGAACCGTCGCTCCGCGTCCTGGTGAAGGTGACGGCGTCCGACGGCGCTTACGGCTGGGGCGAGGCGACGCCGATACCGGCCTGGACGTACGAGACCGCGGAGTCCATCGTCACCACCGTCGACCGCTATCTCGCACCGGCCGTCGTCGGGCTGCCCGCCTGGCACCTGGACGCCGTCGACCGCGCCTTCGACCGGGCGGTGAACCGGGGCATCAGCATCGGCGCACCGCTCGCGAAGAGCGCGGTCGACGTGGCGCTGCACGATCTGCTCGCACGGGCCGCGGGGGTGCCGCTGGGCGTGCTGTGGGGCCAACGCCGTCAGGAGAGGGTCGAGTTGGGCTGGGTGGTGTCGGGCCAGTCCCCCGCCGAGGTCGGCGACAGCGTCGCCGAGGGCGCCGCCGCGGGCTACCGCGCCTTCAAGGTCAAGATCGGTCTGCACGACGAGGACAAGGACGTCGCCGTGGTGACGGCGGTGCGCGAACACGCCCCCGCGGCACCGCTGTGGGTGGACGCGAACCAGGCGTACGCCGTGGACGCCGCGCTGCGCGTGGCACGCCGGCTCGACGCCCTCGGCGTGACCGCCTTCGAGCAGCCGCTGCCCGCCAACAACGTGGCCGGGCTGCGCCGGTTGCGCGAGCGTTCGCCGGTGCCGATCGCGCTCGACGAGAGCCTGCGCCACCCGACCGACCTGGCCACCTTCGTCCGGTTGGACGCGGTGGACGTGGCCATCGCCAAGGTGCAGCGCAGCGGCGGGCTCACGCTGTCGCGGCGGCTGTGCTCGCTGGCCGAGGACTGCGGGGTGCGGCTGATGGGCTCGGGCCTGACCGACTCGGACCTGGGGCTCGCCGCGTCCTTGCACCTGTTCGCCGCGTACGGCATCGACACCCCGGTCGACCTCAACGGCCGTCAGTTCATCGAGTCCCCCTACGCGCAGCGGACCGTACGGGTGGAGCGGGGGACGGCCCTGATTCCGGACGGGCCGGGGCTCGGGGTCGAGGTGGACGAGTCGGTCGTCCGGGAGCTGTCGGTGGACGTCCTGGAGCGCCGGCGGTAGGCAGGGCGCGCAGCCGGGCGGGGCTTCAGAGGAAACCGTCCTCCCGACGGTGGATCTCCTCGACGAGCTCCCCCGCCATCGCCTTGATGGACTCCAGGCCGGCGCGCCCCCAGGCCCTCGGTTCGGTGTCGACGACGCAGATCGTGCCGAGGGCGGTGCCCGTGCGGTCGATCAGCGGAGCCCCGAGGTAGGAGCGGACCCCGATCTCGTCGACGACCGGGTTCCCGGCGAAGCGCGGGTAGTCGCAGACGTCCTCCAGCACCAGCGCCTTGCGGCGCACCACGACGTGCGGGCAGTAGCCGCGGTCCCGCCCCATGATCCGGTCGGCCGCGCCTGCCGAGGCCGCCGCTGCGGCCGTGGCCCCCAGGTCCCGACCGCTGTGGACACCGGTCGGGGTGTGCAGCCCGGCGAAGAACTGCCGGTTCTCGTCGATGAAGTTGACGAGGGAGTACGGGGCTTCGAAGGCTTCGGCCAGCCGTTTGGCGAAGTCGTCGAAGACCGGGTCCGCGCGGTCCCAGAAGCCGAGTGTGCGCAGCCGCTTGCCCCGTTTCAGGGCTTCCCGGTCGACGGGGGTCAGCAGCAGGTTGTTGGTCGGGTCGTACCTCACGACGGCGCTCCGTGGGTCGGCGCTGGGGCCGGGGTGGCGGCGGTGTTGAGCAGGTGTTGCACCAGGGTGACGAGGGTGCCGATGCCGGAGCTGGCGATCCGGGCGTCGCACAGGACGACGGGCACCCCGGGCCGTAGGTCCATGGCCGAGCGCACCTCGTCGGGCTCGTAGCGGTAGGCGCCGTCGAACTCGTTGACGGCGATGGCGAATTGGATGCCGCGGGCCTCGAAGAAGTCCACGGCGGAGAAGGAGTCCGCCAGCCGTCGGGTGTCCGCGATCACGACCGCGCCGAGCGCGCCCTCGCACAACTCGTCCCACATGAACCAGAACCGCTCCTGGCCCGGGGTGCCGAAGAGGTAGAGGACGTGGCGCTCGTCGAGGGTGATCCGGCCGAAGTCCATGGCGACGGTGGTCGTGGTCTTGGCCTCGACGCCGTGGAGGTGGTCGGTGGCCACCCCGGCCTGGGTGAGCAGTTCCTCGGTGCTCAACGGCTCGATCTCGCTGACCGCCCCCACGAAGGTCGTCTTGCCGACCCCGAAGCCGCCCGCGACGAGGATCTTCAGGGCGGTGGGGAACGGATCGGCGCTCGGCGCCTGTCGGGCCGGTGGGTCCGGCTCCCGGGGTCCGTCGGGGTCACAGCCGTCGTCGTAAGCCATCGAGCACTGCCTCCAGCAGGGAGATGTCGGCGGGGTTGTCGTGGTGGCGCGGCGCCCGCGCGGTGACCGCGCCGCACTCCACGAGGTCGGAGAGCAGCACCTTGGCGACGGCCGCGGGCAACCGCAGATGGGCCGAGACCTCGGCGACCGACACCGGGGCGCGACAGAGCGCGAGCGCCTGGGCGTGCTCGGGCCCCAGCGGGCTGCGGGGCACGTTGCCGGTGGCCCTGACCAGGGTGAGCAGGTCCAGGGCCGCGGTGGCGCGGGTGCGTCCGCCGCTGACGGTGTACGGGCGGATCAGCCGGCCCGCCGCGGCGTCGAGCAGGGGGCCGTCGAGGGGTACGGGCACGTCACTGTCCCACGGCGCCGGCGACCCCGGCCTGCTTCCTGGCGGGGGTGACGAGGTACGGCCGTACGCTCTTGACCAGCATCGCCATCTCGTAGCCGAGGACGGCGGCGTCGGCCTCGCGGCCCGCGAGCACGGCGAGGCAGGTGCCGGAGCCCGCGGTGGAGACGAAGAGCAGCGTGGAGTCCAGCTCCACGACGACCTGGCGGACCTCTCCGCCGTCGCCGAAGCGCGCTCCGGCGCTGCGGCCGAGGGAGTAGAGGCCGGAGGCGAGGGCCGCCATGTGGTCGGCGCTGTCGGGGTCGAGGCCGTGGACGGACTTCACCAGGCCGTCGGAGGAGAGCAGTACCGCGTTCAGGGTGTAGGGAACGCGTTGGACCAGGCCGCCGAGGAGCCAGTCGAGATCGGGAACGGAGCCGTTGGGCACGTCGCTCGCCATGGTGCATCTACTCCTTGCTGGTGGTGTCGTGGCGCCGCGGGGCACCGGGCGCCGCGTCGGGGGCGTGCGAGGTGTGCGAGAGCTGTGAGGGGTGCGCGGGGTGGGACTGCTCGTACCGCGGGTGGGGTTCGGCGGTCTCGGCCAGTCCGAAGCCGCGTCGGAAGGCGGCCATCAGGCCCGGGTCGTGCACGGCGTGTTCGTCGCTGCGGCGGGGCGGTGGCGGGGTGCGCAGTTGCGGCACGATGTGTTCCTGGACGCGCCGTTGGGGCAGTTGGGGGCGGAGCAGGGCGGTGTCCGCGTCCAGCGGGGGCATCAGGGGCGGTGCCGTGCGCTGGGGTACGTAGGCGTGCGGCACGGGGGCCGCGTGCGGATCGGCGGGGTCTTCCGCGCGCGTGCGGTGCCCCGTGCCGGGCAGGGCGGCTGCGGGGGTGGGGCGCAGTGGGTGCTCGGTGCGTACGGGCAGCGGGCCGCGGGGCTGCGGGGGGTGTACGGCCGGGTGCGCGGGGACGGGGGCGTCTTCGGGGGCGGGGTGCTGGTCGGGGCCGGTGTCGGTGCCGATGTCGGCAGGGGCGCCCCGGTGGGGTTGGTGTTCGGCGATCGTGGTGGGCGCGGGTCCGGGCACCGGGTCCGGCCGGCCGGGGGCGAGGTGGCTCTTGGCCCGGCGGGTGCGTCCGGACTGGGTGGCGGCGATGACGCCGCCGGCCAGGCCCTCGGGGTCGGAGCCGAGGAGGCCCTGCGGCAGGACGAGCACGGCCTGCACTCCGCCGTAGATGTTGTTCTGCAGGCGGACGGCGATGCCGTGGCGGCGGGCCAGCGCGGAGACGACGAAGAGTCCGATGCGGCCGTCTTGGAGGAGGTGGGCGACGTTCACCTGGTCGGGGTCGGCGAGCAGGGCGTTCATCCGGGCCTGTTCGGCGGCGGGCATGCCGAGTCCGCGGTCCTCGACCTCGACGGCGAGTCCCGCGGTGACGTACTGGGCGCGCAGCAGCACCTGGGTGTGCGGGGCGGAGAACAGGGTGGCGTTCTCCACGAGTTCGGCGAGCAGGTGGATCACGTCGGCGACGGCGTGGCCCCGCAGGGTGCCTTCGATCGGGGGGACCAGCTTGACCCGGGGGTACTGTTCGACCTCCGCGATGGCGGATCTGAGCACTTCGGTCATGGTGACCGGGTGGGACCACTGCCGTCGGGAGACCGCGCCGCCGAGTACGGCGAGGTTCTCCGCGTGGCGGCGGATGCGGGTGGCCAGGTGGTCGACGTGGAACAGCCCCTTGAGCAGGTCGGGGTCCTCGACCTCGTTCTCCAGGTCGTCCAGGAGCTGGATCTCGCGGTGCACCAGCGACTGGAGCCGGCGGGCGAGGTTGACGAAGACCTCGACCTTCTGTTCGTTGCCGACGCTGCTGGAGAGCCTGGACGCCTGGACGACGGCGGCGATCGCCGAGTCCTGGAAGCGTCCGAGCTCCCGGGCGAGCCGTTCGAACTCGTCGGCCGGCGGCGGGCCGCCGGTGGCGCCGGCGGTGCGGATCGGCGGCGGGCCGTCGCCGCGTCGGATCCCCTCGACCACGGCCGCGAGTTCCGTCCGGTCGCGTTCGGCGCGGCGGCGGAGGGCGGTGGCGCGCGCCAGCACGGCGGTGGCGAGCCGGTCGGCGCCGAGGGCCGCGAAGGCGACGCAGACGGCGGCCGTGCCGGCGAAGGCGGCGAGCACGGCCCACAGCACGGGCGACGGCTGGTGGTTCGTGGTCTGCACGGTGAAGGCCACCGCCGTCGCACCGCTCAGCGCGGCGGCGAGGGTCGGCAGGACGGCCGTGCGCAGCAGTCGCGGTCTGAGCCGGGTGTCGGGGTGCGGCCCGGCGCGCGTGCGGCCCACCGGGGGCACCGGCCTGCCCGGCTGCCTGCCGTGGCGCCCGCCCTCCCGTCGATCGGGCCGTTCGACGGGTACGCGTGGTTGAGACATCGACGTCCTCGGTGCGTGGGGTCCCAGGGACCGGCGTGCCGCCCTTGGGTACTGCGTGTGATGACCCGGTCCCGCTCGTCGGTCCAACGGCGTTCCACCGCCCGCGAGATGACTGCGCGTTGTTGATCACCGGCAACACACGGTAGTCGCCGGACGGTCGGGCGCGACGGGCAGTTGTGAAACTTGACCGCCATTCGTCCCGCTCTGGTATGAGGTCTCGCACCCCAGCCCGAATCCGTTCGGGTGGTACGCGGCGGGGGCGGCGGACGCGCCGGCGACCCCCGCGACGGGCCCCGCCGCACGGCCCGCCGCCGCACGCCCTTGGGTCAGGTCTGACGAATCCCGACGGGGCCCGCGGCAGGCTCAGGCCTCGGTGACCAGGTCCAGCTCGCCCACCGTCGGCCAGGTGGACCAGCCCTCGACCGGCGCCCGGGCGATCGCGCGCCACCACGGGTCCACCGCGGGCGTACGGTCCGGCTCGAACGGCTGTCCGGGGCGGGGTGCGGCCATGGTCACGCCGGCCTTGTGCGTCTCCCACATCGTGAGCTCCCCGGGCTCCGCCCAGGGGTGCGGGGCCAGGTTGAACGTGGCCCAGTGGATCGGCAGCAGCACTCCGTGGGACGGGGCGCCGGCCTGGAGGTCGAGGTGGGCGCGGACGCCCTCTTCGGGGGTCATGTGGATGTCGGGCCAGTGCTCGCTGTAGGCACCGATCTGGATCATGGTGGCGTCGAAGGGGCCGTGCTCGGCGCCGATGTCGCGGAAGCCGGGGAAGTAGCCCGTGTCGCCGCTGTGGAAGACGCGGTGCTCCGGGCCGGCGACGGACCAGGAGGCCCAGAGCGCGTGCTGTTGGTTGCGCAGGCCACGGCCGCAGAAGTGGCGGGCCGGGGTCGCGGTCAGCCGGACGCCCGCGACGTCGGTCGACTCGTGCCAGTCCAGCTCGCGCAGCTGGTCCGGAAAGACGCCCCAGCGCTCCAGGTGGGCGCCGACCCCGAGGGGGACGGCGAAGACCGTGCCCGTGGTGGCGAGCGCCTTGATCGTGGGCAGGTCCAGGTGGTCGTAGTGGTCGTGCGAGATGACGACGGCGTCCAGCGGGCCGAGCGCGGCCAGCCGCACCGGCACGGGGTGCAGCCGCTTCGGGCCGACGAAGCCGAAGGGGGAGCAGCGATCGCCCCAGACCGGGTCGAAGAGGAGTCGGCGGCCGTCGATCTCGGTCAGGACGCTGGAGTGGCCCATCCAGGTGAGGCGCAGTCCGCTCGCGGGCGGCTTGGCCAGGTCGGTGCGGACGTCGGGATGGAGGGGCACCCGGCCGGTGGGCGCGCGGCGGGCGCGGGACTCCGCATCGAGGTACGACTTCGCGATGGCGCCGGTGGAGGCGCCGGAAGGCCGGGTGCGGGCTCCCACCGGGTTCTGGAAGGAGCCGTCCGCGAAGTTGGGGGAGCGGCGGATGCGCTCCAGCCGGGCACCGGTGGGATCGGCGCCGAAGGCGGGGGGACGGAGGGCGCGCAGCCGGGACCTCGGCGAGTGGGGTGATCCGGCTCCGGTCACGGCGCCTCCTGTGGATGGGGGTCTTTTCATTATGGACGGGTGGTACGACAGCGCGGGGTGGAGATCGGCCGCTCGGGCGCCCGTCTTCGGCGGCGCCGTCGCGTTCGACTCAACGGCGGGACGGCGAGGGGAGTTCCTGAGCGCGCCCCGCGCGTCAGCCGTGGCCCCGCCCGTCCGCGCCGCCACAGGTCACGCAGGGGCCGCGAGCTGCCCGGCGGCTCTCGACGATCGCGTTGACACCACGCCGACGCAGCTTCAATACTGAACCGTTATTCAGTACGGTGGAGTGTTCGACGGAGTGGTTGTATCCGCCCGGCACCCCGGTCGCCGTCACCCCTGCGCGGTCCCGTACGGTGGCCGGCACCCTCATCGGCCTCGCGCCCGCCCTCCCAGGAGCCCTCGCCATGACCGCCCCCTCTCTGTCGCTCACCTGGACCGACCACGTCACCGGCCGTCAGGGCCACCTGGTCGTCGACCGGCTCGTCCGGGGCGTCGCCAGCGGCGGGCTGCGGATGCGCGAGGGCTGCTCGCTCGCCGAGGTCGCCGGGCTGGCCCGGGGTATGACGATGAAGGAGGCCCTGCACTACAACCCGGACCGGCCCGCCGGGAAGTACATTCCGCTGGGCGGGGCCAAGGGCGGCATCGACTGCGACCCCCGGGACCCCGACGCGTACGGCGTGCTCGTGCGCTACCTGCGCGCGATGCGCCCGTACGTCGAGACGGTGTGGACCACCGGCGAGGACCTGGGGCTGACCCAGGACGTGGTGGACCGCGCGGCGGCCGAGGCCGGGCTCGTCTCCACGGTCCAGGCCGTCTACCGGCTCCTCGACGACGAGGGCGCGGCCCGGGGCCGGCTCGCGGCGGCCTTCGCCGTCGAGGTCGACGGCATCGGGCTGGACGAGTTGGTCGGCGGCTGCGGCGTCGCGGAGTCGGTGCTGGTCGCGCTGGACCGGGCGGGGGTGCGCCACGAGGGCACCCGGGTGTGCGTGCAGGGCTTCGGGACCATGGGGGGCGCCACCGCGCGGTTCCTGTCCCGGGCGGGGCTGCTGGTGGTGGCCGTCGCCGACGTGAAGGGCACCGTCGCCAACCCGCGGGGGCTGGACGTCGAGGCGCTGCTCGCGGCCCGTGACGCGTACGGCACGGTCGACCGCGCGGCGCTGCGGCCCGAGGACCGGGAGCTGCCCGGCGACGCCTGGCTGTCGACCGACGCCGAGGTGCTGGTGCCCGCGGCGGTCTCGTACGCGATCGACGCCGCCAACCAGGCGTCGATCAGCGCACGGTGGGTCGTGGAGGCCGCCAACATGCCGGTGCTGCCGGAGGCGGAGGAGCTGCTCGCGCGGCGCGGTGTGACCGTGCTGCCGGACGTCGTCGTCAACTCGGGGACGAACGCCTGGTGGTGGTGGACCCTCTTCGGCGACGTCGACGCGGACGCGGAGGCGGCCTTCGCGCACACCCGCCGCTCCATGCGCGATCTGGTGGGGCGGATGCTGGCCCGGGCCGAGGCGGACGGCACGACTCCGCGGGCCGCCGCGCACGCCATCGTGGACGACCGGCTGCCGCTGATAACGGAACGTTTCGGTTGGTACGGGTGACCGCTCGGCCCGGCCGACGGCCCAAGCGGGAAAACCGTCGGGAGACGGCCGTCACAGACCGGTGGGGATGCCAAGATCCGCTGTGTAGGCTGATGTTGTGGCAAGAGTCCGGTTGAGCGTGGCGGAACGGCGCGAGGAACTGCTGGGGGCGGCGGTCGAGCAGATCGAGCAGCGCGGCGTGGCCGCCGTGCGGATCGCCGACGTGGCCGCCTCGCTGGGGGTGAGCAACGCACTGGTGCTGTACCACTTCTCCACCAAGGAGAAGCTGGTCGCGGCGGCCTTCGCGCACGCCGCGGACGGCGACCTGGCCCATCTGCGCAAGCTGTTGGGGCGGCGCACGTCGGCGCTGCGCCGGCTGCGGGCCGCGGTGCGCTGGTACGCGCCGACCGGCACCGCCAAGGGCTGGCGCCTGTGGATCGAGAGCTGGGCGGTGGCGCTGCGCGACCCGGCGCTGCGGGAGGTCGCCCGCGACCTCGACCAGCAGTGGAAGGCGGCGCTGACGGAGGTCATCGCCGAGGGCGCGGCGAAGGGCGAGTTCCCCTGCGCGGACCCCGCGGCGGCGGCCTGGCGGCTGACGGCCTTCCTGGACGGGCTGGCCGTCCAGATGACCTCGTACGCCGGCTCGCTGTCCCGGGCCGCGATGCTGGAGTGGGCGGACGACGCGCTCGCCCGGGAACTGGGCCTGGAGCGCGCGGCGCTGACCGCGCGCTGAGCCGGGCGCCGGCCCGCCCCTTCCGCACCCCGCAGGGCCGGATCCCGCGCGGCGTCCGTCGGCCATACTGGGCGACCATGTCCTACGGCTCGTCTTCGTCCCGTGCCCCGCACCTGACCGGGTCCCCGTCCGCGGACGGCCGCGACGCCCCGATCGACGTGCTCGTCGTCGGCGGCACCGGGGTGGACACCGTGGTCCGCGTCCCGGCGCTGCCGGTCCCGCTCGCCGACTCCGTCGGGGTCGGCCCGATCCGGGAGCGGGCGGGCCAGACGGGCGGGTACGTCGCGCTCGGCTGCCGCGCCCTCGGCCGCGCCGTCACCCTGCTCGACTACGTCGGCGACGACGGCGCGGGCCGGCTGGTGCGGGAGCAACTGGCCGCGGGCGGCGTCCACTTCGCGGCCCTGCACTCCCCCGCCGGCACCCGCCGCGCGGTGAACCTCGTCGACCCCGCAGGACACCGGATGTCCTTCTTCGACGCCCGTGACCCCGGCGGGCTGAGGATGCCGCGCGAGGCGTACCTCCCGCTGCTGCGGCGGGCGCGCCACGTCCATCTGACGATCACCGACTTCACCCGCCACCTCTTCGACGACGCCGAGGCACTGGGCGTACCCGTCTCGACCGACCTCCACGACTGGAACGGGGTGGACGAGCACCACCGGGACTTCGCCCTGCGCGCGCAGTACGTCTTCCTCAGCTCCGCCGGCGCCGGCTCGGCGACCGGGGCCGTGATGCGGGAGATCCTGCGCGCAGGCCGGGCGCGCGCGGTCGTCGCCACCGCGGGCGCGGCCGGCTCGTCCGTCCTGACCCGGGACGGCGACGGAACGCCCCTGTCGGTCCCCGCCGCCACGCCGCCCGCTCCCGTGGTGGACACCAACGGCGCGGGCGATGCGTACGTCAGCGGCTTCCTGCACGGGCTGCTGTCCGGGCGTTCCCCGCGAGAGTGCGCCCTGTTGGGGGCGAGGGCCGGTGCCCACGCCTGTACGGGGGAGGGCGGCACCGCGCTGATCGGCCCCGCGGAGATCGAGGGGCCGCCGAGCGGCGCCGGCTGACGGCGGACCTCAGGTCTGGCGCAGCGGCGCGTACTGCGCGACGTCGAGACCGAACGTCCAGGCCACGCCCTCCTTCGCGGTGCTCGTGCTCGGCGGCACCCGCAGCCAGTAGGTGCGGAAGGTGCCGTCGGGCTCGGCGGTGGAGTTGAGCACTTCGACCATCACGACGTCCTCGTCGTCCCGCAGCGCTATCCGCCACAGCGTGCCGGCCTCGTCCTTTTGCAGCGGCTCGGCGCCGGACTCGGCCAGATAGCGCTCGTAGCCGTAGTACTCCAGCATCACGCGGCGCAGTTCGGCGTTCTCCTCGTCGCGTATGCGCGCGGCGGTGAGGGTGGACAGCGAGGCGACGAACTCGGGCGGCACCGGCATCCCCCGCCAGGCGTGCAGCGCGAAGCCGTCGGGGTAGACCAGCGCGGGGCCCTCGCCGCTGTCGAGCCGGCCGGCCTCGTCCCGGTGGAGTTCGCTCGGGCGCTCGCAGACCACGGCGACCTTCTCGTAAGGCCACCACCAGCCCGCGCTTGCGGCCACGCTCGCCAGCCCCTCCAGCCGCGGGCTGCGCCCGTCGAAGGCGGCGAGCCAGGCGGCGTCGTGCTGTCCGAGCACCGCGTCGAGCAGGATCTGGCGGACCTCGGACTCGGTGATCGGCGCCGTGGCCGCCGCCCCGTCGGACGCATCCGCCGCCGCGTCCTGCCCGGCCGGGGGCGCGAGCCGCTCCACGACGCCGGTCCTGATGCGCTCGGCGAGCTCTCGGGTGCCGTCCCAGAGCTGGGCGCCCGTACCGGCCCACAGCTCCACCCACCCGCCGGGCCCCAGCTCGTCGTGCACCCGGCGGCGCTCCTCCGCCCAGGGGCGGGTGCGCACCTCCTCCCGTACGGACGCGCCGGCCTCCGCTCCGAGGGAGCGCACCGTGAGCACCGCTTCTCTGGGCGAGCGCGCCCAGACGATCCGCTCGGGCTCGGCGAGCCCCGCCCGGCGGTAGGCCAGGCGGACGCCGTCCTCGGCCGCCGCCCGGTCCGCGGGTCCGGTCGCCGAGGCGACGGCCCGCCACTCGTCCGTGTTCGCTCCCGTACGTGCTGCCGTGCTCGCTGCGTTCTGCATGTGATTCCCCGTCCCCGCTCGCCCGGTTGTGGACCGGGACCGCTGCTCCGTCGTGCCTGTGCCTGTGCTGGTGCCGTGCATCGTGCGTCGTGCTGTGGTGCATCCTGCTGCGTACGCCGTGCTCTGGACGTCGTGCGTCGTGCGTCAGTGGTCAGTCGGCGACGATCCGCACCGAACCGGGCACGTACTCGCGCTGGCGTATCACCCGGTACCACCCGCGGGGCAGTTCGATGGCCGCGTGCTCCTCGTGCACCACCCGGCCGCCGACCGGCAGGTGCAGCAGCAGGGGCCCGAGCGGGCCCGGCTCGCGGACCAGACGGCCGGGGCTGGGCACCGCGTGCGCATGCCCCGTGACCTCCCCGAGGGCGAGCACCAACCGCCCCCGCCCGTCGCGCGGTTCGTCCTGGGCGTCCGCGAGGTGCGGGGGCACCGACTCCTCGGCCACGGGCGCGATCAGCACGTCTCCCTGCCGGTACATAGCTCTCCCCTCGACGGCCGGCGCCGAGTGCGCCGAACTGGAAACGACGCTAACGGGAGGGTCTGACAACGCACCGCGGACGACGCCCCCACCGACGCTCGCGGCGCCCCCGGCCCCCGGGGTGTCAGTCGGTCTTGGTACAACTTCTGCCAATCGAACCGATCACCAGATCGATCACCCTCCGGTGTCTGGAGCCTCCCATGAGCAATCTGCAGGAGTTTCACGGCCTGCCCGTCTTCGACTTCCCCTCCTCCGGGGAGAAGGTCGAACTGCCGGACGCCGCCGCGGTCGCCTGGCGGATCGCGGTCGACGGCTACGGGGACTCCGACGACGAGGAGTGGGAGCAGGCGTTCGAGCGCTTCCTGGCCGCGGTGGACCCCGCGCAGGTGCGGGCGCTGGTCGTCGGCGTCTGGAAGGAGGCGTACGACTCCGGGCCGGACAGCCTCATCGCCGCGATCGCGGCGGCCCACGAGCGGTTCCCCGCGCTGCGGGCGCTGTTCCTGGGCGACATCTCCTACGACGAGTGCGAGATCTCCTGGATCAACCAGGGCCATGTGAACCCGCTGCTGGACGCCTTCCCCCTGCTGGAGGAGTTCGGGGTGCGCGGCGGACAGGACCTCGTCTTCGAACCGGTGCGCCACGAGCGGCTGAGGTCCCTGACGGTGGAGACCGGCGGACTCGGCGAGGGCCCCGTCCAAGGCATCGCGGCGAGCGACCTGCCTGCCCTGGAGCACCTGGACCTGTGGCTCGGCACCTCCGGGTACGGCGCGGACGCCGGGATCGAGGCGTTCGAGCCGTTCTTCTCCGGCGCACGGCTGCCGCGGCTGACGCACCTGGCCCTGCGCAACAGCGAGATGCAGGACGTGGTCGCCCGGTCCCTGGCGGGTGCACCGGTCGTGGGCCGGCTGGAGGTCCTCGACCTGTCGATGGGCACCCTCAGCGACGAGGGCGCGGAAGCGCTGCTGAACGGCCAGCCGCTGACCCACCTCAAGAAGCTCGACCTGCACCACCACTACCTGTCCGAGACCATGGTGGAGCGGCTGCGCACCACGCTCGGCGCCAGCGGCGTCGAAGTCGACCTCGACGAGAGCTTGTTCTCCGAGTGGGACCCCGACAGCGACTGGGACGGCCGTTACGTCTCCGTCGGGGAATGACGCCGTGACCGGGACGGACCCCTCCCGCAGCCTCCGGATCGCCGTGGTCGGCCATCCGGGGCACCGCCGCGTGACCATGTTCCAGGACGCGGCGCGCGCCGCCGGGCTGCCCCCGGTGCGCGTGGTGCCCTGGCGCGAGGTGCTGTGCGGCCGTGCGGAGTTCCACCCCGGCGAGTGGGTCCGGCTGGACTCCCCGGGCGAGGACCCCGAGGTCGACCGGGCGCTGCGGGACGTGACCGATCCCGCGCGCGTGGAGGGCACTGCCCGCTGGTACGCGCGGTTCGTGTCGGCCGCTCGCGAGGTGTCCGCGGCCGTGGCCGCGGCGGGCGCCGTGCCGCTGGACGACCCGGACGACCTCGCCGTCCTCTTCGACAAGCGGCTCTGCCACGGAGTGCTGCGCACGGCCGGGGTGCCGGTGCCCGATGCGCCGACGTCGGGCAGCGGGGCGCCACCGGTGCGCGGTTGGGAGGACGTGCGCGCGCTGGCGGCCGGCGCGGGACTGCGCCGGATCTTCGTCAAACCGGCGCACGGCTCGTCCGCGTCCGGCGTGCTCGCCGTGGAGACGGCCGGCGGCGGTCGGGTGCGCGCCACCACCTCCGTGGAGCGCGATGCGCAGGGCCGACTCTTCAACTCGCTCCGGGTGCGCCGCTACACCACCGAGCGCGAGGTCGCCGCACTCGTGGACGCCCTCGCACCGGACGGGCTCCACATCGAGCGGTGGCTGCCGAAGGCGTCCCAACAAGGGCGCGCCGCGGACCTCCGGGTCGTCGTCACCGCCGGCCGCGCCACGCACGTAGTGGTGCGCACCAGCCGCCACCCCATGACCAACCTCCACCTCGGCGGCGCCCGCGGCGACCTGACGGCGGCGCGGGCGGCCGTCGAGGCGGCCGGCGGCGACTGGTCGAGCGCCCTCGACGTCTGCGAGCGGACGGCCGACTGCTTCCCCGGCTCCCTTCGGGTGGGCGTGGACCTGCTGCCCGTCCGGGGCTGGCGGCGCTTCGCCGTCGGCGAGGCGAACGCCTTCGGGGACCTGCTGCCCGGGCTCACCGGTCTGCCGGGCAGCGGCGCGGAGGGCCGTGACACGTACGCGGCGCAGATCGTCGCCGTGCGCGAGCGGTGGGCGGGCCGCTCCCCCGCCGAGCCCCACCACCGGAATCGACCCCGTCAAGAGAACCAGCGCCGAGTACGGCCGCACGAACGAGGAACCACCCATGACCGCGCCGCAGTCTGACTCCGACACCGAGACGGGGACCGCCCCGCATCCGGCACCGCCCCGATGCCCGGGCCCGGACGCGTCCGCGGACCCGGACATGAACGCGGTCGTCGGCCACGACGACCTGCTGCTCGTCACCCTGGACACGCTCCGGTACGACGTCGCGGTCGAGTTGGCGGCGGCCGGCCGGCTGCCGAACCTGGCCCGGCACCTGCCCGACGGCCGGTGGCAGCAGCGCCATGCGCCCGGCAGCTTCACCTACGCGTCCCACCAGGCGATGTTCGCCGGCTTCCTGCCGACCCCGGCCGCAGCCGGGCCGCACCCCCGGCTGTTCGCGGCCCGCTTCGCCGGCAGCGAGACGACCGCCGGCCGCACCTACGTCTTCGACACCCCCGACCTCGTCTCCGCCCTCGCCGCCGAGGGGTACCGCACGGTGTGCATCGGCGGCGTCGGCTTCTTCAACCGTCAGGGGCCGCTCGGCTCGGTCCTGCCGGGCCTGTTCCAGGAGAGCCACTGGGAGCCGGAGTTCTCCGTGGCCTCCCCCACCTCCTTCGAGGCCCAGGTGGCGCGTGCCGAGGAGGTGGTGGCCGCGCTGCCGCGCGAGCGCCGGCTGTTCCTCTTCGTGAACGTCCCCGCGCTGCACCAGCCGAACTGGTTCCACCTGCCCGGTGCGAGCTCCGCCGCGGGTGACTCGCGCGAGACCCACGCCGCCGCGCTGGAGTACGTCGACCGGCACATCGGCAGGCTGTTCGCCGCCGCCGCGAGCCGTCGGCGCTGCTTCGCGATCGTCTGCTCCGACCACGGCACGGCCTACGGCGACGACGGCTACACCGGCCACCGGCTGGGCCACCCGACCGTGTGGACGGTGCCGTACGCCCACTTCTTCCTGGAGCCGTCCCACTCCTCCGGGCCGTCACGGCCGTCCCTGCCGTCCTCGGGGGCTGTCGCATGAGCGCCCCGGACCGCCCCCGCCCGTACCAGAGCTACGTGTACGCGTATCCCCACAAGACCGCGTACCGTCCGCTCGACGACCGCCCCCCGCTCAGCGAGCTGTGGGCGAAGGAGCGCAAGGACGCGCTCGCGCTCTATCTGCACGTGCCGTTCTGCGAGGTGCGCTGCGGCTTCTGCAACCTCTTCACCCGCATCGGCGCGCCCGGGGAGCTGACCACCCGCTACCTGGACGCGCTGGACCGCCAGGCCACCGCCGTGCGGGACGCGCTGGGCGACGACGAACCGGTGCGCTTCGCCGCGGCGGCCTTCGGCGGCGGCACCCCCACCTTCCTGACGGCCGACGAATTGGACCGGCTGTGCGACATCGCCGAGAAGCGCATGGGGGCCGATCTGTCGGCCGTGCCGCTCTCCGTGGAGACGTCCCCGGCCACCGCCACCGCCGACCGGCTGGCGGTGCTGGCCGAGCGGGGCGCCACCCGCGTCAGCATCGGCGTGCAGAGCTTCGTCGCCGAGGAGGCGAAGGCCGCGGTGCGGCCCCAGCGCGGCGCCGAGGTGACGGCCGCGCTCGACCGCATCCGGGCCGCGCGCGTCCCGGTGCTCAACATCGACCTGATCTACGGCATCGACGGCCAGACCCCGCGCAGTTGGCGCTACTCCCTGGACGCGGCCATGTCCTGGCAGCCGGAGGAGCTGTACCTCTACCCGCTGTACGTGCGCCCGTTGACCGGGCTCGGCGGTCGGGCCCGCAGCGACGACGACGCCTGGGACGCCCGCCGCCTCGCCTTCTACCGACAGGGCCGGGACCATCTCGTCGCCCACGGCTACGAGCAGGTGTCGATGCGGATGTTCCGGCGCCTCGGGGCGCCGGCCGCCGCCTTCGACGACCACGCCTGCCAGACGGACGGCATGATCGGCCTGGGCTGCGGCGCCCGCTCGTACACCTCCCGTCTGCACTACTCGTTCGACTACGCGGTGGCGACGGCCGAGGTGCGCGGCATCATCGACGCGTACACCCGCACCGAGGACTTCACCCGCGCCGAGGTCGGCTACGCGGTGGACGACGGCGAGGCGCGCCGCCGCCATCTGTTGCAGTCCCTGCTCCAGGCCGAGGGCATGTCGCTGGGCGAGTACCGCACGCGCTTCGGCGGGGACGTGCACGACGACTTCGGGCCCGAGCTGGCGCGCTTCGCGGCGCGCGGCTGGCTGGACGCGTCCGCGCCGGCCGACCTGCTGCGGCTCGGCGCCGAGGGCCTGGCGCACTCGGACGCCCTCGGTCCCGAGCTGTTCTCCCCCGCCGTGCGCGCCCGCATGGCCGCGTACGAGCCGAAGTGAGGGGGCGGGCCATGGATCTGACGGTGTTGTACCGGGGGCCGCTGGCGTCCTGCGACTACGACTGCCCGTACTGCCCGTTCGCCAAGCGCCGCGACAGCCCGGCGCAACTGCGCGCGGACCGGGCGGCTTTGGAGCGGTTCGCCTGGTGGGTGGCGGAGCAGGCCGATGACCGGCTGTCGGTGCTGTTCACCCCGTGGGGAGAGGGCCTGGTCCGCTCCTGGTACCGACGGGCCATGGTGGAGCTGTCCCGGCTGCCGCAGGTGCGGCGGGTCGCCATCCAGACCAATCTGTCCTGCCGCACGGACTGGCTCGCGGACGCCGACCTGGACGTGCTGGCGCTGTGGTGCACGTACCACCCGGGGCAGACGCCGTACGAACGCTTCCTCGCCAAGACGCACGAGTTGGGCCGGCGCGGGGTGCGCTTCAGCGTGGGGATCGTGGGCCTGCCCGAGCACCTGGAGCACGCCCGCCGGCTGCGCGCCGAGTTGCCGGACCACGTCTATCTGTGGGTGAACGCGGCGGAGGGGCACGAGTACGCGGACGAGGCGGCGGACCAGTGGACGGCGCTGGACCCGCTGTTCCCCTACAGCCGCCGGCCGCACCCGTCGGCGGGCCTGCCGTGTCGTACGGGCGAGTCGGTGATCTCCGTGGACGGTGCGGGCACGGTGCGCCGCTGTCACTTCGTCCCGGCCGAGTTGGGGAACCTCTACGACGGTTCGTACCGCGCGGCGCTGCGTCCGCGGGCCTGTCCGCTGGCCGTGTGCGACTGCCACATCGGCTATGTGCACCTGGAGTCGCTGCCGCTGTACGACGTGTTCGCCGGCGGCGTGTTGGAACGGATCCCGGCGCAGCCGGCCGGGTAGTCGGGCGGGCCCCGCCGCGTCCCAGCGGTGGGGCCCGCCCGCTCACCGGGTCATGCGGCCGGGCGGCCGTCGGGCGGCGTCACAGCGGAAGCAGGTCCGGTCGCTTCGCCACGATGTCGTCGCCCGAACTCTCGCCGCGCAACCGCCGTCCGATCCACGGCACCAGGTACTCGCGGGCCCAGTGGATGTCGTCGCGCCGTACTTCCAGGGTGCCGCGCACCGGCTGCGGCGGCCACGGCTGGTCGGGGTCGGCCGGCACGTCGAGCCCGAGGACCTGTCCCGCCCGCAGCGCCACCCTGGTGTGCCCCTCGGGGGACAGGTGGAGCCGGTCGGGGTCCCAGGCCCGGCGGTCCTGGACCGACTTGAGCGACCACAGGTCCAGCACCGGGCAGCCGTGGCGGTCCGCGATGGCCCGCACGTGCGCCGTGTACGTGGCGACCTTGCCCCGCAGGTGGCGCAGGACCGGCACGTCCCGGGTGTCGAATCCGGTGGTCACCATGACCGTGCCGACGGCAGCCGTCAGCTCGGCCACCGCGCGTTCGAAGCGCTCCGCAACGTCGTCCGGGTCGCTGCCCGGTCGGATGATGTCATTGCCCCCCGCACAGAACGACACCAGGTCCGGGGCGAGTTGCTTCGCCCTCGGCACCTGCTCCTCCACGATCTGGTCGAGGAGCCTGCCGCGCACCGCGAGATTGGCGTACCGGAAGCTGTGTTCCGGTTTGCGGTCGGCGAGCAGGACCGCGAACCGGTCCGCCCAGCCGACGTACGTCCCGTCGGGTCCCGGGTCCCCCACACCCTCGGTGAAGCTGTCACCGATGGCTGCGTACGACCCGAATCCGCCCTTGTTCTCTGTTCTCGAATCGTCTGCCACAAGAACTCATCTTCGCCCTACAGATGTGACCTACGCGACCGTAGGGAGGGGTTGACGCGCAGTGATTTATCACACCGGGGATGGCGAGGTGATGGGGAATACGCCCGGCACCCACCCGGCACACGCGCGGGAAGATGCTCGGGAACACGCAGACCCCCCACGGAGCGGGGGGCTCCGTGGGGGATCCGAGGGGTGGCCGGGTCAGCGGCCGGTGGCGCGGTGCGTCGGGGTCAGAGCGAGACGCCGTGGCTGCGCAGGTGGGCAACCGGGTCGATGTCCGAGCCGTACGACGGGCCGGTGCGGACCTCCAGGTGCAGGTGCGGCCCGCTGGAGTTGCCGGTGGAGCCGACCTGGCCGATGGACTGCCCGCCGGTCACGCTCTGCCCGGCGGAGACGGAGAGCGAGGAGAGGTGGGCGTACTGGGAGTAGGTGCCGTCGGTGTGCTTGATGACGACCTCGTTGCCGTACGCGCCGTTGTACCCGGCGGAGACGACCGAGCCGGGGCCGATGGCGCGGACGCCGGTGCCGGTGGGCGCGGCGAAGTCGACACCGGTGTGGTAGCCGCTGGACCAGGCGGCGCCGGAGGCTCGGTACGAGGTGGAGACCTGGGCGTTGGCGAGCGGGGCGGCCCAGCCGCTGGAGGTGCCGGCGGACGAGCCGCTGGAGGAGGACTCCGCGGGTGCGGAGGTGGCGGGCTCGTCGTTGCCGCCGGCCGGCTTCTGGGCGGCCGGGGCGGCGGGCACGGCCTTCGACTCGACCTTCTTCTCGACCTTGTCGCCCTCGGTCTTCTTCTCAGCGGGCTTCTCGGCCGGCTTCTCGGCCTTGCTCTCGGCGGGCTTCTCCGCCTTCGCGGCGCCCTTGCCGTCGGCCTTGGCACCGATGGTGAGCTTGAGGCCGGGGTGGATCAGCGAGGGGTTCTCGCCGACGGCGTCGCGGTTGTCCTGGTAGAGCTGCTGCCAGCCGCCGTCGAGCCGGTGCTCGTCGGCGATCTTGGACAGGTGGTCGCCGATGACCACGACGTAGGTGGTCGACGCGGCGGCGGCCTTCTCGGCGGCCGGCGCGGAGGCGGCCGAGACCGGGGCGACGACGGGGGCCGCCGGTGCGGCCTGCTCGGCGGCGTGGGCGCCGGTGGCGCCCATCAGGGGAAGGGCGATGGCGGCGCCACCGGTGCCGGCGGCGACGAATCCACGGGTGAAGGCCGTCGACTTGGGACGGCGGTGCTTGCCCTGTGCGGACATGGTGCTGTTCCTCTCCGACGCCTGCGAGGTGAGCTGTCGGGTTCGAGCTGGAGATGCCCGGCCGCGCGCTGGGCGCGACTTCACCCCGAGCCGTCCGGAGTCCGGACCGGCGTACTACCTGGGTCCCCCGCTCCTGCCACAGGTGGGTGGGTGATGATCCGGGCGGCGGCAGGATGAGGCGGTCCGTCCGGAGTGCCGTGACCGTAAACCGGCCACATCGCCAGGAACAAGCCATGACCGCCCGCGCCCCGACCGCGTGGATCATCGCGCCGGCGGCGGGCGGTCACCCTCCGTGGACGCCGCCCCGCCAACTCCCGCCCGTCCGCCGCATCCCTTCACCGCACGCCCGCCACACAACGTCACCATTGTGATCCTGCTCATGAGGGACGCCCATCTCCCCCGTAGCCAGGGCACGTTATATCGAAGAGCGCATTAATGTACGAATACGGACAGATAGCTCTTTTTCTTCTCGACTCACTGGCGGCGGAGTCGGATGACGGTCGCGTCCAGGTCGCCGACCAGTCCCGTGGCCAGGCCGTGGTGGGTCAACACCGCGCCCCGGTACACCGCGCCGCTCTCCGGGCAGACGTAGGAGGCCGACGCGTCCAAGCCGCGCAGCCGCAGCAGCGGCGGTCGCTCGCCGTGGTGCTGCGCCTGGAGCCAGGCGAGGACCACGGTCTCGTCGCCCCGTACGTACTGCACCGCGCTGAGCCCGCCGTCCGGCGGCCTGAGCCGGTACAGCTCGCCGTGCTGCACCACCGGCCGGATCCGCTTGTACAGCTCCACCCAGCCGCGGGCCGCGGCCAGCTCCGCCTCGCTCCACTCGGTGAGGTCCCCGCCGATCCCCAGCACGCCCGCCATCGCGCTGACGAAGCGGAACCGCAACGAGCTGCGTCGGCCGTTGAGCTGGACGTTGGGGCTGTCGGTGACCCAGGCGGCCATCACCCGCGCAGGGTGGAGCTGGCTGAAGCCGTACTGGATCGCCAGCCGGTCCAGGGGGTCGGTGTTGTCGGAGGTCCACACCTGGTCCGCACGCGCGAGGATCCCGAGGTCGATCCGGCCCCCGCCCCCGGAGCAGGACTCGAAGGCCACCCCGGGGTGCGCGGCCCGCAGCCGGTCGACGAGTTCGTACAGCGCGTGGACGTGTTCCACCCAGAGCCGTTGCGGATACTCGTCGCCGGGCCAGCCGGCGTCGGTGAAGCACCGGTTGAAGTCCCACTTCACGTAGTCGACGGGCGCGCTCGACAGCAGCGCGTCCAACTGCCGCCACAGGTGCTCGCGCACGTCGTCGCGGGCGAGGTTGAGCACCAGTTGGTTGCGGAACTCGGTCCTGGTGCGGCCCGGGTGGTGCTGCACCCAGTCGGGGTGCGCACGGTACAGGTCGCTGTCGGGGTTGACCATCTCCGGCTCGATCCAGATGCCGAAGCGCATGCCGAGCGCGTGCACCTCGTCGGCGAGCGGCTTGAGGCCGCGCGGGAAGCGCTCGGGGTTCGGGGTCCAGTCGCCGAGCCCGGCGCGGTCGCCGGTGCGCCGCCCGAACCACGCGTCGTCGACCACGAACAGCTCCACGCCCAGGTCCGCCGCCCGCACTGCCAGCGCCCGCTGCTGCTCCTCGTGGATGTCGAAGCCGGTGGCCTCCCAGGAGTTGTAGAGGACGGGCCGTACGGCGGAGGCGTCCGGGACCACGTGGGCGAGCTGCCAGGAGTGCCACGCCCGGCTCGCGGCCCCGAAGCCGCCCCCGCACCACAGCCCGGCGAAGACGGGCGAGACGTACGACTGACCGGGCGCGAGCCTGAGCAGCCCGGAGTCGTCGTAGCCGGCCCCGCCGGTGATCTGGACCCGCCCGTCTGACAGCCGCGCGGTGCAGATCCGCCAGGACCCGGACCAGCCGAGGGCGCAGCCGTACACCTCGCCGCCCTCCTCGGTGGCGCTGCCGTCGTCGAGCGCCACCCAGGGCAGGTGCTGGTGGCCGGTGTGGCCGCGGCGGCTGCCGAGCACGTGCTCGCCGTGGGCGAGGGGGGTGCGCGTGAGCCGGGACTCGGCGGCCCACCGTCCGTGCAGTTGGCTCAGCCGCCAGGAGTCGCGCTCGGGCAGGGTCCAGGTGGCGGCGTCCGCGCGCAGCACCTCCAGGGCGGGGCCGCTGCCTTCGTGGGTGAGGGTGGTCCACCGTTCGACGACGTCGGCGTCGTCCCGCATCCGGTAGTGGAGGGTCAGCCCGAGGCCGGTCACGGCGTCGGTGCAGCGCACGCGCAGTTCGTCGCCGTGCACGCGGGCGCCGGCGGAGCTCCACTCGATGCCGCGGACCCGGGGGGTGCGCACGGAGAGCGCCGGGCGGACGAAGCGGGGGCCGCCCTCGACCGGGTACTCCTCGTGACCGTCCAGCGGGGACTCGAACGGCCGGTACGGGGGGAGCCCGACCGCCGCCAGCGCCCGGGCGTCGTCGGTCGTGATCCGCGGGCCCCAGTGGAGGTGGAGCAGTTCGTCGTCGTCGGTGAGGTGCACGGCGTAACTGCTCGACGGTCCGGAGAGCAACCAGGTGCGCCCCCCGTTCACGGTTTCGATCATCCCGACCCCTCATGCTCACGGTTCGCGACAGATTCGAACAAGCCCGCACATCATCCAACGGGGTCGGGTGCGGGGCAACGGTCCGGCGGCGGTTGGTCGGCGGCCTGGCAACACTCCTTCGGCGGCCGACAGCGGGGCCGCGGAGGATGATTGCCCCAGGTACCGATGTCGTATCGTCGGGAACACGCCACAGTCGGCGACGAGCGCCGGCGGCAGCGACTTCTCCAGGAGCCTTCGTGACGCAGCAGGTGCCGCAGGTCCCCTCGACCGAACCCGAACTGGCCGGGGTCCGCAACTTCCGCGACGTCGGCGGGCTCCCGACGGCGGACGGCCGGACCGTGGCGCACGGCCGGCTCTTCCGCAGCGGGCACCTGGCCCACGCGACGGACGAGGACGCGTCGTTCCTGGCCTCGCTGGGCCTGCACACGATCTTCGACTTCCGCAATGCGGCGGACATCCGCCTCGAAGGGCCCGACGTGACGCTGCCGGGCGTGCGGAACCTGAACCTGCCGCTGAGCGACCCCGCCGACGGGGCCGAGTTCTGGCAGATGGTCCGCTCCGGCGACCTCGACCAACTGCGCGCCCTGCTGGGCGACGGCCAGGCGGCGAACCGGATGATCACCTCGTACCACATGATCATCACCCAGCGCACCGCCGAGCACAGCCAGGTGCTGCACGCCCTCGC
Organism: Streptomyces sp. NPDC047315; assembly: GCF_040643215.1. Taxonomy (NCBI): domain Bacteria; kingdom Bacillati; phylum Actinomycetota; class Actinomycetes; order Kitasatosporales; family Streptomycetaceae; genus Streptomyces; species Streptomyces sp. NPDC047315. The sequence continues at coordinate 261,167 of NZ_JBEYTZ010000005.1, read as the reverse complement.
GCAGGACAGCGTGCCGGCGCTGATGCACTGCGCGGCGGGCAAGGACCGCGCCGGGCTCTCGGTCGCGGTGGCGCTGCTGGCGGTCGGCGTGGAGCGCGAGGCCGTCGAGGCGGACTACCTGAAGTCCAACGACCCGCACCGCCGCTATCTGGTGCGCCGCGCCGAGGGGGCGCCCTCGGGGATGTCCGCCGAGGTCATGGAGCTGCTGAGCCCGCTCTTCGACGCCCGCGCGGAGTATCTGCACACCGCGTTCGACGCGATCGAGCAGACCTGGGGCGGGATCGAGCGCTACCTCTCCGACGGGCTGCGCCTCGCCCCCGAGACGCGCGAGCGGCTGCGGGCGCGCTTGTTGGACGGGGCCGGGGCCGCCTGACGCGCGCGGCCCGCGCCCTTTCGCCGGGCGACTACTTGGCTCCGACCTCGAAGAGCAGGTAGAGGAAGCCGGCGAAGACGTGGCCGGCGACGAGGTAGGCGAAGAGCCGGATCCAGATGCCCTTCGGGAACTTCCCCTCTTCCTTCTTCTCCCGCTGGGTCGCGGCGGAGTCGGGCAGTGCGGCGCCTTCGGGCGCCGTCGGGTTCTCGGTCATGACTGGCCTCTGCTTTCCCCGGCCCTACCGGGCCGGACCAGAAGTGCGGGTGTTGGGCTGACGTGCGGACCGCGGGCGTCAGAGGTGCGGATGGAGGATGTCCGGGCTCTGCAGCAGGGTGTGGACGAACAGCATCTCGGCGCCGTCGCGGGTGGCCGCCGCGATCCGGTGCGGGGTGAGCGAGTCGTAGTGGGCGCTGTCGCCGGGGCCGAGTTCGTGCACGGTCTCGCCGAGGCTCAGCCGCACCCGTCCGTCCAGCACGTACAGCCACTCCTCACCGGGGTGCACCCGCACGAGGTCGCCCTGGGCGCCGTACGGCACGATCAGCCGCAGCGCCTGCATGGCCCGCCCCGCCCCGCCGACCTGGTGGTACGTCCAGCCGTCGGCCTCCGACGGCTCTCGGCGCCCGGCGCGGATGACGGGGTCGTGCTCCGGCGCCAGCTCGCCCAGGAGCTCGGCCACTGTCGTACCGTAGATCCTGGCGAGGCTGAGCAGCATCGGCAGCGAGGGCTGTCTGCGGCCGGTCTCCAGCCGGGACAGGTGCGCGGGCGACAGGCCGGCGCGCTGCGCCGCGGCCTCCAGGGTCAGACCCCGGCGGCGGCGCAGGTCGCGCAGTCGGGGCGCCACGTCGGGCAGCTCGACCGGAGAGTCGACGCCCTGCCGCGTCGAGGACGCCGCCGCGGGTGCCGCCGGAGTTCGAGGGTCCGGGGGGTGGCCCCCGGGAGGACTCTGCATGTGTCCATTGCGCCAGGAAAGTGCCTCTGAGGCAACTTTCTTGCCCCAGAGGCAAAAAATTTGCTGAATGCCCCGGTCGGCAGGGCGGGGCGGGCGCTCCGCTCAGCGGTTGGCGACCGCCTGTTTGACCAGCGTCTTACCGAAGTCCCACATCAGCCCGCCGCCTGCGTGGGCCTCGTCCATGACCGCCGTGAAGGCGGTGACGAAGCGGTCCACCTCGCGTTCGCCGATCGTCAGCGGCGGAATCAGTTTGATCACTTCCAGGTGGTCGCCCGACACCTGGGTCAGGATCCGGTGCTTCTGCAGCAGCGGCACCACCACCATCTGCGCGAAGAGCCCCTTGCGGGCCGCCTGGAGCACGCTCCAGCGGCTGCGCAGCCTGAGCGAGTCGGGGCGGCCGAACTCGATGCCGGTCATCAGGCCACGGCCGCGCACCTCGTGCAGGAACTCGTAGCGGTCCACCAGCGCGCCGAGACGGGACCTGAGCAGTTCCCCGGTCGCCCGGGCGCGGGCCACCAGCCCCTCGTCCTCGATCACCGAGAGCACCGCGAGGCCCGCGGCCATCGCCTGGGCGTTGGAGCCGAAGCTGGCGGAGTGGACGAGGACGCGGTCCATCGACGAGTAGACCTTCTTGAAGATCCAGTCCTTGCCGACGGTCGCCCCGACGGGCACGTAGCCGCCGGACAGGGCCTTGGCGACGCACACGAGGTCCGGCTCCACGCCTTCCTCGTGCTGGTACGCGTAGAAGTCACCGGTCCTGCCGAGACCGGTCTGCACCTCGTCGACGATCAGCAGGGCCTTGTGGCGGTGCAGCAGTTCCTGCGCGGCGCGCAGGAAGCCCGGCGGCGCCGCGTGCACGCCCTTGCCCTGGATCGGCTCCACGACGAGGGCGGCCACGTCCCCGCGGGCCAGCTCCCGCTCCACGGCCGCCAGGTCGCCCAGGGGGACGGCGGTGTCCGGCAGCAGCGGCGCGAAGCCGTCGCGGAAGCCGGACTCGCCGTTGACGGAGAGCGAGCCGCAGGTCAGCCCGTGGAAGGCGTGCACGCAGTAGAGCACCCTGGGGCGGCCGGTGGCGTACCGGGCGAACTTCAGGGCCGTCTCCACCGCTTCCGTGCCGCTGTTGGAGAAGAAGACCCGGTGCAGGTGCGGGGTGTGCGCGAGCAGCCTCTCCGCGAGCAGCCCGGGCAGGGGCTGGCAGTCGAAGCGGGTGAGGTCGGCCAGCGAGGCGTCCAGGACGTCGTGCAGCGCCTTGCGGACGACGGGGTGGTGCCGGCCGAGGCCCATCACGCCGAAGCCGGCGAGCATGTCGAGGTAGTCGTTGCCGTCGGCGTCCCAGAAGTACGCGCCCTCGGCCCGCTCGTAGGTCTTGTCGAAGCCGATGGTGTGCAGCATCCGCGGGAGTTGGTGGTTGAGGTGGCGGGCGTGCAGTTCGTAGCGCTCGGCGCCGCGCTCGGCGAGCAGCGCCGCCAGGTCGAACCCCTTGGTGCCGGCCGTCGGCGCCGCCCCGGGGGCCGCTTCGACGCCTGTCGGCAAGTCGGTCATGTGCCTCAGTACTCCTTGCCCGTTGCAGAACCAGTCGCAGAACCCGTCGTTGAACGCGTCGGCGAGACCGTCGCCGCGTGCGGCACCGCTTTCGTGGTCACGTCCGTCACCGCGTCCGGCACCGCCTTCGTGGTCACATCCGTCGTCGCACCCTTGGGCGCGGCCGTACGGCTGCCCGCCAGGGCCGCGCTGATCCGCCCGGCGATCTCCACGGGTGTCAGGCCCACGTCGGCGAGGACTTCCGCACGCTTGGCGTGGGCGAGGAACTGTTCCGGAAGGCCGAAGGTCCGCAGCGGTAGGTCCACGCCGGCGTCGCGCAGCGCCTGCCCCACCGCCGACCCCACGCCCGCACTGCGGCTGTTGTCCTCCACGACGGCCACCAGACGGTGCAGCGCCGCCAGCGGCGGGAGGTGTTCGTCGACGGGCTTCACCCAGCGCGGGTCGACCACGGTGCAGCTGACCCCGCGCTCCGCCAGCAACTCCGCGGCCTGGAGGCAGACCGGCGCCAGCGCCCCGACCGACACCAGCAGCACGTCGGGCCGGTCGGCACCCGGCTCCCCCAGCACGTCCATCCCGCCGATGCGTCCCAGGGACGGGATCTCGGGCCCCACCGACTCCTTGGGGAAACGGAGCACGGTGGGCGCGTCCCCCACGTCCAGCGCCTCCCGCAACTCCTCGCGCAACCGCTCGGCGTCGCGGGGTGCGGCGATGCGCAGTCCGGGCACGACCTGGAGGATGGACATGTCCCACATGCCGTTGTGGGAGGCGCCGTCGGTGCCGGTGACGCCGGCCCGGTCGAGGACGAAGGTCACCCCGCAGCGGTGCAGGGCCACGTCCATCAGCACCTGGTCGAAGGCGCGGTTCAGGAAGGTGGCGTACACCCCGAACACCGGGTGCAGACCGCCGGTGGCGAGCCCGGCGGCGGAGACCGCACCGTGCTGCTCGGCGATCCCCACGTCCCACACCCGGTCGGGAAAGCGCTCGGCGAACCGGGTCAGCCCCACCGGATGCAGCATGGCCGCGGTGATCGCGACGACGTCGTTCCGCTCGGCCCCGATCTGCGCCAGCTCGTCCCCGAACACCGCCGTCCAGGACGGTCTGCCGGGCGGTACGAGCGGGGCGCAGGTCAGCGGGTCCATGGCGCCCACGGCGTGGAAGCGGTCGGCCTCGTCCTGTAGGGCGGGCTGGTAACCGCGGCCCTTCTCGGTGAGGCAGTGCACGATCACCGGGCCGCCGAAGCGCTTGGCCCGCGCCAGCGCCGACTCAAGGGCCTCGATGTCGTGGCCGTCGATGGGGCCGACGTACTTCAGGCCCAGGTCCTCGAACATGCCCTGCGGCGCGATGAAGTCCTTGAAGCCCTTCTTGGCACCGTGCAGCGATCCGTAGAGGGGCCTTCCGACCACCGGAGTGCGCTGGAGGACGCCCTTGCCCCAGGCGAGGAACTGCTCGTAGCCGTCGGTGGTGCGCAGGGTGGCGAGGTGGTCGGCGAGGCCGCCGATGGTGGGCGCGTAGGAGCGCTCGTTGTCGTTGACGACGATGACGAGGGGGCGGTCCTTGGCGGCGGCGATGTTGTTCAGCGCCTCCCAGGCCATCCCGCCGGTCAGGGCGCCGTCACCGATGACCGCCACCACGTGGTCGTCCTTGCGCAGCACCTCGTTCGCCTTCGCCAACCCGTCCGCCCACCCCAGCACGGTGGAGGCGTGCGAGTTCTCGATGACGTCGTGCTCGGACTCCTCCCGGCTGGGGTAGCCGGACAGTCCTCCCTTGCCCCGCAGCTTGGAGAAGTCCTGGCGGCCGGTGAGCAGCTTGTGCACGTAGCTCTGGTGGCCGGTGTCCCACAGGATCCTGTCCTTGGGGGACTCGAAGACCCGGTGGAGGGCGATGGTCAACTCGACCACGCCGAGGTTGGGACCGAGGTGACCACCGGTCCTCGCCACCGCGTGGACCAGGAAGTCCCTGATCTCTCCCGCGAGCCGGTCGAGGTCCGGTGCGGCCAGTGCCTTGAGGTCCTGCGGCCCGCGGATCGTCTCCAGAATCGTCACGTACGGTCCCCCTTCACTGGGCGGTGTTCCGGCCGATGTGCGTGCGGCGGTGCGGCGCCGGCCTCAGCTCATCCGCGCCCTCCCGCGACGGTCTCACGGGCCGCCCGCAGCGACTCCTTGAGCGAGCCCATGGTGGCGAGCACGGCGGTGGGCTCGTAGCCGCAGTGGGCCATGCAGTTGGCGCACCGCGGGTCCTTGCCCCGGCCGTACTTGTCCCAGTCGGTCTCCTCGATGAGTTGGCGGTACGTCGGCACGTAGCCGTCGCTCATCAAGTAGCAGGGGCGCTGCCAGCCGAAGAGGGAGTAGTTAGGGATCGCCCACGCCGTGCACGGGAAGTCCGCCTTCCCCTCCAGGAAGTCCAGGAAGAGGGGCGAGTGGTTGAGCCGCCAGCGCCGTCGGTTGCCGCCGGCGAACGCCTTCTTGAACAGCTCCCGGGTCTGTGCGACGCCGAGGAAGTGCTCCTGGTCGGGCGCCTTCTCGTAGGCGTACGCGGGCGAGATCATCATCTCGTCGACGCGCAGGTCGTCGTTGAGGTAGTTCAGCACCTCGATGATGGTCTGCGGGGTGTCGGTGTTGAAGAAGGTGGAGTTCGTCGTCACCCGGAAGCCGCGCCGCTTGGCCTCCTTGATGGCTGCCACGGCCTCGTCGAACACGCCCTCCTTGGCCACGGACTCGTCGTGGCGCTCGCGCAGCCCGTCGATGTGGACGGCGAAGGCGAAGTACGGGGAGGGGGTGAACTTCTCGATCTTCTTCCGCAGCAGCACGGCGTTGGTGCACAGGAAGACGTACTTGCGGCGCTCCACCAACTGCCGGACGATCTCATCGATCTGAGGGTGCATCAGGGGCTCGCCACCGGCGATGGAGACCATGGGGGCGCCGGACTCCAGCACGGCCCCGACCGCCTGCGCCACCGGCATCCGCTGCTTGAGCACCCCGGCCGGGTGCTGGATCTTCCCGCACCCCTCGCACTTGAGGTTGCAGGCGTACAACGGCTCCAACTCGACGATGAGCGGGAACTTCTCACGCTTGCGGAGCTTCTGTTCGAAGAGATAGGTCCCGACCCGGATGGACTGACGGAGCGGCATGGCCATCTGGCTCACCTCCTGGGGAGCAGCAAAGAACGGTGCCATTCGTGAAAAGCGGGAAGTACGGCACGAAGAACGCGGAAAGCCGATATTCCACCGCGCACCGTGCCGATGCGGACGAGTTCATGCTCTGGAGCGTCCACGACCACCCGGACGGCCGCAACCGGACGGGGCCCGGACGAGCGGGCGCTGCGCAAGGTGGCGGCCGACTCCATGTCGACGGCGATCGCCCCGCCGTCGAGCAGCTTCGCGCGCTCCGGACCGCGGACGACGTGGTCGGAGCCGATCAGCGGCCCGGTGTGCACCTGACGGCCGGGGACGACCCGCGCCACGGCCGCGACCAGCCGCTCGGTCTCCGTGCACACCGTGGCGTCGCCCCCGAGCCTGGTCTCCTCGGCGATCACCACGTCCCCGGGGTGCATGCCGGGGGCCAGCCCCGCGCAGAACCCGGACGCGACGACCGCGGCGCCGCGCAGCGCGGCGCCGTCGAACGCGGCGCGCACCGCGCGCTCCGCGTTCGACGGACCCATCCCGGTGCGCAGCACCGTCACCGGGCCCCGGGCGCCGCTGTGATCACCGCTGCGCAGGGCCACCTTCTCGATGCCGAGTGCACAGGCGATCAGCAGCGGCGCCGCGGGGTCCGTCGACCCCGGGGACGCGGCCATCAGCTCCCCTTGCCGACGTGCGCGCGGGCGTCGGGGCGCTCCCGGTCACGGGCGCGGACGCCGCCGACCGGCGGTTCGCCGTGCACGTACCGGCCCAGTGCGGTGAGGGGGAAGACCTGTCGGTACAGGTGGTAGTTGATGGAGAAGTCCCAGGGGAAGCCGGTGCCGGTGAAGTACGGCTCGTCCCAGCCGCCGTCGGCCCGCTGCGTCTGCGCCAGCCAGGTCACGCCGCGCCGTACGGAAGCGCTCTCCCGCTCCCCCGCCGCCAACAGCGCCATCAGGGCCCAGCCGGTCTGGGATGCGGTGGAGGTGCCCTGGCCCACCCATCCCTTGTCGCGGTAGGACCGCAGGTCCTCGCCCCAGCCGCCGTCCGGGTTCTGTACGGACATCAGCCAGCGCACCGCGCGGCGGATCGCCGGGTGGGCGGCCGGGATGCCCGCGGCGACCAGGGCCGGGACCACCGATCCTGTGCCGTACAGGTAGTTGACGCCCCAGCGGCCGAACCAGGCGCCGCACTCCTCCTGTTCGGCGAGGAGCCAGTCGATGCCGCGGCGGGCGCTCGGGTGGTGGGCCCGGCCCTCGTACGCCAGCATCTCGACCACGTGCGCGGTCACGTCGGACGACGGCGGGTCGATCACCTCGCCGAAGTCGCAGAACGGGAGCCGGTTGGGGAACTTGCTGGTGTTGTCGGCGTCGAAGGCACCCCAGGCTCCGTCCTTCGACTGCATCCCGAGCGTCCACCGGCCCGCCCGCGCCACCGCGCCGTCGACGCGTGCCGGCTCGGGGTGCCGCACGCGGCGCAGCGCGAGGACGACCTCGGCGGTGTCGTCGATGTCGGGGTAGGTCTCGTTGTGGAACTCGAAGGCCCAGCCGCCGGGTGCGAGCCGGGGCCGGCGCACGGCCCAGTCGCCCGAGCGGTCGATCTCCTCGCCGAGCATCCACTCGGCGGCCCGCACCAGCGCGGGGTGGTCGGCGGGGACGCCCGCGTCGGCCAGCGCGATCGTGGCCAGGCAGGTGTCCCAGACCGGTGACTGGCACGCCTCGACCATCCGCACCGGGGCGCCCGTCTCCGTCGCGCTCCACACGGCGAAGCGGTCCAGCGACTCCAGGCCGGCGCGCATCACGGGGTGGTCCAGGTCGTAGCCGAGCAGGTGCAGGGCGATGATCGAGTACACCGCCGGCGGCTGGATGCCGCCCCAGCAGCCGTCGTTCTCCTGGCGCTCGACGATCCAGCGGGACGCGGTCTTGATCGCGGCCTCGCGCAGCGCCCGGGGGGCGACCTTGTGGTACTGGTGCAGCGCCTTGTCCGCCCGCTGGAACAGGCCCTCCCAGGTGGTGGCGGGGGCGAGGGGGCGCGGCGGGTTCGTCGCGTCCGCGTCGACGTGCAGTTCGTCCAACGGGAACGGCGCCGGCCGGACCGGGCGGCGCGCCGAGACGATCGTCAGCGGCACGATCGTCTGCCGGGCCCAGCAGCCGAAGTCGTAGATGTTGAGCGGGAACCACTTCGGCAGGAAGACCAGCTCGGGCGGGACGACCGGCAGGTCCTCCCACTTCCACCAGCCGAAGAGGGCCAGCCAGATCCGGGTGAAGACCCGGCTCGCCGCGATGCCGCCGGACTCCCTGACCCAGGCCGCGGCGCGCGCCATGTGCGGGTCGTCGGGCCGGTCGCCGGCCAGTCGGAGCGCGACGTACGCCTCGATGGTGGCGGAGAGTTCGCCCGGGCCGCCGTAGAAGGTGGCCCAGGTGCCGTCGGCGCGCTGTTGGCCGCGGATGAAGCGGGCGGCGGCTTCGGTGGTGGACTGCTCCTGGATCCCGAGGAACTGACGTAGCAGCAGGTCCTCGGCGTCCATGGTGACGTTGGTCTCCAGGTCGCCCTTCCACCAGCCCTGGGGGTCCTGCCTGCTCAGCAGGTGGTCCACGGACCGCTGGACCGCCCGGCGGGCGAGTTCGGGTGGATCGCTCGCGGAGGTCTCCTCCGCGAGGGTGCTCCCGGCGGCGGCGCCGTTCGCCGGGAGGTCGAGCAAGGGTGTCTCACTGGCCGCATCGGCGCGGGTCCCCGCGGACCCGCCGCTCCCGTCGGTCGTCGCTGTCATGGCTTCCCCTTCCGTGCACGGTTACGTCTGCGCTGTGCTGGGGTATGCCGTCGACTGGTGAAACGGTTATCCGGTCACCTGCCGGCGACTGCGATGCGTATCGAGGTCGTTCTGATGGCGATCATCTCCTTGTACGGATGTCCCGTCTTAGTTGCCCGGGGACGCTTTGTCGAGGGATTGGCCGGAGAAGGCGGGAATCGCGCGCAATACGGGGCGTGCGACGGATCCTCGCCCGGGTGGACGGCGGCGCCCGTCCGACGGGACGGGCGCCGCCGCACGGTCACCGGTTGCGGACGACGACGAAGTCGGCGAGGGCGGTCAGTTGGGCCCTGACCTGCTCGGGCATGTCGACGGCGGTCAGGGTCTCGACGGCGATGGCGTGCTGGCGACGGGCCTCGTCCGAGGTCCAGTCCCGGCCGCCGGCCTCCTCGATCAGCGCCGCCCGGGCGGCGAACTCCTCCTCGGAGAAGCTCTCGAAGTCATTGCTCTTGACGTCGGCCGCGAGCAGTTCGCCCAGCCGGTGCGAGGCAGGGCCGCCGGCGGCGAGCGCCGCGACGACGGGCAGCGACTTCTTGCGCTGGCGCAGGTCGCTCCAGGTCTGCTTGCCGGTGGACTCCGGGTCGCCCCAGATGCCGAGGATGTCGTCGACGGCCTGGAAGGCGAGCCCGAGGTGGTGGCCGTACCGCTCCAGGGCGTCGGCGGTGCGGTCGTCGGCACCGCCGAGCACCGCGCCGATGGAGGCCGCGCACGCCAGCAGCGCACCGGTCTTGTTGCCCTCCATCTCCAGGCACTCCTCGACGGTCACGCGCTCGCGGTGCTCGTAGGAGATGTCCTGCGCCTGGCCGTCGATCAGCTTGCGGGTCGCCGTGGTCAGCCGGCGCGTGGCGCGCCCGGCCTCCACCGTCCCCAGCTCCAACAGCACCTCGTTCGCCAGGGCGAACAGCGCGTCGCCCACCAAGATGGCCTGTGCGGGGCCGTGCACCTTCCACACCGTGTCGCGGTGCCGGCGCTGCTCGTCGCCGTCCATCAGGTCGTCGTGCAGCAGCGAGAAGTTGTGGACCAGCTCGACGGCGACCGCGCCCGGGACGCCGACCTCCGGCGCGGCCCCCGCGACCTCGGCGGAGAGCAGGGCGAGCGCCGGGCGCACGGCCTTGCCGCCGTCGCCGTCGGCGGGCCGGCCCTGGGCGTCGATCCACCCGAAGTGGTAGGACGAGACGGTGTTCATGGGGGGTGCGAGGCGGTCCACGGCGGCGCGCAGCACCGGCGTCGACATGGCCCTGCCACGCTCCAGCAACGCCATGATGTCCACGGTGCGGGCGATGTGGTCTGCCGGGTTCGCCGAAGGCACTGTCGGCACGGTCTCTCCCCATTTCCGGTTTTCGTCGATGTTTCCGGCTGCGCTTCCGGCCGCCGAGGCTCGTGTGACTGCTCGGGTCGCTCCGGTCGCGCCCGTTGCTCCGGTCGTTCCGGCGCTGAGGCTCATGCCGTCTCCTTGAGCGGATGTTCGTGGGGCCGGCCGAGGGCGCCGAGCGCGGCGCCCGCGGCGGTGAACCCGCTCCTCACGGCGCCCTCCATCGTGGCGGGCCAGCCGGTGTCGGTCCACGCGCCGGCCAGGTAGAGGCCGGCCACCCGGGTGTGCGCCCCGGGGCGGAGCCGGCCGACGCCGGGCGTGGGCGCGAAGGTGGCGGTGCGCTCCCGGGTGACGAAGAAGTCCCGCACCTTCGCCCGACGGGCGGGCGGCAGCAGACGTTCGAGCTCGGGCAGGTACCGTGCGCGCAGCTCGGCCACGGGCGCGTCGATCTCGGCCTGCGCGGCGGACTGGGACACCGCCAGGTACTGGCCGTCGCCATACCCGGACGCCTCGGTGCGGTCGAAGACCCACTGCACCGGGGAGCCCAGCGCGGTGAAGAACGGGCGGCGCAGCACCGGCCGGTCGTACAGCACGTGGACGTTGAGGATCGGCGCCGTGCCGATCTCCAGCAGCCGGTCGGGGGCCTCCAGGGCGCCCTCCGGCAGCAGGGCGTGGGTCTCGCGCTGTGCCGTGGCGAGGACGACCGCGTCCGCGTCCAGCACGTCGGTGTCCGTACGCACCTGCCAGCGGCCGAGGCCGTCCCGGGCGATCTGCCGGACCCGGGTGGAGGTCTGCACGTGCACGCCCGCGGCTTCCAGCGCCTTGACGGCGAGGGTGTCGTGGAGCTCGCCGAGCGGCACCCGGGCCCACCCGATGTCGGCGGCGCCCCGCTCGGAGAGCAGACCGGTCTTGAAGACCATGGCGGCCAGGCCCATGGAGGCGTCGGGTGCGGTGGCGTTCAAGGTCGCCACCCCGACGAGGTCCCACAGCGCCTCGATCGTGCGCTTGGACTGGCCGTGCCGGGCGAGCCAGGTCGCGAAGTCGATGCCGTCGAGCGCCGGGTCCGCGGGGTCCAGCTTCCCCAGCGCGAGCGCCGCGCGCCCCACCGAGACCCGCTCGACCAGCGACAGGTGCGGATAGGTGGCGAGGCTGGCGGCCAGGTGCAGGGGTACGGGCAGGTCGGTGCGGCGCAGTCGGCCGAGCCGGGCCCGGCCGGGCCGCCCGACGTCGAGCACGGGCACGTCCAGCCGGTCCTGGACGGGCGCGAGGTGCGCACCGCCGATCCGCTCCAGGAACCAGCGGTACGCGGTGCAGCAGCGCAGGTAGACGTGCTGGCCGTTGTCCACGGTGAGCTCGCCGCGCTGGAAGGAGAAGGCGAGTCCGCCCAGCCGCGGCCGGCCCTCCAGCAGCGTGACGCGGGTGCCGGCGTCGGCGAGCTGGAGCGCGGCGGTGACCCCGGCGAGGCCGCCGCCGACCACCACGGCGTCGTGCGGGCCGTCCGTCATGCGACCTCCCCTCGGGTCGTCGGGCTCTGGGACGCCGCCGTGACGTCCGTGGTTGCTCGCGGGCGCGGCTGCCGACCGGGCATCAGGCGCGCCCCCTCGGTCCCTGGCGGGTGATGTGCCGGGCGTCGATCCCGGACAGCCCGCGCACGGCGACGTACGCCTTCTCCCGACCGGGCAGCGAGACCCGGCCGCGCAGCACGGCCTCGGGGTCGCGCTCGATGCGGTCCAGGAGGCGGCGGTAGATCCCCGCCATCGCGGCCACGCAGGCGCCGCTGCGCCGGTCCAGCATCGGCAGCAGCCGGTAGCCCTCGGCGAAGAGCGCCCGGGCGCGGCGGACTTCGAAGTGCACCAGCCCGGTGAAGTCCGAGCCGGGCGGCGGCACGGCCTCGTGGAAGCCGGCGGAACAGCCGAACTTGGCGAGGTCGTCGGAGGGCAGGTACGTGCGGCCGTTGGCCGCGTCCTCGCGAACGTCCCGGAGGATGTTGGTGAGTTGCAGGGCGAGGCCGAGCGTGTCGGCGTACTCGGCGGCGCGTTCGGTGCCGCGTGCGCCGGGCTGGGTGCCGAACACGCCCAGCGAGAGCCGTCCGATGGCGCCGGCCACGCAGCGGCAGTACGCCTTGAGGTCGTCCCAGGTCTCGTACGTCTCGCCGCGCACGTCCATCAGCACGCCGTCGATCAGCTCGTCGAGGCCGTCGAGCGGGATCGGGAAGCGGCTCGCGGCGTCGCTGAGGGCGACGGCCACCGGATCGGTGTCGTCCTCGGCGACGGCGCCGCTGCGGACGCGCGTGAGCACGTCGCGGGTGGCCTCCAGGCGGTCCCGCTTGGCCTCCGGGTCCAGCGGCCCGTCGCCGATGTCGTCGACCCGGCGCGAGAACGCGTACAGCGCCGACATCGCCTGCCGCTTGTCGGTCGGCAACAGTCTGATCCCGTAGGCGAAGTTCCGTGCCTGCTGTCCGGTGACGGCCTCGCAGTAGCTGTACGCGGCCTGCACCGGTGCCGACACGCTGACCGGTTGCTCCATGGACCGGCTCACCCCTCTCTACGGGCTCTACGCAAGACGGCCCCCACCTGGCGCAGCAGGGTCGTCTTGGCGGGTTTGGGCGGCCCGGGCAGTACGTCGAAGCCGGCGGCCGTGATCGCGTCGAGCGCGGCGTGCCCGCCGCCCACGAAACCGGCGAGCAGCAGCCGCAGCCTGCCGTGGACGCTGCCCACGAGTGCATGGCCCTCGTCCAGCAGCCCACGGGCGCGCTCGGCCTGGTACGCGACCAGGGCGCGCACCGACGCGCTCCCGGTCGGGGCCGACAGGTCGGCCTCGGTGACATGGAAACGCCGCATGTCCTCGGCGGGCAGATAGATCCGGTCGCGGGCGAGGTCCTCGCTCACGTCCTGGAGGTGCTCGACGATCTGGAGCCCGGTGCACACCGCGTCGGACCGGCGCAGCCGCTCGGGGCTCGTCGTGCCGGTGACCTGGAGGACCAGGTTCCCCACGGGGTTGGCGGACAGCTCGCAGTAGGCGAGCAGTTCCTCGTACGTCTCGTAGCGGCGGACCTGCTGGTCCTGGCGGTTCGCCGCGATGAGCCCGTGGAAGGGGGCGGCGGTGAGCGAGTGGCGGCGGACGGTGGGCTCAAGCGCCCGCAGCAGCGGGTGACGGGGGCCCTCGGCCCCATCGACCCACTCGCCCCCATCGCCCCCGTCCGTCGCGCCTGTCGCGTTCGTCGCGTCCGGGCCGGCTTCGCCCGCGCGGGCGAAGACGCGCCGCACGTCCGCTTCGAGCGCGTCGAGGAGCAGCAGCCGGTCGTCGGCGTCGTCGGGCGCCACGCCGAGCGCGCGGGCGTCCGCGCCGCCGGGCGCGAGGTCGCCGTCGCCGATGTCGTCGACGAGACGGGCGTAGCCGTACAGCGCCATCAGGTCGGCGCGCCAGGAGCGCGGGAGGAAGAAGGGTGCCACGGGGAAGTTCTCGTGCGGGGCCTTGTCGAGGGTGGCCCGCTCGGGGCCCGTGGGGCCAGAGGGGAGCGCGGTGCGCTCGGGCCGGGTGCCGGTCATTCGGGACTGCCCGGTGCGGGGACGGCGAAAGCCTCGCGGAGGTGGAGATTTTCGATCATTGCCGGCACATCTCCCGTTCTACACTGCTGATCCAATCCATCCTATTTCGGACACGCCGCCGGTGTCGGCTCCCGCGCGGGGACGGTCCGCCCGACGGGGCACCGCGGGCGTATCGCCCCACTTGCCGCGATTGGGCACCGGTACAGCTTACGTTGTACAACGCTCGCCCAACGGCGGGGGTGTTGTGCTGATAGCAAGAACGCACCATCGATGATCAACCTTCCCTCCCACAAGCCGAGTTGGCCTCCGCTTGCCCTGGGGCCTGCCCGACGGGTGCGGGCCGACCACCGGCCCTCCCCCGTCAGGACGCGAGAAGGCCCCCGTCCGGATGTCACCGCGGGGGCCTCGATCGGGGCCGGACACGGTGTCCGGCCGCCCTGCATCACAGCGTGCGGAGCGCGTGGTCTCGCGGGCTACTGCCGCCCGCGCCTTCGCCGCGCGCGCCCGCACGCGGTGCGGTCAGCCACGTCCGTAGCGCTCCTCGGCCTTCCAGAAGTAGACGAAGCCGAGGACGCCGAAGAGGACCGCCCAGCCCACCGCGAAGGCCCAGATGTGCGGCGGCAGGTTCTCGGAGCCGTAGCCGTCGATCAGCGCGAAGCGGATCAGGTCCATGTAGACCGCCGCCGGGTTCCACTGGAGCAGGTTCGCGATCCACTCCGGCTTGTCCTTGAGCATCACCGGGATGGAGAACATCACGCCGGAGGCGTACATCCAGGTCCGCATGATGAACGGCATCAGCTGGGCCAGGTCCGGCGTCTTGCTGCCGAGCCGGGCCAGGATCAGCGCGAGGCCGGTGTTGAACGCGAACTGGAGGGTGAGCGCCGGCAGGATCAGCAGCCAGGACAGCGCCGGGTAGCTCCCCAGGGAGACCGCGATCAGCCCGAGCACGAGCATCGACACCAGCAGCTGCTGGAGCTGCTGGAGCGCCAGCGAGATCGGCAGCGAGGCACGCGGGAAGTGCAGCGCCCGCACCAGGCCCAGGTTGCCCGAGATGGACTTCACGCCCGCGGTCACCGTGGTCTGGGTGAAGGTGAAGACGAAGACGCCCGTCACCAGGAAGAGGATGAAGACGTCCTTGCTCATCCCCCGCCCGGAGTTCAGGATCAGCCCGAAGATGAGGTAGTAGACGGCGGCGTTCAGCAGCGGCGTCACCACCTGCCAGAGCTGGCCGAGCTTCGCCTGGCTGTACTGGGCGGTCAGCTTGGCCTGCGAGAACGCCAGGATGAAGTGGCGCCGGCCCCACAGCTGCCGGACGTACTGCACGAGGCCCGGCCGGGCGCCGCTGACCGTGAGGCCGTACTTGTCGGCGAGCTGGGCCGGGGTCAGCGCGTCGTCCCCGGACACCCGGGCGGTCGTCGCAGTCGCGCCGTTCTGCGTTGTGTCACTCACCAGTGGAACTCTCTCTTCGGGATGCACGGCGGAGTATCACTTGAGCCTGCTGGACGCCAGGATGGAGACCAGGTGAAGCAGGGTCTGCACGACGGCGATCCCGGCGAGGATCGCGATGCCGAGGCGGGTGAAGAACAGGTCCCCCTGGACCATGTCCAGCACCGCCGCGACCAGGATGAACAAGCTGGCCTCGATGCCGCCGACCAGCCGGTGGAACTTCAGCGCGGCGGCGGCACGACGGGCCAGCGCCAGCCCGGACGAGCGGGGCACCGACGCCTCGTCCTTGACCGCGGCCAGACCGCTGCGCTGCCGGGCCACGTCGACCAGGTCGGTCTCGGCCTTGATCAGGATCGCGCCGAGGGCCGCGACCGTGCCCAGGAAGGCCCACAGCCACTCGGCCCGGCCGTCGCCGAACACGTCCGCGCCGCGGACGCCGAACCCGACCAGCAGGGCCGCCTCGCAAAGGTAGTGGCCGATGCGGTCCAGGTAGACCCCGGTGACGGAGGTCTGCTTGCGCCAGCGGGCGACCTCGCCGTCGACGCAGTCGAGCAGCAGGTACACCTGGAACAGCACGGCCGCCAGGACCGCGCCGGTCAGTCCGGGGATCAGCAGCGCGGCGCCGCCCAGCACCCCGACCACGACCATCAGGTAGGTCAGCTGGTTGGGGGTGATCCGGGTGTTCACCAGATACGGGTCGACGCGCAGCGAGATCTCCCGCATGTACAGGCGTCCGGCCCAGTGCTCACCGCTTCTCCGGTCCTTCACGCCCTCCGGGTGAACGACCGGGCGGAGTTCAGCTACGGATGGTCTTGGCATAGTCGGCGTACGCGTCCCTGATCTGGTCGGTGGTGAGGTCGAGGTGTTCGAGGATGGTGAAGCGGCCGGGACGGGTCTGCGGCGCGTACTCCACTGCCGTGACGAACTCCTCGGCGGTGAAGCCGATTTCGTCCGGCAGCACCGGAAGCCCGTGCCGGCGCAGCACGTCGGCGAAGAGGCCCGACTGCTCCGTGGCCCCCCGCAGGTGCATGGCGAACGCCGCGCCCAGGCCGACCTGTTCGCCGTGGCTGGCCGCGCGCTGCGGGTACAGCAGGTCGAAGGCGTGGCTGATCTCGTGGCAGGCGCCGGACGACGGCCGGGTGTCCCCGCTGATGGAGATGGCGATCCCGGTGAGGACCAGGGCCTCGGCGAGGACGGTGAGGAACGCGTCGTCACCGACTCCGCCGGGGTGGCGCAGCACCGACTCGCCGGCGGTGCGGGCCATGGCGGCGGCCAACCCGTCGACCTTCTCCCCGTTGACGCGGTGCGACAGCTCCCAGTCGGCGAGCGCGGAGAGGTTGGAGACGGTGTCGCCGACGCCGGAGCGGATGTAGCGCGGCGGGGCGTCCCGGATCACGTCGAGGTCGATCACCGTGGCGATCGGGGTGGGCAGTCCGTACGAGCCGCGGCCGTTGTCGTTGTCGAGGGTGGCGACCGGGGAGCAGATGCCGTCGTGCGCCAGGTTGGTGGCGACGGCGACCATGGGCAGCCCCACGCGCGCGGCGGCGTACTTCGCCACGTCGAGGATCTTCCCGCCGCCCAGCCCCACGACGGCGTCGTACCGCTTGCCCTTGATGCTGTCGGCGAGCTGCACGGCCGCGTCGATGGTGCCGCCGGCGACCTCGTACCAGTGGGCGCCGGGCAGCGAGGGCGCCAGCCGCTCTTGCAGGGCGCGGCCCGAGCCGCCGCTGATCGCGACGGCGAGCGTGCCGGAGGAGGAGATCCGCTGGTCGGCGAGGATGACCGCGAGGTCGTCCAGCGCGCCAGGCCGGATGTCGACGACGACCGGCGAGGGGATCAGCCGGGTCAGTACTGGCACGCGATCTCCCGGCCCTTGGCGAGGTCGTCGTGGTTGTCGATCTCCACCCAGCGGACGTCGCCGATGGGGGCGACGTCCACGGTGAACCCGCGGTTCACCAGCTCCTGGTAGCCGTCCTCGTAGTAGAGGTCGGGGTCGCGCTCGAAGGTGGCCTTCAGGGCGTCGGCGAGTTCGGCGGCGGCCTCGGGCTCGATCAGCGTGACGCCGATGTACTCGCCGGTCGCGTCCGCCGGGTCCATCAGCTTGGTGATCCGGCGCACCCCGAGTCCGTCCTCGGTGATCACCTTCATCTCCTCGTCGGCGAGCTGCTTGACCGTGTCGAGGGCGAGGATGATCTTCCGTCCCTCGCCGCGGGCGGCCAGCAGGGTCCGCTCGACGGAGACCGGGTGGACGGTGTCGCCGTTGGCGAGGATGACGCCCCGCTTCAGCACGTCACGGGCGCACCACAGGGAGTAGGCGTTGTTCCACTCCTCGGCCTTGTCGTTCTCGACGAGGGTGAGCTTCAGGCCGTACGTGGCCTCCAGCTCGGCCTGGCGCTCGTACACGGCCTCCTTGCGGTAGCCGACGACGACGGCGACCTCGGTCAGTCCGATCTCGGCGAAGTTGGCCAGGGTCAGGTCGAGGACGGTGCGTTCGCCGTCGACCGGCACGAGGGCCTTCGGAAGGGTGTCGGTGTAGGGGCGAAGACGCCGTCCGGCACCGGCTGCCAGTACGAGGCCGATCATGCGGGTTCTCCTTCGTCGTGTACTGCGGGTGCGGCGGAGGACACCCAGAACCGGATGCTCTCCACCAGCACCACGAGGGCGACGGCGACCGCGAGCGCCGTCAACGCGATGGTGAGGTCGGTGGCGCTCAGCAGGGCCGCCAGCAGGACGACGGCCAGGGTGCGGCCCTCGTGCCCGCCGATCAGCCGCACGAGCAGGCGCGGGGGCGCGCCCGTGCCGCCGCGGATGCGGTACACCGTGTCGTAGTGATGGTAGGCGACCGCCGCGATCAGGCCGAAGGCCGCGGGCAGGGCGCCGGGGACGTCCGCGCGGACGGCGATCGCCAGGACGGTGCCGTACTCGGCGGCCCGGAAGACCGGGGGGACCAGCCAGTCGAGGGCGCCCTTGAGGGGGCGGGCGACGGCGAGGCCGGAGGTGAGGACGTACAGGGCGGCGGCGCCGACGGGGACGTACGAGCCGTAGTCGGCGAAGGCCGCTGCGGCGACCACGGCAGCGCCGCCGACGAAGGCGATCACGGGCGCCGCGAAGGCGGGCAGCCTGGCGGCGGGGGAGCGGGCGCCGCGGGCGACGGCCTCGGCCAGCGGCCCGGAGTCGGCGAGGTCCGCCAGCGCCTGCGCGGCGCGGTCGGTCCGCTTCGCCTTGCGGGTCAGCGAGCGCAGCAGGCGGCCCGCGGTGGTGTAGCAGGCGGCGAAGGCGCAGCCGACGAGCAGCGCGTAGAAGACGATCCGGGGCGTGGCGACGGCGGTGAGCACGGCGATCATCGCCCAGCGCTCGCCGATCGGCAGCACGATCATCCGGCGCACCCACACCGTCCAGCCGACGCTGTCGAGGCGGTCGGAGAGCGCGGCGGTGGGGCTGGTGTTGGAGACGGCGTCGTGGTTGGCCTCGTTGAAGGAGAAGTCCACGACGTGTCGACAGGTCTGCAGGACCATCGCGGCCAGCGCCAGCGCCCACACGTCGTCGCCGCCGCGTGCGGCGCCGAGCGCGAGGCCGGCGTAGTACGCGTACTCCTTGGCCCGGTCGAAGGTGGCGTCGAGCCAGGCGCCCATCGTCGAGTACTGGAGCGAGTAGCGGGCGAGCTGCCCGTCGGTGCAGTCCAGGACGAAGGAGAAGAGCAGCAGCAGGCCGGCGGCGACGAAGCCGGCGCGGGTGCCGGTGGCCGCGGCGCCGGCCGCGATCAGCGCGGTGATCAGCGAGGCGGTGGTGACCTGGTTCGGGGTCAGTCCGCGCCGGGCGCACCAGCGGGCGATGTAGCGGGAGTACGGGCTGATGCAGTAGGTGGTGAAGAAGCCGTCGCGGGCCTTGACCGCGGAGCGCAGGCGCACGGCCTCGTCGTCGACGGCGGCGACGGCCTGGCGGGCCTCGTTGCGGGCCTGGGGGTCGTCGGGGACGGTCGCGACGAGCGAGCCGAGCTCCGGCCGGTGCACGGTGGCGCCCTCGGCCTCCAGTGCGGCGGCGAGCGAGTCGGGCAGGGCGTCGGTGCGCTCGGAGGTCGCGACGGCGCCGTTGCCGCCGGCGGCCGGCGCGGCGTCCGCGAGGGCCCGGGTCAGCCCGTCGCGGGCCGCGGGCTGCGCGGTGATCGCGCCCGGGATCGCGGCGAGCGGGAAGCGGGGGTCGGTGAGCGCGAGACGCAGGGCGTGCACGTGCCCCACGAAACGGGAGTCCACGACGGCGACGCGGTCCGCGGCGGGGGCGGCGGCGAGCAGCGCGGCGGTCTCGTCGGCGCCGGGCGAGACCCGTACGTCGAAGCCCAACGACCGCAGATCGCCCTCAAGCGACGATCCGGGCACGGACGGACCGGTGAGGATGGCGGTCGACAGACGAACTCACTCCTTGGGACCGAGGGTGCGGATGCCGGCGGCTCGGCCCGGTGCACGGGCGGCAGCTCGTCGGCAGAGGCTATCGGATGTGTTCGGGCGGGAGTTCACTGGCTGTTTGCACCCGCTCGACGCGGGGAACGCGCGGTGAGGACCCGTCGGTAGATCATCATTGTCGATCAGAGGCTCACCTCACAAACCGCGAGGTGCGGGCCGCCCCGTTTGCAGGTCACGCCGCGGGGTTCGGGGGCCCACAGGTCATAGGGTGGTTCGTATGACATGGCTGATCACAGGTGGGGCGGGGTACATCGGCGCGCACGTGACGCGCGCGCTGGCGGAGGCGGGTGAGAAGGTCGTGGTCCTGGACGACGTGTCGTCCGGGATCGTCGAGCGCCTGCCCGCCGGGGTTCCGCTTGTGCGCGGTTCGGTGCGCGACCGGGAGCTGCTGGACGGGGTCCTGCGTGAGCACGGTGTCTCCGGTGTGATCCACTTCGCGGCGAAGAAGCAGGTCGGGGAGTCGGTCGAGCAGCCGCTGCACTACTACCGGGAGAACGTGTACGGGCTGACCGTGCTGCTGGAGGCCGTGGTCGCGGCCGGGGTGCGCAGGTTCCTGTTCTCGTCGTCCGCGGCGGTGTACGGGGTGCCGGACGTGGACCCGATCCCGGAGTCCGCGCCCTGCGTGCCGATCAACCCGTACGGCGAGACGAAGCTGGCCGGCGAGTGGCTGGTGCGGGCGACGGGCCGGGCGCACTCGATCTCCACGGCCTGTCTGCGCTACTTCAACGTGGCCGGCGCCGACAGTCCCGAGCTGTCGGACACCGGGGTGTTCAACATCATCCCGATGTTCTTCGACCGGATCACCCGCGGCGAGGCCCCGCGGATCTTCGGCGACGACTATCCGACGCCGGACGGCACCTGCATCCGTGACTACATCCACGTCGCGGACCTCGCGGACGCCCATCTGACCGTGGCCGCCCGGCTGGCCCGGGAGGACGGCGCCGGGGACCTGACGGTGAACGTGGGGCGCGGCGTCGGGGTGTCGGTGCGGGAGCTGGCGCGGGTCGTGGCCGAGGTCACCGGTCGGGACGTGGAGCCGGTCGTCGAGCCGCGCCGCCCGGGCGACGCCGCCCGGGCCGTCGCCGCGGTGGACCTGATCGCCGACGAGCTGGGGTGGCGGGCCCGGCGCGGGGTGCGGGAGATGGTCGAGTCCGCGTGGGAAGGCTGGCTGCTGCGCCACCCGCAGGCGCGCTGACCAACCGTACGGCGAGATCGCCGGGCCCCGATCGAGGCAGCCTCCTCGGTCGGGGCCCGAGTGTTTCCGGCCGGCTTGCGACGCGGTTCGCCACGGCTCCAAAGGGACGCCAAAGCGGGCCGGCGCCGCCCGTACGGACGATCTGCACCCGGCTGACCTGCAGGCTCGTTTCCGCAGGTCAGGGGAATGACAACGG
Organism: Streptomyces sp. NPDC047315; assembly: GCF_040643215.1. NCBI lineage: Bacteria > Bacillati > Actinomycetota > Actinomycetes > Kitasatosporales > Streptomycetaceae > Streptomyces > Streptomyces sp. NPDC047315. The sequence goes on along the minus strand of NZ_JBEYTZ010000005.1, from coordinate 240,225 downwards.
TGTTCAGTGCCGTGTTGCCACATACCCCCCACCCGTAGTTCACTGAGGTCTCGGCAGGGAGATTTCCCCGACGACCTGGAGGCGTTCTTCATGGGGGCTGGGCACGATCACGGGCATGCGCACGGAGGGCCGCCGACCGGCACGGCCGCCGCTGCCTACAAGGGACGGCTGCGCGTCGCGCTGACGATCACGCTGAGCGTGATGGTGCTGGAGATCGTCGGCGGTGTCGTCACCGGCTCGCTCGCCCTCGTCGCGGACGCCGCGCACATGGCGACGGACGGCATCGGGCTCACTATGGCCCTGCTGGCGATCCACTTCGCGAACCGTCCGCCCAGCACCAACCGCACCTTCGGGCTGGCCCGGGCGGAGATCCTGGCGGCGCTGGCGAACAGCCTGCTGCTGCTCGGCGTGGGTGCGTTCCTGCTGTTCGAGGCGGTGGAGCGGTTCATCACCCCCGCCGAGACCAAGAGCGGGCTGACGATCGCGTTCGCGCTGGTCGGCCTGGTGGCGAACGTGATCTCGCTGTCGCTGCTGATGCGCGGCCAGAAGGACAGCCTGAACGTCCGCGGCGCGTACCTGGAGGTCCTGAACGACGCGCTCGGCTCCGTCGCGGTGCTGGTCTCGGCCGTGATCATCCTGCTCACCGGCTGGCAGGCCGCGGACCCGATCGCCTCGCTGCTGATCGGCCTGATGATCGTGCCGCGGACCGTGAAGCTGCTGCGGGAGACGCTGAACGTGCTACTGGAGGCGGCGCCCAAGAACGTCGACATGGCCGAGGTGCGGGCGCACGTACTGGCGCTGCCGGGCGTCGAGGACGTCCACGACCTGCACGCCTGGACCATCACGTCCGGCATGCCGGTGCTGTCGGCGCACGTGGTGGTCGCCCAGGACGTGCTGGACGCGGTGGGGCACGAGAAGATGCTGCACGACCTCCAGGGGTGCCTCGGGGACCACTTCGACGTGGAGCACTGCACCTTCCAACTGGAGCCGGTCGGCCACGCGGCGCACGAGGCCAAGCTCTGCCACTGAGGGCAGGCCCCGCCCCGGCCGCGGGCGGGCTTCGGACGGATCGCATGTTCGACCCCGCTCCGTACGGTTCCGACCGTACGGAGCGGGGCACGATCCGGTATCGGGGGGCCGCAGGGCGTCCGGCGCGCGGTGCCGCCCCCGGGGGTCCGCGCGAGGGTAGCGCAGGGAACATGCCCGCTCCGCCGAAGTGCGGACAAGCCGCTCTTGTGCGGCAGACTGGGCAGGCCCCCAGGGCCGAGCACCGATGCGAAGGATGGTTATGCCGACCTCACCAGCCACCGCCCCGAACAACGCGTCGAACAGCGCGTCGAACGGAGCCCCACCAGCGATCATGCTCGAACTGGTCGACGAGCACGGCACCACCATCGGCACCGCGGAGAAGCTCTCGGCGCACCAGCCGCCCGGCCGGCTGCACCGCGCCTTCTCGGTTTTCCTCTTCGACGAGCGGGGGCGGCTGCTGATCCAGCGCCGCGCGCTCGGGAAGTACCACTCCCCCGGCGTCTGGTCCAACACCTGCTGCGGACACCCCTACCCCGGCGAGGCGCCCTTCGCCGCCGCCGCCCGGCGCACCCACGAGGAGCTGGGCGTGTCCCCCTCGCTGCTCGCCGAAGCGGGAACGGTTCGCTACAACCACCCCGACCCGGAATCGGGCCTGGTGGAGCAGGAGTACAACCACCTCTTCGTCGGCATGGTGCAGGCCGCGCCCGCCCCCGACCCGGAGGAGGTGGACGACACCGTCTTCGTCACGCCCGACGAGTTGGCCGAGCGGCACGCGTCGGCGCCGTTCTCCGCCTGGTTCATGACGGTGCTGGACGCGGCGCGGCCCGCGATCAGGGAGCTGACGGGTCCGGCCGGCGGCTGGTGACCGACCTCGGTACGGGCGGCGGCACCTGCCCCGGAAGGAGCGGGGCGCCGCCGCCCGGCCGTACCGCGGCCAGTGGCAGCTCGGCCCAGACGACCTTCCCGCCGCCCGCGGTGGGCTCGACGTCGTACGTCCCGCCCGCCTCCCGGGAGATCTCCCGCACGAGCAGCAGCCCGCGCCCGCCCGTGTGCCGCCAGTCCGTCTCCAGCGCCGTGGGGCGGTAGGGGTGGTCGTCCTCGACGGCGACCCGGACCCGGCCCCCGCCTACGGCGACCTCCACGGCGACCTCGGGCGAGAGCAGGGCCGCGTGCTTCACGGCGTTGGTGACCAGCTCCGTCAGGATCAGCAGCAGCCCCTGCACGACGTCGTCGCCGGCCGCGAGTCCCTGTCTGCCCAACAGGTCGCGCACCGCGTGCCGGGCCTCGGGCACGGACGCGTCGGCCGTGGGCACGGTGAAGCGCCAGACGCCGCCGCGGGCCTCCGACCCCCCGCCGTTGCCCGTGGACGGCCAGGCCGGGACGCTTCCGCGGCTCTCCATACGATTCAGTCCCCCACGATCGGCTCGACTGGCACTGACACTGACCCTCGGGTAAAGAGTGTTGGCGGCGCACTGGTACGGACCGCCGACCGGACCGGAAAACAACGCCAATCGATGGTTTTTGACCGCGTGAGCACGGTGCGATCAGAGCGGTGAACGCCCCTGACCGTTCCCCGGCCGGTCGGCGGGCCACCCCGGCGCGTCCGGTTCGGTGACCATGCGCACGATCCGTCGCCCGCCGACGCCGATGGCGATCAGGCCGAGACCGTCGAAGAGCAGCGCCAGCGAGAAGAACAGCCCCAGCACGTAACGGCTGCTCTCGGGCCAGTTGCCCAGCACGAGGATGCCGAGGACCAGCCCCACGGCGCCTTGGAACACCGTCCAACCGAACTGCGGCCCGCGCACCACGAGGCTGCCGACCAGCCGGAACAGCCCGCCGGTGAGGAAGAGCAGCGCGGCGAACAGCGTCAGCGCCTCCGCCGAGCCGTACGGGTGGCGGATGACGACGATGCCGGCGGCGATGTTCAGCGCGGCGACCACCACGGCCAGCCAGAAGTAGTCGCTGCCCCGGGACTGGATCGCGTGCACCAGCCCGACGAGGCCGCCGATCAGCAGCAGCCAGCCGAACAGCAGCATCGAGGTGAGCGTCGCGACCCCGGTGTAGATCAGACCCACCACTCCGGCGATGACCAGGATGGTGCCGAGCACGGCCAACAGGCCGAAGTTGCGCTTGAGCTTCCTGGGCTCCTCCGGCCCGGGAGAGCGGGTGGTACCGGCCATGTCCCTCTGCCTCCTCACCCCTCCTTGATCGTAGGTCGCCCCGCTGCGGATAGCATCCGGCGCATGGAGGCAGCCCGCTCCGGCACGGAGCCCCAGGTCTCGCACACCGTCGCCGACGGCGTCGCGACGGTCGTCATCGACCGCCCCGCCAAGCGCAACGCGCTCACCCCGGAGATGTGGCGCGCCCTGCCGCCGCTCCTCGACCGGCTCGCCGGGGATCCGCTGGTGCGCGTCCTGGTGCTACGGGGCGCGGGAGCCACCTTCAGCGCGGGTGCGGACGTCGCCGCCCTGCAGCAGCCCGGCCAGCGCCTCCAGGAGCTGGCCGGCCGGGCGGAAGAGGCGCTGGCCGCCTTCCCCAAGCCGACGCTCGCCGCCGTGCGCGGGCACTGCGTCGGCGGCGGCTGTCAGCTCGCGGTCGCCTGCGACCTGCGGTTCGCGGAGGAGGGCGCGCAGTTCGGCATCACCCCCGCCAAGCTGGGAGTGGTGTACCCGTCGGCGCCGACCCGTCGGCTGACCGCGCTGGTGGGCCCCTCGACGGCGAAGTTCCTGCTGTTCTCCGGCGAGTTGGTCGACTCGGCGCGGGCCCTGCGGACCGGGCTGGTCGACGAGGTGCTGCCGAGCGGCGAACTGGACGCGCGGGTCGCCGACTTCGCCCGGACCCTCACCGCGCGCTCCCAGCTCACCCAGGTCGCGACGAAGGAGTTCGTCACCGGGCGCACCGACCGGGACGCGCACTGGGAGCGGCAGGCGACCGAGCAGTCGGGCCCGGGCGGCGACACCGCGGAGGGCGTCACCGCGTTCCTTGAGCGACGTGCCCCCCGCTTCACCTGGACCACCTGACCGCCCCCGGCCCGTCAGCGGATGCCCCGCCGGGCGCGGTTTCGCCGGGCGGCGGCCTGTGTCGTTGCGTCTGCGGCCCGTAGGGAAACGGCGGCAACGTCCGAAGGGACAGCGGACGGGCCCCCGGGCACGAACCTAGCGGAGCGTCACTGCATGATCTCGGCCGCGCCGGTGCGCCACTGGGCGACGAGGTGCGCCGGCGCCTTGTCCGGCGAGCCCGCGTCGTACGGCGGCTGCGGGTCGTACTCGGTCAGCAGCTGGACGCTCTGGGCGACGTCGTCGCCGGCGATCTTGCCGAGCAGGTGCAGCGCCATGTCGATGCCGGAGGAGACCCCGGCCGCGGTCACGTACTTGCCGTCGAAGACCACGCGTTCCCTGGACGGCCGGGCGCCCAGGCTCCCCAGTTCCTCCAGGGCGAGCCAGTGGCTGGTGGCGCGCCGGCCGTCCAGCAGTCCGGCGCCGGCGAGCAGCAGGGAGCCGGTGCACACGGACGTGGTCCAGGTCGTGGTGGCGTCCACGGTGCGCAGCCACTCGGTGACCTCCCCGTCGGCCCGCGCCGCCTCGTCGCCCGGCCCGCCGGGCACGAGCAGGATGTCGGGGCTGGTCACGTCGGCCAGGGTCCGGTCGGCGACGAGTGCGAGGGTGCCCTGGTCGCCGCGGACGGGCCCTTCCTCCTTGCCGACGAAGACGACCTCGGAGCCGGGCAGCCGCCCGAGGAGTTCGTAGGGGCCGACGGCGTCGAGGGTGGTGAAGCGGTCGTAGAGCAGGACGGCGATCTGCATGGTTCTCCTTGCGTCGATCTGGGTTCGGGGTTCAGTCGGTGCCCGCGGGAGCAGGCACGTGGAACCGGCGGCGGTATTCGGCGGGTGCGGTGCCGAGCGCACGGACGAACGCCCGGCGCATCGCCTCCGGGGTGCCGTATCCGCTGGCCCGGGAGACCTCCTCCACGCCGTCGCAGGTCTCCTCCAGGAGCCGGCGGGCGTGTTCGAGGCGTACCCGCTCCACGTACCGGCCGGGAGTGACTCCGGTCTCGGCGCGGAAGGCGCGGGCGAAGTGGCGCGGGGACAGCCGGGCGCGGGCGGCCAGCGCCTCGACGGACAGATCTCCGGCGGGGTGCTCGCTGATCCAGCTCTGGACGTCCCGCAGCGGCTCGCGCCGCGCGGTCTGGGCCGTGAGTTGGGCGCTGAACTGGGCCTGGTTCCCGGGCCTGCGCAGGAAGACGACCAGGTGGCGGGCGATGGTGAGCGCCACGTCCCGCCCCAGGTCCTCCTCGACGAGCGCGAGCGCGAGGTCGATGCCGGAGGTCACGCCGGCGGAGGTGGCGATCTTGCCGTCCCGCACGAAGATGGGCTCGGGGTCGAACTGCACCGCCGGGTGCGCCCGGGCGAGGTCGGCGCAGTGCGCCCAGTGGCTGGTGGCGCGCCGGCCGTCGAGCAGTCCGGCGTGCGCGAGCAGTTCCGCGCCGGTGCAGACCGAGACGAGGCGCTGGACGCGCGGCCCGTGTTCGCGGAGCCAGTCCACGAGGGCCGGCGCGGGCGCATGGGTGCCCGGCCCGCCCGGCACCAGCAGGGTGTGCGGCTCGGCAGCGGACGCCAGGTCCGTGTCGGGCAGCAGGGTGAGCCCGCTGGAGGTGCGTACGGGCCGGCCGTCCACCGATGCGGTGCCGAGCGGGTACGCGGTGCGCCCCGCGATCGCGTCCGCGCCGCTGAAGACTTCGACGGGTCCGGTCAGGTCCAGGCTCTGGACCCCGTCGAAGAGGACCACGAGGACGGCTCGTTCGGTCATGGCTCCATCCTCCGTACGGCCCGGTCACGGCCGCAATGACGAGCACCCCACCTTTCCTGCCATCGGGCGCCGGTGGCCCTCTCAGGCCCAGGCGGGGCGGTCGGTGCCCCAACGGGTGGGCGGGCGGCGCCAGGTGCGGGGCGCGCCCTCGTAGTGCACCGGCGTCAGGGCGTGGCGGAGGGTGCCGTACGGCGACGCGGTCTCGGTGAGCCAGGGTTCGGGGTCGGGCGCGGCAGCGGGCCCCGCGGGCTGCGCGGTGTCGCGGCCGTTCAGGAGCCAGGACGCGGTGCCCGCGAGGGAGAGCCGGATCAGCCGTCCGCCGCCGGTGGCGTGGCGCTCCGTCAGCGCCCGCAGCACGGCCGCCGCGAGCAGGTGTCCGGTGCCGTGGTCCAGGGCTTGCGCGGGCAGCACGCCTGGGTGGCCGTCGGCGTCCGCTTCCACGGCGGCGATCCCGCTGGCGGCCTGCACGAGGCTGTCGAAGCCGCGCCGGCCGGCCCACGGCCCCTCGTGGCCCCAGGCGCACAGCTCGGCGACGATCAGGCCGGGGCGGCGGGCCGCGAGTGCGTCGGGGGTCAGTCCGTACGCGGCGAGGGCGCCGGGGCGGTAGCCGCCGACGAGGACGTCGGCTTCGTCGAGGAGGGCGTCGAAGGCGCGTCGGTCCGCGGGGGCGGCGAGGTCGAGCAGGGTGGAGCGCTTGCCGATGCCGGTGTCGGCGTGCGCGTCGGGATCCTCGGGGATGCCGGGCGGATCGACCCGCAGGACGTCTGCACCGAGCAGGGCGAGGGTGCGGGTGGCCACGGGCCCGGCGATGACCCGCGTCAGGTCGAGGACCCGCACTCCCTGGGCGGGCAGGGCCGCCGACGGCAGTTCGCGGGGCGCGCCCGCCCCCAGGTCGCGGGTCTCGACCAAGGGGAGCCCGGCACTCAGGACGCCCGGCGGCGCGGCTGCCACGGCGACCGCGAGACCGCCGGCCGCGTACACCGCCTCCTGCACCGCACGGGACGAGCGGTCGGCCAGCTCGGCGGCGAGGGCGGCGCGCGCCCGCGCCGAGTCGTCCCCCGGGTCGGGCATGCCGAGGGCGTCGAGCAACCGCGCGCGGTGGTGCGGATAGTTCGCGTGGGTGCGCACCCAGCCGTCCGCCGCGCGCCAGAAGCCGGACAGCGGTGCGAAGGACGCCGGGGCGCGGCCGTCGATGCGCACGTGCCGCTCGCTGACGAACGCGGTGGCCACAGCCGCCTCGTCCACCCGCACGGCGGGCACCGGCGTCCCGCTGCGGCGGGCGAGGAGTTCGGCGGCGGCCAGCGAGCAGACGCCGACGGTGGCGCGCGCCAACTCCCGTACGGGCAGCCGCGCTTGGAGCGCGCCCGGCGCCGGGTGGAACGTCACGGTGGCCGCTGCTTCGGGTGCGCCACCCAGGGCGGCCCAGGCGTGCGCGGTGGCCGCGTCGGGAAGATCGTTCGGTCCGGTGGACCTGGCGGTGTCGATCATCGAGCCAGTCTGCCCGAGTCCGCGCGGCGGGCCGGTTCCGGCCGCGGGCCGCGTGGTCGGGCCCGGCCCGGGGAACGGTTTGGCACAATGCAGGCGCAAGCACAGCCAGCATGGAAGGCGAGTCGGGGAACCGTGACGATGTCGATCGAAGGCAGGATCGCCGAGGAGCTCGGCGTACGGGAGCGGCAGGTCAAGGCCGCCGTGGAACTGCTGGACGGCGGGTCGACCGTGCCTTTCATCGCGCGGTACCGCAAAGAGGCCACCGAGATGCTCGACGACGCCCAGCTGCGCACCCTGGAGGAGCGGCTGAGGTATCTGCGCGAACTGGAGGACCGTCGTACGGCGATCCTGGATTCGGTGCGCGAGCAGGGCAAGCTGGACAAGGCGCTGGAAGCGCAGATCCGGGCCGCGGACACCAAGGCCCGGCTGGAGGACATCTATCTGCCGTTCAAGCCGAAGCGGCGGACGAAGGCGCAGATCGCCCGGGAGGCCGGGCTCGAACCGCTGGCCGACGGCCTGTTGACGGATCCGTCGGTGGAGCCGGCCGCGGCGGCTGCCGCGTTCGTCGACGCGGACAAGGGCGTCGCCGATCCGGCCGCGGCGCTGGAGGGCGCCCGGGCGATCCTCACCGAGCGGTTCTCCGAGGACGCGGACCTCATCGGCGAGCTGCGCGAGACGATGTGGACCCGGGGGCGGCTGGTCTCCAAGGTGCGCGAGGGCAAGGGCGACGCCGAGCAGGGCCCGGGCGCGAAGTTCGCGGACTACTTCGACTTCGCCGAGCCCTTCGGGCAGTTGCCGTCGCACCGCGTGCTGGCGCTGCTGCGGGGCGAGAAGGAGGACGTCCTCGACCTCGTCCTGGAGCCGGAGGAGCCATCGGACGCCCCCGGCCCCACCACGTACGAGAACCGCGTCGCACGGCGCTTCCAGATCGCCGACCGGGGCCGGCCGGCGGACAAGTGGCTGGCCGACACGGTCCGCTGGGCGTGGCGCACCCGCATCCTGGTGCACCTCGGGATCGATCTGCGGCTGCGGTTGCGCACGGCGGCGGAGGACGAGGCGGTGCGCGTCTTCGCGGCGAACCTGCGCGATCTGCTGCTGGCGGCGCCGGCCGGGACGCGGGCCACGCTGGGGCTCGACCCCGGGTTCCGCACGGGCGTGAAGGTGGCCGTCGTCGACGCGACCGGCAAGGTCGTCGCCACCGACACGATCTATCCGCACGTGCCGGCGAACAAGTGGGACGAGGCGCTGGCGAAGCTGGCGCGGTTGGCGAAGGAGAACTCGGTCGACCTGGTGGCCATCGGCAACGGCACCGCGTCCCGGGAGACGGACAAGCTCGCGGGCGAGCTGATCAGCAGGCACCCGGAGTTGAACCTCACCAAGGTGATGGTGTCGGAGGCCGGTGCGTCGGTGTACTCCGCGTCCGCGTTCGCCTCGCAGGAACTGCCCGGTCTCGACGTTTCGCTGCGCGGCGCCGTCTCCATCGCGCGCCGTCTCCAGGACCCGTTGGCGGAGCTGGTGAAGATCGACCCGAAGTCCATCGGCGTCGGCCAGTACCAGCACGACCTGTCCGAGGTGAAGCTCTCCCGCTCGCTGGACGCGGTCGTCGAGGACTGCGTGAACGGCGTCGGGGTGGACGTGAACACGGCGTCCGCGCCGCTGTTGTCGCGGGTGTCGGGCATCGGCGCCGGGCTCGCGGAGAACATCGTCGCCCACCGCGACGCGAACGGCCCCTTCCGCTCCCGCCGGGCGCTGAAGGACGTGGCGCGGCTCGGCCCGAAGGCGTACGAGCAGTGCGCGGGCTTCCTGCGGATCCGCGGCGGCGACGACCCGCTGGACGCCTCCAGCGTGCACCCGGAGGCGTATCCGGTGGTCCGTCGGATGGTGAAGACGACCGGTGGGGATGTGGCGGCCCTGGTCGGGAACACGGCCGTGCTGCGCTCGCTGCGGCCGGACGCGTACGTGGACGAGACCTTCGGCCTGCCGACGGTGACGGACATCCTGCGCGAGTTGGAGAAGCCGGGCCGGGACCCGCGGCCGGCGTTCAAGACGGCCACGTTCAAAGAGGGCGTCGAGAAGATCGGCGACCTGGCGGCCGGGATGGTGCTGGAGGGCGTCGTGACGAACGTGGCCGCCTTCGGCGCGTTCGTGGACGTCGGCGTCCACCAGGACGGTCTGGTGCACGTGTCCGCGATGTCGCGGACCTTCGTCAAGGACCCGCGCGACGTGGTGAAGCCGGGTGACGTGGTGAAGGTGAAGGTGCTGGACGTCGACATCCCGCGCAAGCGGATCTCGTTGACGCTGCGCCTGGACGACGAGGCGCAGCCGGCGGCGGGCGCGCCCCGGCAGGGCGGTCGTGAGCGCGGCGGGGAGCGGGGCGGCGAGCGCGGCGGGCGACCGCAGCAGCGCCGCGGCGGCCAGGGCGGTCAAGGTGGTCAGGGGTCGACCGGCGGCGCCCGGGGCCGCGGCGGCGACCGTCAGGGCCCCGCGCCGGTGAACAGCGCCATGGCTGACGCCTTGCGGCGCGCGGGGCTGACGGGCAAGGACCGCGGGCGCAGCTGAGTCATCGCACCACCGCGCGCTCCCCGAGCACGGTGCTCCCCCGGCCGACGGTCGGGGGAGCTCCGCGGCGGGGCGCTTCGAGGGGCCTTCGACGGCGTACCGGCCGGAGTTGGCCCGGCCGTCCGTCACGAGGGGTGTCTCCTTGGTCCGCACCAGATCGTGGTACGTCACCGGTGCCGGTCTGCTGTCGTTAGCCCTGCTCCTCACCGGGTGCGGTCAGCAGCGGAAGCCCGAGCCGGTGCAGTTGACCGTGTGGATGTATCCGGTGATCACCGATCCGGAGCGGGACGCGGCGTACTGGCGGGGCGTCGAGGACGACTTCGAGCGGTCCGCGCCCGGGGTCCGACTCACCGTCGAGCGACTGCCGTGGGCCGGCCGGGACGAGAAGATCGCCAGTGCCCTGAGCGGGGACGACGCACCGGACGCCGTCCTCCTGCTGCCGGACCAGATACCCCGCTTCGCCTCCCAGGGGCTGCTCCTCCCCGTCGACTCCGCCCTCAAGGGCACGGCGGACAAGTTCCTGCCCAGCGCCCTGGGTGCGGTCACGGTGCGGGGGCGCGTCTACGGCGCGCCGATCTACCAGACGGCCACGACGACGCTGTACAACAAGCGGCTGCTGACCGAGGCGGGGGTCACGACACCGCCCGCCACCTGGGACGAGATCAGGGCGGCGGCGCCGAAGCTACGCGACAAGGGCATCGCCCTCCTCGACTACTCGGCCTCCGACGACGCCTCACTGAACCTCAACTTCTACCCCCTGCTGTGGCAGGCCGGCGGCCGGGTCTTCGCCGAGGGCGGCGACCGGGTCGCCTTCAACGGCCCGGAGGGGTTGCAGGCGCTCCGCTTCCTCACCGACCTCTCCCGAGGGGGCGCGATCCCGTCGTCCGCGGTGACGAACAACAACCGCCTCGGCGGGCAGGCGCTCGGGCAGCAGCGGGCCGCGATGGGTTTCTCGGTGATCCTGGCGGACGCGGATCTGGCGGCGCGCACCTGGGGCGGGGAGAACGTGCTGGTGGGCGGGCCGCTCAAGGGGCCCGCCCGGGAGGTGGCGTTCGGTGCGCCCGGCGTCCTCGCGGCGAGCGCACGGTCCGGGCACCGGGCCGAGACCGCGGAGTTCCTCGCCTTCATGACGCGCCCGGAGCAGATCCGTTCCCTGGGGCGGGCCAGCGGCTATCTCTCGCCGCGCGCCGACGTCGTCGTGCCGAGCGATTCGCCGTACGCGATGCAGTACCGGACGGCGTTGGCCAGCGCCACTCCGGGTGAGCCGCACCCGGCTTCGCGGCAGGTGATGGCGGTGCTCGCGCCCGAGATCCGAGCGGCGCTGAACGGCAGCAAGAGTCCTGAGGACGCGTTGGCGTCGGCCGCCGCGGCTGCCGACGCCCTGTTGCGCTCCCCGTGATGCTTCGTCGGGTTCAGGGGCGTTCGCCCGCTTTGTCCACACGTTCCGTGGAGACTCGGGTCGCCGTGGCCACGACCGTGCCCCTGGCGACGAAGGGGCCCCCTGACGACCGTCCGCCCACGTGGTAGTCGAGCCCGGCGACGTACCGTACGCCTCGGTAGGCGAAGGTCTCGGGGTCGAGCAGCACCTGCATGGCGTTGCGTTCGTCCGAGGAGTCCCGGTGCTCGCCCTGCACGCCGACCGCGAGGACGGCCCGGCCCAGCCCGTCGGTGACCCGCGCCGGCTCGGTGGCTCCCGGCAACCGGGTGATGACCTCGTACAGCGTCCGCGCCTTGTCGGGCGGGACGGTCGGCGACTGCGAGAACACCCCCACGACCTCGACGAAGTCGCGCTGGGCCTGGCTCAGGCGCAGGGTGCCGGCGAAGCGGGTGGGCAGGGACCAGCCGCGGATCTGCTCCAGGGCGGCTGCGGGGTCGACCTCCAGTCGGGCGATCAACTCGTCGGAGTCCTCGGGCGCCAGCATCTCCCAGCCGTCCTGGTAGCTGCCCTCCCACACGTCCACGTCGTCGGCGTCTTCCGTGCTCTCGTCGGGGGTGGCGAGCGCGGAGCCGTCGTAGCGGACCCACTTCTCCCTGTCCTTGGGCGCGGCCGGCTCCGCACGGCACGAGCGCGATGCGGGGCCCAGGTTGAACGGGCCGACCTCGCTGTACCCGTCGGTGCCGGAGCCGCACTGCCAGGTGTCCCAGCGCACCTCCTGGTGCACCCAGCCCCGCGAGCGCTGCTCGGAGCCGGTGGGCGGGGGCTCCTGGCGTAGGACGACGGTGGAGAGCAGCGCCGTCGCCACGACCGAGGCGACCGCGCCGACCACGGCCAGTTGGCGGCGAGGACGGGGCGTGCTCCGACCGCGGACGAACTCCGCCCGCAGCCGCCGGTGGCCGGCGGCGAGGCGTGCGCGGTCGGGCCCGGGGGCGTCGTCCCTGAACCGTCGAACGGCCCTCATCTCGTCATCCATGGGCGACCATCTCCGGAAACTCCTGCACCAGCCTCGGGTCCCGGCCGCCGAGGGCGAGACGCACTTTCTTGCGTGCCCGGTTGAGCCGGGACCGTACCGTGCCCACCGGGATCTTCAGGGCTTCGGCGACCTCCTGGTAGTTGAGGTCCGCCCAGGCGACCAACAGCAGGACGTGCCGGTCGCCGGTCGACAGCGACGCCAGCGCAGCCGCCAGGGACGCCTGTGCCGCCTGGGCGGTGACGCGGCTGTCGCTGCGGTCGGTCCAGGTGTCGGCGACGGGGTCGTGTCCCGTGCGGGCCAGGGCCCGCAGGGCGCGGACCTCCGACCGGCGCCGCTTGCCGATCAGGTTGGCGGCGATCCCGTACAGCCAGGGCAGGGCGTTGGTCCGGGTCAGGTCGTATCGGGACCTGGTGCGAAACGCGCTCAGGAAGGTGTCGGCGGTGACGTCGTCGGCCGCGTCCTCGCCCAGCCTGCGCGCCGCGTACCGGTGGATGGCGGCGGCGTGGCGTTGGTAGAGCTCGCCGAACAGCTCGGGCTGGGCCAGGGAGTCGGCTATGACACCGGCGTCGTCGACGGGTCTTCCGGGCGCTCCGTTCACGCGGTCTCCGTGTCTGTGGTGGGGGCGTGCACTGGTCTTTACCCGAAGTCTCGGCCCGGGTTCGTACCGGCCGTGAACCCGGGTGCGGGCTCCGGGTAAAGGGAGGTGTCGAACAAGCGCCCCGACGGGCGCCGGACGGTGGAGGTGGAGTTGACGAGCGTGCTGAGCAGCGTCGTCAGGAGATCGGTCGCGGCACTGGCCGCTGTCGCCGCTCTCCTCGCGGCGTCGGTGGTCACCGCCGGGCCGGCCCGGGCCCTGACCCCGTTGCCAGGGGGCAAGGCGAACTGGGTGGTCTCGGTCGGCCACATGGACCTCGCGACGAAGAACAACTTCCGCAACTGGGTGCGGCTCGGGTACTACGCCTTCAAGGACGACGGCACGGTCACCACGAACTACTGGACCTGGAACCAGCGGGACCAGCCGCGGCGGGTGGACGCGATGACCGCGAACTGCGGCGGCGCCGTTCCCACGTGTGCGGTGCGGACGGTCGACGGCTTCGCCGGGGACCCGACGGGCGGGTACCGGGGCACCTTCGCCCACGCCGCGGACGGGCGGCTCGCGGTGACGTGGACCCACGACGCCGCGGGCACCGCGCTCGGCCGGCCCGTCACCGAGAACTGGAACCTCACGACGGGTCTCGCCGGCGGACGCGTGGCCAAGATCGCCAGCCCCACCTTCCACGGGCCCGTCACCGACTACGTCACGGTCCCCGAACCCGGTGCCTTCTCGGCGTACGCCAACTTCGGCGTCGGCTACGGGAGCAACGCCCCCCTGGACCGTACGAGCCGGGCTTCGATGAGCCAACTCGTCCAGGACCCCCGCTACAACGCGGAGCCGTACCGGGGCGACTTCGTGGTGGCCAAGAAGCAGAAGGTCACGAACGCGAGCATCGTGGCGCGGGAGAAGACGGGCGGCGACTGGACCTTCGGGGCGGCGGCGGACCCGTGGCGGCTGTGCGACGGCAGCCCCTGCATGGGCTGGCTCCAGCAGAACACCTCGTGCCAGGGCGTCGACAAAGACCGCGTCCGCTACATCGGCGAGATCGGCGGCGGTCGGCGCAACACCGAGGAGTACTGGTGCCAGGACCTGGCCCAGCAGCAGCCCTGCTACCTGTACAACTCGCACCCGCGCCCCATGCTCCAGGTGATCGACGACGCCGGCGAGTTCCAGGGCTGGGTCGGAGTGGAGGCGTTCGCGCACGTGGCGACCTCAACCGGCCTGCCGGACGGCAAGTGGATCGACGACTACTGGGGGATCTTCGACATGGTGTCGAACGACCTCCAGCCCAGACTTCCGAGCTGACCACCAGCGCTCGGAGCTGCGGCCCCACGAGGGACCGCGCAAGCACGGTTCGGACGAATCCCACAGGAGGAATCATGCGTACGGTGTTCAAGGGCATGGGAGTGGCGGCTGCGGCGGCTGCCGTGCTGATGACGGGGACGGGGCCGGCGGCGGCTGCGCCCGGCGGGTGGAACCTGCCCAGCGGGCAGGGCAGCACCAAGGGCACCGCCGAGTTCTTCGACCGCTCGATCCGCATCACCGGAGACGTCACGTCGCACTGGAACGGCTGCGTCCACGCCAAGTTCAGCACAAAGCCCGACAGCACCACCACGACCCGCACCGCATGCGAGTACGGGACCACGGGCTTCAACTTCACCCACTCCACGAACTTCCCCGGCGGAGCCCGCACCCTCGACATCGACCTCTACAAGATCAACCCGGGCGGCTCCACGACCTTCCTCGGGCGGACCTCCATCTCCCGTCCCTAACCCCCGCGCGGCGGGAGCCGGAGCCTCTGGTCGGAGGCTTCCGCTCCCGCCGGCTTCACATCGTGCGGTCCCCGCCGGAGCCGGACGGCGCGTCCGGCTCCGGCGGCGGCGCGGTGCCCGGGCCGATGCGGATCTCGAAGACGCCGTCGTACTTCTCGTGGCCGGCGATCACGGCCGACTCCACGGCCTCCGTGCCCACTTCGCCGCGGACGATCAGCGGGTCGTGCCGCAGGTCGCGCATGAGGGCCACGCACATGCCGATCATCACGACGACGAAGGGCGCGGCAACCAGGATCGTCAGGTTCTGCAGGCCGGCGAGGGCGTCGCCCTCGCCGCTGCCGACCAAGAGCATGATCGCGGCGACGGCGCCGGTCACGATGCCCCAGAACACCACCACGAGGCGGGCCGGTTCGAAGGTGCCCTGCTGGGAGAGGGTGCCCATGACGACGGACGCGGCGTCGGCGCCGGAGACGAAGAAGATGCCGACGAGGACCATCACCAGGATGCTGGTCGCGGTCGGGATGGGGTACTGCTGGAGCAGGGCGAAGAGCTGTCCTTCGGGGGTGGCTTCGTCGCCGAGGCGCGCCTTCTCCTGGAGCTTCATCGCGGTGCCGCCGAAGACCGCGAACCAGATGAGGCTGACGGTGCTGGGCACCAGGATCACACCGCCGACGAACTGGCGGATGGTGCGCCCGCGGCTGATGCGGGCGATGAACATGCCCACGAAGGGCGTCCAGGAGATCCACCAGGCCCAGTAGAAGACCGTCCAGTTGCTGAGCCAGTCGGCGACGGCCTTTCCGCCGGTGGCCTCGGTGCGGCCGGCGAGTTGGGGCAGTTCGCCGAAGTACGCGGCGATGGAGGTGGGCAGCAGGTCGAGCACGATGATCGTGGGGCCGACCACGAAGACGAACAGCACCAGGACGAGCGCCAGCACCATGTTCGTGTTGGACAGCCACTGGATGCCGCGCTCCACGCCGGAGACCGCGGACACCACGAAGGCGGCGGTGAGCACGGCGATCACGGAGACGAGCAGCCCGGTGCCGACCGTGCTGAGCCAGCCCAGTTCCGTCAGTCCGCTGCCGATCTGGAGCGCGCCGAGGCCGAGGGAGGCGGCGGAGCCGAAGAGGGTGGCGAAGATGGCGAGGATGTCGATGAAACGACCGATGCCGCCGCGGCAGCGCTGCTTTCCGATGAGCGGTTCGAAGACGGCGCTGATGGTCTGGCGGCGGTGGCGGCGGAAGGTGCTGTACGCGATGGCGAGGCCGACGACCGCGTAGATCGCCCAGGGGTGCAGCGTCCAGTGGAAGAGGGTCGTCGCCATGGCGATCTGCATCGCCTCGCCGGTGCTCGCGGGCGCGGTGCCGGGCGGCGGCGAGATGAAGTGGGCCAGCGGCTCGCTCACTCCGTAGAACATCAGGCCGATGCCCATGCCGGCGCTGAACATCATGGCGACCCAGGACACGGTGCGGAACTCCGGGGTGGCGCCCTCCTCGCCGAGCGGGATCCTGCCGTACCGGCTGATGGCGAGCCAGAGGGCGAAGACCACGAATCCGGAGGCGGCCAGCACGAAGGCCCAGCCGCCGTTCTTGATGAGTCCTTCGAGGAGGGTGGACGAGACCGTCTTGAGCGATTCGGTGGCGGTGGCGCCCCAGACGACGAACGCGAGCGTGAGGACGGCGGCGATCCCGAAGACCACGCGGTCCGTGGTGGGGTGCCCGGGGTGCCGGGGCAGACCGGAGGGCTCGGCCGTCACGGGCCGGGCCCCCCGGTCGTCGGGTGTCTGTCCGAGCGACACGAGTGCACCTTTCAGGAGACAAGTGAGGTTCAGCACCTATGCACTGTTTGCCTCAGCTATCCCCTACCACAGGTGGCGTGTGCCGCCTCGCTCAACAGGCGGTGACGGGCTGCCCCTTTGTCAGGTGATACGTCGCACGCGCGTCCAGCAGCAGCGGGACGAGCTGTCGCTGCGACTGCCGCAGCGGCACCCACGCGCCGTCGCCACTGGGGCGCGACAGCACGCCGTGGAGGGCGAGTTCGTCCCGTACGTCCGCGTACTGGGCGGCGTCCAGCCGGTAGCCGCAGGGCGGGTCGGCCAGCGTTTCCTCGGCGGTGGCGGGGTCGTTGTCCGCGCCGCCGAGGTACACCGGGCCCCGGTCCCGGAAGCCGGCGAGGCGGGCGGCGTTCGTCGCCGCTTCGACCCGACCGCGCCGCTCGTCGGCGAAGGCGAACAGCCCGTCGAGTGCGGCGAGCTGGCTGTCCACCCGGCGCCGGTTGTTCACGGAAGCGTCGGCCTGCTCTTCGGCGGTCTGGGCGTCCACCCGGCTCTCGATCAGCAGGCCGAGGGCGTTCTTGACGCCGGAGGCGTTGCGCAGGATGCGCTCCTGGCCGTCGCCGGCGACCTGGCGGATCGGTTCACCGGTGACGGGGTCGGTCCAGATGCCGTACGTGCCGGTGCGGTACCCCTCCTCGTGCGCGGCGGGGCGGACGTACTGCTCCGACAGCGCCTTCGACTCCCGGTGGACGTCCGCATGCGTGTTGAGGTTGCGCGGCCAGAGGTCGGTCAGCTCCTTGTCGTAGTAGCGCGGGGTTGCGCTGTACTCATGCAGGTCGTAGATGACGTCCGGGCGCTGGTCGCGCTGTACGGCGGCGATCGCCCGGCCTTCGGCGGTCTTCAGGGCGAGGTGGTCGCGGTTGACGTCCACGCCGTCGGAGTTGCCCCGGGTGTCGGCGGCACGGCCGTCGGGGTTGGCGGTGGGCACGACGAGGACCCGGGTGCGCTCCAGGAAGCGGCGGGTCTCGCGGTCCCGGGCGTGGCCGAGGTCGCGGATCGTCGACAGGCACGCCTCCCGGCCGGCGGGCTCGTCGCCGTGCTGGGAGCAGATCATCAGCACGGTGGACTCGGCGCGCCGGTTGCCGATGTGGACCAGTTGCAGCGGTCGGTCCTGCTTGGTGGTGCCGATCCGGCTGAGCCGGACGCGGTCGCTGCCCCGGTCGACGGCGGCGAGGAACTGCTGCTCCTCCGCGAGGCTCGTCCAGCGGGTGCCGCCGCTGGTCTCGAAGCCGCTGCGCGGCGGGGCGCCGTCGTGGGCCGCCTGCGCGGGTGCCGTGAGCAGGGTCGCGCCGAGCGCGGCTGCCGCGGCGCTCACCGCGAGGGTGCGGATACGGGGGTACATCAGCGGGTGCCTCCGGGGATCGGGCGGATCGGGCGCGGCTCGGAGACGCCGTCGAGGAGTCCGCTCTCGCGCGGTGCGACCTGCGCCGGTGCGCCCTTCGTGGCCCGCTGGAACGCCTTGGTGCCGCCGACGATCGACAGCTGGGCCGAGGTCTTGGCGAGGTCGACGGTGAGGGTGGGGGTGCTGGCGGGCGGTTCGATCAGGTCGCGGTCGGTGCCGGCGACGATCAGGGCGAGTCGGTGTCCTGCGGGCACCACGTGGTCGCTGGCGTGCAGGTCGAGCGTGATGGTGTGCGGCTTGCCGGGGATCAGCGGGCGGCCGGTGTCGTTCGACGCGTAGTTGCCGAGGTCGGCCCAGCCGCGGCTGAAGACGGTGTAGTCGACGGCCTTGGTGCGCGCCGCGGTCTCCTTGTAGCAGGCGCTGTCGCCGCTGGTGCTCGCGCCCCAGCAGGTGCGTTCGGGCAGGGTGGTGATGCCTTCGCCGGCTGCCGCGTAGTCGCGGATGGTGTCCGGTCCGAGGTCGACGAGGACGGCGGACAGATGGGCGGTGGTGGTGGTCGGGGTGACGGTCACCTGCACCTTGGACGAGCCGGACAGCCTCAGGTCACGGCTGAGGGGGCGGGTGGTGAAGCCCGCCTTGGCCGGCGTCGAGCGGTCGATCGCGGCGGCCCAGTCGGTCTCGTCGAGGGTGCGGTCGTCGGTGAAGGTCTCGCCGGCGCCGGGGCGGGCCGGCTTCAGGGAGAGGGTGCCCACCCCCGGGACCTGGCCGCTGTCGGGGCGCAGGGCCGTGGTCCGGGTCTCGCGCGGCGGCCAGACGCGGTCGGTGGACCACTGGTCGGGGGCGCGCTCGACGTCCGCCATGGGCTCGTCGTCGATGCCGTTGTCGTAGCCGAGGAGGTAGTGGTCGAACCAGCGGTGCAGGGTCTTGACCCACTCGGCGCGGCGGAAGTCGAACGGGTCGACGTGGCCGACCTGCGAGAGCCACACCTTACGCTCGACCCCGGCCTCCGCGAGGGCGTCCCACCACTGGCCGAAGTGGTTCATGCGGACGTTCAGGTCCTGCATGCCGTGCACCGCGAAGACGCTGGCCTTCACCTCGTCGACGTCGGGCACGTAGTCGCGCTCGGCCCACAGCGGGGTGCGGTCGCCGGTGCGCGGGGCGCCGTCGACCAGCCGCTGCTGCACGGCGCCGCAGCGCTGGCGGGCCTCGGGGCTCTCCACGTAGTTCGAGAGCCAGTCGGGCCCGGAGCCGTACAGCGGGGCGCCCTTGGCGAAGTAGTAGTCGTACCAGGAGGAGATCGCCCCGATGGGGACGATGGTCTCCAGGCCCTCGACGCCGGTGGCGGCGACGCCGTTGGCCACCGTGCCGTCGTAGCTCTTGCCGATCATGCCGGTCTTGCCGGTGGACCAGTCGGCCCGGACGCGTTCGCCGCCGGTGCGGCTGCTGTAGCCGCGGGCGCGGCCGTTGAGCCAGTCGACGACGGCCTTCGCGGACAGCACGTCGGACCGGCCGCCGACGTCCACGCAGCCGTCGGAACGGCTGGTGCCCGCGAGGTCGACGGCGACGAAGGCGTAGCCGCGGGGGACGAAGTAGTTGTCGTAGTAGAGCGGGAACTGGACGGGGTTGCCCTGGGCGTCGTACGTCTTGCGCTGGCTCTCGTTGCCCCGCCCGCAGCAGGCGTAGTACGGGCTGGCGTCCATGATCACGGGGATGCGGCGGCCCTGCTGGGCGGCTTCCTTCGGGCGGACGACGTCGACGGCGACCCGGTCGGTGCGGCCGTCGCCGTCGCCGTCGAGCCGGGTGTCCACCCAGACGGACTCGCGGATCGCGTCGGGGTAGGAGTAGACGGGTCTGCTCTCCCGCGCGGGTGCGCTCTGCGCATCCGTCGGGGAGAGCGTCATGGCCATCAGGGCGGCGAGCGCCGCCGTGGTGAGCGATCTGTACGTCATGCGGGGGCCCCGCGCACGTATCGACATGGCCGGACCGTACTCCCGCGAACTGCCCGGCAACAGGGGGCCATCGGGTGGTCCGTGCGGCGGGTGGGGCGTACGTGGTGTTTGTGTCGGAACGCGGGCCGGCGCGCGGCGGCAGTGGCGAGGTGGAGCAACGGGGCCGGACACACGACTGCGGCGCCCCGGCCGTCAGGCTCGGGGCGCCGCAGGGGGTTCGCTCACCCGCCGCCGACTCGGCAGCGGGTGACGCAGGTCACTCGGAGGCGCGGCGGCTCTGGGACGGAGCCGGCACGGGCTCGCCCACGATGCGCTCGGCCAGCGAGTGGCCCCACGCGTCGACGTCGGCGCGCAGCGCCGCCTCGGCGACGACGCGCTCGGCCTCGATGGCCGCGGCGCCCTCGGCGAGGATGCGCTCCTTCTCCTGCTGCGCCTCCGCACGGGCGGCGGCGATCAGGGCGGTGCCCTCCTCGTGCGCCTGCTGGCGGGTGTGGGCGGCCTCGTGGCGCGCCTCGGCGAGGATGGCCTCGCGCTGGGCGCGGACCTCTTCCGCCTCGGTGCGCACCTCGTCGGCGGCGTCCATCACACCCTGGGTCTTGGCCTCACGCTCGGCGATGATGGCCGCGGCGCGGGGCAGCAGCCGGCCGGCGAGCACCGCGTAGACGATGGCGAAGGCCACGAAACCCACGACGAGGCCCCACCCGGTGGGGTTGAGCGGACCGATGTCGAGGGGGAGCAGCTTGTCATTCAAGGTGTTCGTCCTGTCTTGTCCGGGTCTGGAGCGTGCTGCCGCGTCGGCGTGCCGAAACGATCGTACCGCTGCGGCAAGGAAGTGGGCACCTACTCATTACCTGACGGTAACTACGGCTGCTTGGATGGTCGGCGTCCCCTCTTACGCCCACCGCCTCCAGGAGCCGTCGTGCCGCGCCGCCCCCGCATCCGCCGTACCGCCGTCGCCCTGCTCTCCCCCCTCCTCTCCCTCACCCTCGGCGCCGCCGCACTGGCCGGCACCGCGTCGCCGGCGGCAGCCGCCGCGCCGGCGGCACCGGAGCTGAAGGTGCTGACGTACAACGCGTTCTTGATGAGCCGCACCCTCTATCCGAACTGGGGACAGGAGCACCGGGCCGCGGCGATCCCCGCGGCGCCGTTCTTCCGCGGCAACGACGTCGTCGTGCTCCAGGAGGCGTTCGACAACGGCACGTCGGACCAGCTCCAGCGCACGGCCGCCGCGCAGTACCCGCACCAGACGCCGGTGCTGGGGCGCGGCAAGAGCGGCTGGGACGCCACGCGCGGTTCGTACTCGGCCACCACGCCCGAGGACGGCGGCGTCACCGTGCTCAGCAAGTGGCCCGTGGTCCGCAAGGAGCAGTACGTCTTCAAGGACGCGTGCGGCTCGGACTGGTGGTCGAACAAGGGGTTCGTGTACGCGGTGCTCCAGGTGGGCGACGCCCGGGTGCACGTGGTGGGCACCCACGCCCAGTCCACCGATCCGGGTTGCGCGGCGGGCGAGGCGGCGAAGGTGCGCAGCAGCCAGTTCCGCGAGCTCGACGCCTTCCTGGACGCCAAGGGCATCCCGGCGTCCGAGCAGGTCGTGGTGGCGGGCGATCTGAACGTGGACACCCGGACGCCGGAGTTCGCCACCATGCTCGCGGACGCGGGGCTCGTCGCGCCCGCGAGCCGGACCGGGCACCCGTACTCCTTCGACACCGCGCGGAACTCGATCGCCGCGGACCGCTACCCCGGCACGCCGAGCGAGGACCTGGACCACGTGCTGCACCGCGCCGGGCACGCGCGTCCGGCCGGGTGGACCAATGACGTGGTGGCGGAGCGGACCGCGCCTTGGACGGTCTCCAGTTGGGGTCGGACGTACACGTACACGGATCTGTCGGACCACTACCCCGTGGTGGGCTCCGGACGGTAGGACGCACGGGCCGACGGTCGGGGCGGCGAGCGGGTCGACGAACCGGGGCGACGAACGGTTCGACGAACGGGGCGCGTTCACCTCGCTGGCGGTACGGGCGGGCGGGAGTGCACCGCACCCGGTTGGCGGCCCGTCTGCGGCCGTCCGGGGGAGGCGTCCTGACGGCCCGTTACCGGCCCTTGGGGGCGCGCGGCACGCGTCGACGCGCCCTTGTCTGAATGACAGGGGCATGCCACATTGATCGGGCGGAGCACCCTTCTTCCCGTTCGCACCGAACTTCGTGAACCCCCACAATCCACCCCACGGATACCTGCGAAGGAGAAGCCCCCCATGAGACGCACGCTCAGCGCGCGCATCTGCCTGTCCGTCCTCTTGACCCTGCCCCTCGCCGGACTCGGCACCACGGCCGCGTCCGCCGCGCCGCCACCGACGGCGGTCGCCCCCACCCCGCCCCCGGGGCCCGGTGTCACCGCGTCCACCAGTCAGTACGCACTCGACGCCCAGCTCGAACGCAGCCTCGGCGAACGCACCGCCGGCACCTACCTCGACGCCGAGACCGGTGAACTCGTCGTCACCGTCACCGATGCGACCGCCGCCTCCCAGGTGCGCGCCGCGGGCGCCCGCGCCGAGGTCGTGGCGCGCTCCACGGCGCAGTTGGAGGACGCGATGGGCGCCCTGGAGTCCCGGGCGAAGATCACCGGGACCTCCTGGGGCATCGACCCCGCCAGCAACCAGGTCGTCGTGGAGGCGGACCAGTCCCTCTCCGCCCGCTCCCTGGCGAAGCTGCGCGCCGTCGCCGCCTCGCTCGGCGACGCGGTGCGCGTCGAGCGGGTGCCCGGGGTCTTCACCAAGGAGGTCCAGGGCGGCGACGCCATCTACGGCGGCGGCTACCGCTGCTCCGCGGCCTTCAACGTGGTCAAGGGCTCGGCCCGGTACTTCCTGACCGCCGGCCACTGCACGAACGTGGCCAGCAGTTGGTCCGCCACCTCCGGCGGCCCGTCGATCGGCACCCGGGAGGGCACCAGCTTCCCCACGAACGACTACGGGCTGGTCCGCTACAGCGGCACCGACGTGCCGCCGGGGACCGTGAACCTCTACAACGGCAGCTCCCAGGACATCTCCGCAGCCGCCGACGCGATCGTCGGCCAGTCGCTCCAGAAGAGCGGCTCGACGACCCGGGTGACCAGCGGTGTGGTGACGGCGGTGAACGTGACCGTCAACTACAGCGAGGGCCCGGTCTACAACATGGTCCGCACCACGGCCTGCTCCGCGGGCGGCGACAGCGGCGGCGCCCACTTCGCGGGCGGCACGGCGCTCGGCATCCACTCCGGCAGCTCCGGCTGCTCGGGCACGAACGGCTCGGCGATCCACCAGCCCGTGCGTGAGGCGCTGGCGGCGTACGGAGTGAGCGTGTACTGAGCCGTACTGATCAGGGAACGAGCGAACGGGAGTGACCGGCGCCGCCCTGCGCGGCGCGGCAGGACACGACACACTGGGCGGGGTCCCCATCGGGCCCCGCCCAGCGCCGTTCGTCGCCGTTCGTCGCCGTTCGTCGCCGTTCGTCGCCGTAAGCCTGCGGCTCAGCTCGTGGTCCGCACGTCCGGTGCGCCGTCCTTCGTACGCAGGGACCGCGCCGCCGGGAGGACCGTGGCCAGCAGGGCGATCAGCAAGGTGGCCGCCACGGTCACGAGGATCGGCGGCCAGGGCACCACCAGGGCGACCGGAACGCCCAACGTCCCGCTCAGCCCGGCCCGGATGCCGAGCAGCGACGGCAGCGCGACCAGCGCGCCGAGAACGGTGCCGATGGCGACGACCAGGACGCTCTCCACGGCCAGCACCCCGAGCACCTGACGGACCGTCGCACCGGAGCGGCGCAGGATCCGCAGGTCGGGGACGCGGTCCGCGGTGGACATCAGCAGGGTGCCGGCCACCGCGATGCCGGTGTACCCGGCCGACAGGGCGACCAGCAGCAGGGTGAAGACCCGCACCAGTCGATCCTCCGCCGCGTCGTCGCGGCCCCCGAACTCCTCGACCGCGGTCTCCCGGCCGCCGCGGACCTCGACCGGCGGGCCCGTGCGGTGCACGGCCGCGGTCAGCGCCGACGGGTCGTGGGCGCGCACCACGGCACGGCTGAGCACCGCGGCGTGGGGCAGTGCCCGGTCGTCGAGCACGGCCGCGATCCGCAGGGTGCGGGTGGTGCCGTCCTCGAAGGTGACGGGGACCGCGTCGCCCTCGCCGGCGCCGAAGGCGGCGAGGCCGGAACGGGAGACCACCACGGCATCGCCAGGCCCCCGCAGCGCGGCGAGGCCGTCGCCGGGCAACCCGTGGACCGCGGCGTACGACGTCGGATCGACGCCGACGGCCTCGACCGGGGCGCGCTCGGGACCCGCGTACAGCACGGTCGGCACGATCGGCGAACCGGTGATCCGGCAGACTTCGGCGTCCGTCAGACCGGGCGTCCCGTCCGGCACGACGGTCGCATCGGCCCGTACGGACGCCACGTCCCGGTCCGCGTACGACTGCGCCGTGGTGGCGGTGTTCACCGTGATCAGCACGGTGAAGGCGACCGTGGCGAGCACCGGGGCGACGGTCGACGACGTGCGGCGCACGGCGGCCAGCATGCCGGACCGCACCAGGACGGCGGTGGCGCCCTTGGCGCGGCGGAAGGGCCGGGTCGCCAGCCGCACCAGGGGCGGTACGAACGCCGGCATCAGCAGGGCCGCGCCCGTGATCAGTCCCGCGGCCGTGACGAGGGCGAGAGCGATCATGTCGGAGGGCGCGGCGGACGCGGTGCCGACGGCCGCGCCGACGCCGAGCAGGGTGGCGGCCAGCCCGGTGTTGCGGCGCCACGGCGGCAGCGGCCGGTCGTCGACGGCGGCTTCGCGCAGCGCCTCCATGGGACCGATGCGGGCGGCCCGGCGCGACGCCGTCCACACCCCGGCGAACGCGACCGCCACGCCCGCCAGGAAGGCCAGCGCGGACGCCCAGGGCCGCTGTACGACGGCGAAGCCGCGCGGCTGGAACCCGGCGTCCACCAGGACGTCCCCGAGCACGGGCGCGCCGAGGGTGCCGATCAGGGTGCCGACGGCGGCGGCGAAGGCGCCGATGGCCAGCCCCTCCGCGTACACCGTGCGCCGGACCTGACGCGGGGTCGCGCCGACCGTCCGCAGCAGTCCGAACTCGCGCCGGCGGCGCAGCACGGTGAACGCGAAGGCGGAGGAGACGACGAAGACGGTGACGAAGGCGGAGAGCCCGGTCATCGCGCTGACCACCTGGCCGCCTATCCACCGGGTCTTCTCGTCCTCCCCCGGCGCGAGGTCGGCGCGCCCTTCGCCGCGCAGCACCCGGCCGTCGTCGCCGACGACCCGGGCGGCACCCGCGGCGACGGCGTCGGCGTCGACGCCCTCCTCCAGGCGCAACCCGATGACCCGTACTCCGCCCGACAGTTCGGCGGCACGGGCGTCGGTGAGGTAGTAGCCGGGCCCGTCGACCGTGCCCGACACCGTGAAGGGCGCGGGGCCGTCCGCGGTGAGGAGGGTGGTGCGCGCACCGGTGGCGAGGCCGAGGGAACGGTCGAGTGCGACCTCGTCCGCGGCGCGCGGCGCCCGGCCGGAGGCGAGGCGGTACGGGGCGAGGGCGGCGCTCGACCAGCCGTGGCCGAGCCGGTCCCCGGCGCGCTGCTCGTCGAGCGGGCGCGGGCCGTCGACGGCCTGGGCGTAGAAGGAGCGGTCGGGGACGGCGGCGTGTACGCCGGGCAGTCCCGCAAGGTCACTGGTGAGGCGCCGGACGGCAGCGGGCGCGAAGGGCGCGGCCTCGTGGAAGGTGGCCTGATCCAGCGGTCCGCTCTGGACGAGCACCGGGGTGCCGGCGTACCGCTCGGGCACGCCGCTGCCGCCGGAGAGCAGGACCAGGGCGCTCATGGCGAGGACGGCCGCGCCCAGGCACAGGGCGGTGAACGAGCCGACGAAGGCGCTCCGGCGTTCGCGCAGGAAGGCGAGGGAGGTCTTCACGCGCCGGCCCCCGACTCCGAGCGCGCTCCTGGCTCCGTACGCTCCGCCTCCCGGCCGCCGCCCGCGCCGGCTTCCAGGGTGGCCGTGCGGGCGGCGATGGTGGTGGCCGCCGTACGGGAGCGGGTCTCGTCGGCGACCTTCCCGTCCGCGAGGAACACCACCCGATCGGCGAAGGACGCCGCTACCGGGTCGTGCGTCACCATGATCACGGTCTGTCGGCGCTCGTCCACCAGTCCGCGCAGCAGCGTCAGCACGTGCCACGACGTCTTGGTGTCGAGGGCGCCCGTGGGCTCGTCGGCGAACAGGACGGCCGGGTCGCCGATGAGCGCGCGGGCGATGGCGACGCGCTGCTGCTGCCCGCCGGACAGGGTGCTCGGCCGGTGTCGTGCCCGGTCGGCGAGGCCGACCTCGGCCAGCGCCACGGCCACGGCCGTCGGATCGGGCCGGCGCCCGGCGAGCCGCAGCGGCAGGGCGACGTTCTCCTCCGCGGTCAGCGCGGAGACCAGGTTGAACGCCTGGAAGACGAAGCCGACCCGGTCGCGGCGGAGCAGCGTGAGCCCGGTCTCGTCGAGCCCGGTCAGGTCCGTGCCGTCGAGGACGACCCGGCCGGCCGAGGGGCGTTCGAGGCCGGCGGCGCAGTGCAGCAGCGTCGACTTGCCGGAGCCCGACGGGCCCATGACGGCGGTGAGGGTGCCGCGGACGAAGTCGAGGCTGACCCCGTCCAGCGCGGTCACGGCCCCGTCACCGGTGCCGTAGCGCCGGGTGAGTGCCTGCAGTTCGACGGGGTGTGCCGCGGTCGCGGTCTTGGTCTGGCTCTGGTGAGTTGTGCTGGGCATGGTCGAAGTCCACCGCGTACGGCCCGCTCGGCACACGGGCGGCCGGGCTAGTCCTCGTACTACACCTGGCACTACTGCGCAGGGGTGCGGGGCGCGGCTACGGTCGCGGGATGGTCCACCGCACCGCCCTGGAGGCGCTGACCCGGCAGCCGCTGCGCTTCTTGCTGACGTCCTGGCCCTGGCGTTCGATCGGGTACCTGCTGTCCGGCGGGGTGCTCGGGATGGCTGCCTGGGTGGCCGTCGGCGGGCTCGTCGCGGCGGGGCCGCGCATCGGGGCCGTGACGGCGGCCTCGGGCGCGGTCGCCGTGCTCGCGTTCGTCGCGGCCCTGTCCGGGCCGCTGGAGCTGCGCAGGCTGCGCCTGGTGGACCCGGCGGGTGACGGCCGTGGCGGGGGCTGGCGCTCGGTGGGGTACGGCGCCCTGTCCGTACTCGCCGTGGGGTGGGTGGACCTGTCGCTGCTGCTCGTCGCGGCCGGCATCCCCGGGGTGCTGCTCACCGCGCCCCTGCAGCCCACCGCACCGTCGTGGGCTGCGGTGGCGGGACCGGTCGCGGGCGTCCTGCTGCTGCCGGTGGCCGCGTACCCGCTCACCGCGTGGGCCGGCGCGCGGGCTGCCGTCGCCCGGGCAGTGCTGGTGCCGCGCGAGGGCGAGTTGCGTGAGGTGCGGCGCTCCCGGGCGCGGCTGATGGACGCGTACGAGACGGAGCGCCGCCGCATCGAGCGGGACCTGCACGACGGGGCGCAGCAGCGGCTGGTGGCCCTGACGATGAAGCTCGGCCTCGCCGGGCTCGACCTGCCGCCCGGCTCGCGCGCGGCGCAGGAGGTCGCCGATGCGCACCGGATGGCGAAGGAGGCCCTGGCGGAGCTGCGCGAGCTGATCCGCGGGGTGCATCCGCAGGTGCTGAGCGAGCGGGGGCTGCCAGCCGCCGTACGGGACGCGGCCGGCCGCTCCCCAGTCCCCGTCGACCTGGACCTGAGCCTGGCGCGACGGCTGCCGTCGACGGTCGAAGTCGCCGCGTACTACGCCGTGACGGAGGCGCTGACCAACGCGGCGCGGCACAGCGGCGCGGCCCGCTGCCGCATCAGCGGCCGGGTCGACGCGGGCACGCTGGTGGTGGAGGTGCGGGACGACGGCCGCGGCGGGGCGTCGCCGGACGGCGGCTCCGGGCTGACGGGCCTCGCGGACCGGGTGGCCGCGGTGGACGGCCGGATGCTGCTGTCCAGCCCCGCCGGCGGGCCGACGCTGGTGCGGTTGGAGATTCCGGTGGGGACGTCCGGGGAGGCCGTGCCGTGCGGAAGTTGACCGTGGTCATCGCCGAGGACGCGGTGCTGCTGAGGGAGGGGCTGGTGGGGCTCCTGGAGAGGTTCGGCCACACGGTGGCCGCGGCCGTCGGGGACGGCCCTTCGCTGGTGGCGGCGGCCCTCGAACACCGGCCCGACGTGGTGATCGCCGACGTCCGCATGCCGCCGGGCTTCAGCGACGAGGGTCTGCGCGCGGTGCGGGAGCTGCAGCGGCTCCAGCCGTCGCTGGGGGCGCTGGTGCTCAGCCAGTACGTGGAGCAGACGTTCGCGGACGAACTCGTCGCCTCCCGGCACCGGGCCGGCACTGGCTACCTCCTCAAGGACCGGGTGGGCGACGTCGAGGAGTTCGTGGCCGCGGTCGCGCGGGTGGCGGAGGGGGGCACGGTCGTCGACCCCGAGGTGGTGCGCCAACTCCTGGCGCGCCGCCGCGACCCGCTGTCCCGACTGACTCCGCGGGAGCGCGAGGTGCTCGGCCTGATCGCCGAGGGCCGCTCGAACGCGGCGGTGGCCAGGGAGCTGGTGGTCACCGATGCTGCGGTCGCGAAGCACATCGCGAGCATCCTTCTCAAGCTCGACCTCCCCCCGGCCGCGGACGACCACCGCCGGGTCCGCGCGGTCCTCGCGTACCTCCGCGGCACGGGTACGCCCCCGGGTGCGTGAGCGCGGTTGCACCGTGCGGTGCGCGAGGTTGGCGTCTGCGGCCAGGTGGGGGGCTTTCACAGCAGTGGTGAGACAGCAATACTGTTGCACCGCGAAGGGGAAAGTGAGGCGCAGGGATGGCTATCGGCACCGCCGCGACCTCGGCCCCGGGCTCCCCCGACGGCGACGGGGCGACGTTCACGGTCGACGAGTTGGCGGCCCGGGCCGGAGTGACCGTGCGGACGATCCGCTTCTACGGCACCCGCGGGCTGCTGCCGCCGCCGGCGATCGGCCCCCGAAGGGTCGGTCGGTACGGCGCCGAGCACCTGTCGCGCCTCGCGCTCATCGAGGAGTTGCAGCGCCAGGGCATGACGCTGTCCGCCGTCGAGCGGTACTTGGAGCAGCTGCCGGGGGACCTGAGCGCGCAGGACCTGGCGATCCACCGGGCGCTGGTGGCGTCCTGGATGCCGGACTCCGCCGAGGTGGCCACGCACGCCGAGGTCGAACGGCGGCTCGGTCGCGCGCTCGACGAAGGCGACGTCGAACGGCTGGTCGCGATGGGCGCCGTGGAGCGCGAGCGCGACGGGGCGCCGGGCACCTACCGGGTCGACCCGGGCCTGCTGCGGCTCGGCGCGCAGTTGCTGGACGTCCCGATCACGTACGAGACGATCCTCGCGGCCCGCACCGTCCTCGTGGAGCACACCCGCTCGGTGGCGCACGAGCTGACCCGGCTGTTCCGGGACGAGGTGTGGCCCCCGTACCGGGACCGGGAGGAGGACGACGGCCGGCCCCGGGGCGAGGCGGAGCGCGCCGAGGCGATGCGCGCGCTGTCCGCGACCGTGCGTCCGCTGGTGGTGCAGGCGTTGGTGACCGCGTTCCACCGTTCGCTGAAGGAGGAGCTCCGGACCGCCTTCACGCCGGACGGCCACCAGCGGCACGACGAGGAAAGCTAGGGCTGGCCCGCGACGTCCCGCCGTTTCCCTGCCGGGTGCGTTGGTCTCTGCGGGCCGTCTGTGGCTGGTCGCGCAGTTCCGCCCCCCACGCCACCTGATTCGCTCAGCCCGTCGTGTATCTGCGGGTGCCCGGGGCAAGCCCACCCACGGCCCGCAGACGAGTGACGGGGGCAGCGAAACAGGGGCGCGGGGAACTGCGCGACAAGCCCACCACCGGGCCGCGGACGGCAACGTTCCTGTAGGAGAACGGCGCTCAGGGACGCTGGGGGTCCCCCCGTGCCCGCAGGGCACAGGGGGCGGAACTGCGCGATCAGCCCACCACCGGGGCGCGGACGCAACCGACCCAGCTCGCCGCACGGCGAACCGCGCCCGCCGAGGCGGCGGCAGGCGGACCCGTCGGAAGGGGCGCGAGGGGCTTCGGGGGCGCGGGCTACGGCGCGTCCGTGAAGCGTTCGCCGCGCTCCGCCTTCGACACCAGCAGTGCCGGCGGCTCGAACCGCTCCCCGTAGCGGGCCGCCAGGACGCGCGCCCGGGCGACGAAGCCGGGGAGCCCGCCCTCGTAGCCGTTGACGTACTGGAGCACGCCCCCGGTCCACGCGGGGAAGCCGATGCCCATGATGGAGCCGATGTTGGCGTCGGCGACCGAGGTCAGGACGCCCTCCTCCAGACAGCGGACGGCGTCCAGCGCCTCCGAGAAGAGCATTCGTTCCTGGAGGTCGACGAACGGGACGTCGGCGTCGGGCCGGGTGAAGTGCTCACGCAGCCCCGGCCACAGGCGGCCCCGGGCGCCGTCCTCGCCGTACTCGTAGAAGCCCGCTCCCCCGCTGCGTCCGGGGCGGCCGAACTCGTCCACCATCCGGTCGACGACCGCTTCCGCCGGGTGCGCGGTCCAGGTGCCGCCGGCCTCCTCGACCGCCCGTCGCGCCTCGCGGCGGATCTTCCTCGGCAGGGTGAGGGTGAGTTCGTCCATCAGGGACAGCACCTTGGCGGGGTAGCCGGCCTGCGCCGCGGCCTGCTCGATCGAGGCGGGCTCGACGCCCTCGCCGACCATGGCGACGCCTTCGTTGATGAACTGGCCGATGACCCGCGAGGTGAAGAAGCCGCGGGAGTCGTTGACCACGATCGGGGTCTTGTTGATCTGCCGCACCAGGTCGAAGGCGCGGGCCAGCGCCTCGTCGCCGGTGCCGTCGCCCTTGATGATCTCCACCAGCGGCATCCTGTCGACCGGTGAGAAGAAGTGCAGGCCGACGAAGTCGGCGGGGCGCGCCACGCCTTCGGCGAGCGCGGTGATGGGCAGGGTGGAGGTGTTGGAGCACAGCAGCGCGTCGGGCGCCACCACCTCCTGGACCTCCTGGAAGACCTTGTGCTTCAGCGCGGTGTCCTCGAAGACGGCTTCGATCACCGCGTCACAGCCCGCGAGGTCCGCGACGTCCGCGGTCGGGGTGATCCTGGCGAGCAGGGCGTCCCGTTTGACCTCGGTCGTGCGGCCCCGGGACAGCGCCTTGGCGAGCAGCTTCTGCGAGTACGCCTTGCCGCGCTCGGCGGCTTCGGCGGAGACGTCCTTGAGGACGACGTCGATCCCGGCGCGGGCGCAGGAGTACGCGATGCCGGCGCCCATCATCCCGGCGCCCAACACGGCCACCTTGCGCACCCGGCGCGGCTCGACGCCGCGGGGGCGGCTGGCGCCCGAGTTGACCGCCTGGAGGTCGAAGAAGAACGCCTGGATCATGTTCTTGGCGGTCTGTCCGGTGACCAGCTCGGTGAAGTAGCGGGCCTCGATGGTCTGTGCGGTCTCGAAGTCGACCTGGGACCCCTCGACGGCGGCGGCCAGGATGTTGCGCGGCGCCGGGTAGGGCGCGCCGCCGGTCTGCTTCTTCAAGTTCGCCGGGTAGCCGGGCAGTTCGGCGGCGAACCGGGGCGACGAGGGGGTGCCGCCGGGAATCTTGTACCCCTTGACGTCCCAGGGCTGCTGCGACTCGGGGTGGGCGTCGATGAAGGCGCGGGCCTTGGTGAGCATGTCGTCGGGGGTGGCGGCCACCTCGTGGACGAGGCCGTTGTCCAGGGCGCGCCGCGGGGCGTACTGGGTGCCCTGGAGGAGCACCTTGAGCAGGGCGTCGGCGATCCCGAGGAGGCGTACGGTGCGGGTGACGCCGCCGGCTGCGGGCAGCAGCCCGAGGGTGACCTCCGGCAGGCCGATCTTGGCGCCGGGGGCGTCGAGGGCGATGCGGTGGTGGCAGGCGAGCGCGATCTCGTAACCGCCGCCGAGCGCGGTGCCGTTGATCGCGGCGACGACGGGTTTGCCGAGGGTCTCGATCCGGCGCAGGGCGCGCTTGACCTCCATGCCGACGTCGAACGCCTGCCGGGCCTGCGCCGGCCCGATCTTGATCATGTCCTTGAGGTCGCCGCCGGCGAAGAAGGTCTTCTTGGCCGAGGTGACGACGATGCCGCGGACGGTGTCCCGCTCGGCCTCCAGGCGGGCCGCGATCGCGGCGAGGGAGGTGCGGAACGCCTCGTTCATGGTGTTGGCGGACTGCTGGGGGTCGTCCAGGACGAGGGTGACGACACCGGTGTCGTCGCGTTCCCAGCGGATGGTGGGGTGGGTGGTCGCGTCACCGGTCGTGGTCGTGGTGGTGGTCATGGCTGCGGTCTCCGGGTGGCAGTGGCGGTCGGCGGGAGTCAGGGCGCTACGCGTTCGACGACGGTGGCGATGCCCATGCCGCCGCCGACGCAGAGCGTCGCCAGTCCGTACCGCTTGTCCTGGCGTTCCAGTTCGTCCACGAGGGTGCCGAGGATCATCGCTCCTGTCGCGCCCAGCGGATGGCCGAGCGCGATCGCCCCGCCGTTGACGTTGATCCGGTCGAGGGGGACGTCGAGTTCGCGCGCGAAGCGCAGGACGACGGCGGCGAACGCTTCGTTGATCTCGACGAGGTCGATGTCGTCGATCGTCAGCCCGGCGCGGGCGAGGGCCTTGCGGGTGGCGGGCGCCGGACCGGTGAGCATGATCGTCGGCTCGGAGCCGGAGACGGCCGCCGACACGATGCGGGCGCGGGGCGCGAGCCCGTACCGCTCGCCGACCTCCTTGGTGCCGACGGCGACGAGCGCGGCGCCGTCGACGATGCCGGAGGAGTTGCCGGCGTGGTGTACGTGGTCGATCTGCTCGACCCAGTGGTACTTCTGCAGGGCCACGGCGTCGAAGCCGCCGAGGTCGCCGATGCCGGCGAAGGAGGGCTTGAGGGCGGCGAGGGTGTCCGCGGTCGTGCCGGGGCGCAGGTGTTCGTCGCGGTCGAGGACGACGAGTCCGTTGCGGTCGCGCACGGGCACCACGGAGCGGTCGAAGCGGCCGGCCTTCCAGGCGGCGGCGGCCCGCTCCTGCGACAGTGCGGCGTACTCGTCGACGTCGCGCCGGGAGAAGCCCTCGATGGTGGCGATCAGGTCGGCGCCGATGCCCTGCGGGACGAAGCCGACGGCGGTGTTGGTCATCGGGTCGGCGAACCAGGCCCCGCCGTCGGAGCCCATCGGGACGCGCGACATGGACTCGACGCCGCCGGCGAGCACCAGGTCCTCCCAGCCGGAGCGGACCTTCATCGCCGCCATGTTGACGGCTTCGAGGCCGGAGGCGCAGAAGCGGTTCTCCTGGACTCCGGCGACGGTGTCGGGCAGCCCGGCGGCAACGGCCGCGATCCGGGCGATGTCGGAGCCCTGGTCGCCGACCGGTCCGACGACGCCCAGGACGATGTCGTCGATGGCGGCCGGATCGAGCTCGGGGTGGCGGCTGCGCAGCTCCTGGATCAGACCGACGACGAGGTCGATCGGCTTGGTGCCGTGCAGGGCGCCGTTGGCCTTGCCGCGCCCGCGCGGGGTGCGGATCGCGTCGTACACGTACGCTTCGGTGGTCAAGACGACTGCCTTTCGGATCGGGAGGTCGTGGCGCTTCCCCGCCGGGCAGACGGGACTTTGCAGAGTTTGCAGAGACGCACTAGGGGCGGGCGGGCAGGTCCCAGTCGCGGGCCACGGACGCGGCGTCCGCGCCCGGCGCGGTGGGCCCCGAGCGGATCGTGGTGGGGGTGGCGGAGAACCGGGGCGCCGGCGCCGGTTGGGTGATGCCGCCGTGGTCGGTGAAGGTGGCGCGGGCGGCGAGTTGGGGGTGGGCCGGGGCCTCCCGCAGCGAGAGCACGGGGGCCACGCAGGCGTCGGAGCCCTCGAAGACCGCCGTCCACTCGGCGCGGGTGCGCGACTTGAAGCGGGCGGCGACCAGGTCGCGCAGTTCGTCCCAGCGGTCGAACTCCTTGCGGGACGGGGCCTGGTCCTCGATGCCCAGCAGGCGCACGAACTCGTCGTAGAACCGCTTCTCCAGCGCGCCGACGGCCATGTACTCGCCGTCGGCGGTCTCGTAGCAGCCGTAGAAGGGGCTGCCGCCGTCCAGGAGGTTGGCGCCGCGGCGGTCCTGCCAGCCGCCGGCGGCCATCATGCCGTGGATCATCGTGGCGAGGTGGGCGGCGCCGTCCACCACGGCCGCGTCCACGACCTGTCCCGTGCCGCCTTCGGAGCGGGCGTGCTGGAGGGCGGCGAGGACGCCGACGACGAGGTAGAGGGAGCCGCCCGCGTAGTCGCCGAGGAGGTTCGCGGGGACGGCCGGCGGCTCGTCGGGCGCGCCGATCATCCCGAGGGTGCCGGTGACGGCGATGTACCCGATGTCGTGTCCGGCGCGCTGGGCGAGGGGGCCGTCCTGGCCCCAGCCGGTCATCCGGCCGTACACCAGGCGGGGGTTGCGGGCGAGGCAGGCGTCGGGGCCGACACCGAGGCGTTCGGCGACCCCGGGCCGGAAGCCCTCGATCAGGACGTCCGCCCGCTCGACGAGGTCGAGCACGCGCTCGGCGCCGCCGTCGGCCTTGAGATCGACCAGGACGGACCGTTTGTTGCGGTTGGTGAGGTCGTACGCGGCGGGGATGGCGAGCCCCGAGCCGTCGGGCCGGTCGACGCGCACCACGTCCGCGCCGAGGTCGGCGAGGAGCATCGCGGCGAAGGGGCCGGGCCCGATGCCCGCCAACTCGACCACCCTGACCCCGCTCAGCGGGCCGTTCCCTGTCGCTGCCGTCGAGGTCGGCGTCATCGATTCCCCAGCCTTGATGTGACACAACTGATGTAACACCAGTGATGGTAAGAACGTGTTTCAGCGCTTACAAGGGTTTCCCGGCCTTTCCGCGCGACCGGGCCGGGCACTCGCCCGATCGCCGGCGCCCGCGGGGCTGCCGCGTCCGCTCTTTCCCCAGGTGGTCGGGCGCGTTAGGGTCTGCCCGCGCGTGACGGAGAGGCGCGTGGGCACGGGCACGGCGTCATCGGTGGAGGACCCATTGGCCAGGCAGCACGGACAGGGCGGGCAGGGCAGGCAGGGCAGGCAGGGCGGGCAGGACAGATCGGGCGGAAGCAGTCGCGCGGGGCGCCGCCACGACATGGTGCTCTTCGGGGCGACCGGCTTCGTCGGGGAGCTGACGGCCCGCTACCTCGCGGCGCACGCGCCCGAGGGCTGCCGCTGGGCGCTCGCCGGCCGCAGCCGCACGAAGCTGGAGCGCCTGCGCGATCGGCTCGCCGCCGACCACCCGCACTGCGCCGAACTGCCGTTGGTGGAGGCGTCGGCGGACGACCCGGCGGCGCTGCGCGCGCTGGCCGGGTCCGCCCGGGTGGTGGCGAGCGCCGTGGGCCCGTACCTCTGGTACGGCGAGCCGTTGGTCGCCGCCTGCGCGGACGCCGGTACGGACTATCTGGACCTGACGGGCGAGCCGGAGTTCGTGGACCTGATGTACGTGCGGTACGACGCGCGCGCCCGGGAGACGGGCGCCCGGCTGGTGCACGCGTGCGGCTTCGACTGCGTGCCGCAGGACCTGGGCGTGTACTTCACCGTCCGTCAGCTGCCGAAGGACGTGCCGCTGACGGTGGACGGCTTCGTCCGCACCGACGCGATGTTCTCCGGCGGGACGCTGGCATCGGCGCTCAACGCGCTCGGCCGCGGACGCCAGATGCGGCGGGCCGCGCGCGAGCGCCGGCTGCACGAGCCCCGGCAGGTGGCGCGACGGGCCCGCGCGCCGCTCGGCGGCCCCCGCTACAGCCGGGAGGCGCACGCCTGGGCGCTACCCCTGCCGCTGCTCGACGCGCGCGTCGTCACCTCCTCGGCACGGGCGCTGCCGCGCTACGGCCCCGACTTCCGCTTCCGCCACTACGCCGCGGTGCCCACCTTGCCGACCGCGCTGGCCGGCGTCGCGGCGGCCGGCGCCCTCGCGGGCCTCGCCCAGCTGCCGTGGACCCGCCGCTGGCTGTCGAGCCGGATCGTGAGCCCGGGCGACGGGCCGGACGCGGAGCGCCGGGCGAGGAGTTCGTTCTCCGTGCGGTTCGTGGGCGAGGGGGGCGGTCGGACGGTGTACACGGAGGTCTCCGGCGGCGACCCCGGCTACGACGAGACCGCGAAGATCTTCGCAGAGTCCGCACTCAGCCTCGCCTACGACGAGTTGCCGCAGGTCGCGGGCCAGGTGACCACGGCGGTGGCGATGGGCGACGCCCTGCTGGAGCGACTGCGGGCTGCCGGCATCCGGTTCCGGACCGCGGCGGTGCGCTAGGTGTCTTGCCGGACGCGGTTTCGCCGTGCGGCGTGCTGCGGTGTGGCGTCTGCGGCTGCTCTGTCACGAGGCACAGCAGACGGGACCTTACGACGCCCTACGGCGCGTTCTGCGTCGCCGACGCGAGGGCGTCGCGGCACAGGCGGTCCGCGCGGCGCGTCGTCTCCGGGATCCGGTAGTGGGGCGCCAGGTGGAGGGTGTGCGCGCAGGCCACGTCGAGGGTGACGCGGTGTCCGACGGAGACGTACACCGGCTTGACCCCGGCGCGGGTGCGCAGCGCGCGGCCGACCTCCTCGCCGTCGTCGGCGCTCAGCCGCGCCCAGTCACCCCGCTCCGGCCCGGGCTCGGCGTGGGTGAAGACGAAGGGGTTCTTCGCCACGCCGATCGTCGGCAGGCCGGTGAGCACCCCGAGGTGGCTCGCGAGCCCGAAGCGGCGCGGGTGCGCGCGCCCGTACCCGTCGCAGACGACGAGGCCGGGCGCGACGGTCAGCGCCCGCAGCGCGGCGAGGACGGCCGGCAGTTCGCGGAAGGCCAGCAGCCCGGGCACGTACGGGAAGGAGACCCGGCCGACCGCGGTGGCCTGCGCGACGACGGCGAGCGTTGCGGCGTCCAGGGTGACGGCCGCCGCCGCAACGAGGTCGCGCCCGTCGTCGTACGCCACGTCCACTCCGGTCACCGTCCCGGCCCCCACCGGAGGTCCCGGCTCGTCGAGGACGACGCGGTCGCGCAGTTCGTCCTGGAGGGCGAGGGCGGCGGCTTCGTCGTGCGGCCAGCCGTCGGGCGTGTCGATGATCTCCATGGTGGTGCCCACCCTACGGGCCGCATCGGCCAAGGCGGCCCGTAGCCTGGCGATCATGTTCGTACTGGAGCTGACCTACACCGCGCCCGTCGAGCGCGTCGACGCCCTGCGCGATGCGCACATGGCCTGGGTGAACGACCACTACGAGGACGGGCTGTTCCTCGCCTCGGGGCGCAAGGGCACGCGGGACGGCGGTGTGGTCCTGGCCGCGGGGGACGACCGCGGACGGATCGACGCGGTCGTGGCGACCGATCCGTTCGTGCTCGACGGGGTGTGCGCGTACCGGATCACCCACGTCGCCGTCACCAGGGCGGCGCCGGGGCTCGAAGCGCTGCGCGCGGAGACCGCGGGCTGACGCCCCGCGGCGCCGCCCGCGGCCCGCGGTGACACAGCTCACGCACCCCGCCGATGCACGGATGGGCCGCGGTCGACGTCCTTCCCCGTGTCAGGGAAGCGTCCGCGGGGCTGCGCGTGCAGGGAACAGGGGTCCGTCCATGTCCACATCCACCGTCGTCATCGAAGAGGCCGTGCAGGCCCGGATCGTCGCTTCGGCACCCCGGGCGGAGCCCCTGAGCGTCACGCTGCGGTACGAGACGGACGACCCCTTCGCGGTGCGGATGGCATTCCCGCCCAACGCGACGCTGGAGGGCACGGAGGTGTCCTGGGCGTTCGCCCGCTCCCTGCTGTCGGCCGGTCTGGTGGAGCCGGTCGGAGTCGGTGACGTCCGGGTGCGGCCGTACGGCTACGACCGGACGGTGGTCGAGTTCCACGCCCCCGAGGGCGTCGCGGTGGTGCACGTCCACAGCGGGGACGTGCGGCGCTTCCTGAAGCGGGTGGAGGACGTGGCGCCCGAGGGCCACGAGCACCGCTTCCTCGACCTCGACCACGATCTGAGCCAGCTCCTGGGCGACGTGCACTGACGCCCGCCCGCGCCGACCCTGCGTCGCCCCCGCGCCCGCCCTCGTCGGCCCCGCGCCGGACCCGCCGAAAAAGCGGTTGACGCCCCTCGCGCGCCCCCGTTACGTTTCCCCCGTTCCTGCCGCCGTCCGATTGGAGAAGGACGTTGAAGGTCTGAGGTCCTGAGACACCGTGCGCCACCGCCGTCTTCGGCGTGTGCGCAGTGCGTGCGACCTCGGCCTGCCGTGCCGTCCTTCCTGCGGAACCCCTCCCTGCGCCGCCGATCGCGCGGCTCCACGGGCCCTTCCCGCTCCGTCGTGCGCACTGCGGTGTCTCCACCCGTTGCCCCGTTCCACCCCACGCAACCGGGAGACCCGTATGTCCACCAACGCCACCCATCTTTCCTGCACCGCGCTCTCGTTCTCCTGGGCCGACGGCACGGAGGTCTTCGACGACTTCCGGATCGCGATCGGCCCCGGCCGCACCGGGCTGATCGGCCTCAACGGCTCCGGCAAGTCGACCCTGCTGAAGCTGCTGGCGGGCGCGCTGACGCCGGCCGAAGGGCTCGTCCGCGCCGCCGGTCAGATCGGCTACCTGCCGCAGGACCTCGTGCTCGACACCGCGCTGCGGGTCGACGAGGTGCTGGGGATCGCCGCCGCGCGGGCCGCGCTGCACGCCATCGAGGCCGGCGATCCGAGCGAGGAGCACTTCACCGCCGTCGGTGAGGACTGGGACGTCGAGGAGCGGGCCCGGGCCACCCTCGACCAGCTCGGGCTCGACCACGTCGACCTGGACCGCACCATCGGCGAGGTCTCCGGCGGGGAGGGCGTCCTGCTGCGGCTGGCCGCCCTGCTGCTGGCCCGGCCGGACGTCCTGCTGCTGGACGAGCCCACCAACAACCTCGACCTGTACGCGCGGCGCCGGCTGTACGACGCGGTCTCGTCCTGGACCGGAGTGATGGTCGTGGTCAGCCACGACCGGGAGCTGTTGGAGCTGGTCGACCAGATCGCCGACCTCAGGGACGGTCAGGTGACCTGGTACGGCGGGAACTTCACCGCGTACGAGCACGCACTCGCCGTCGAACAGGAGGCGGCCGAGCGCATGGTGCGCGTCGCCGAGGCCGATGTGCGACGCCAGCGGCGCGAGCTGGTCGATTCCCAGACGAAGCTGGCCCGCCGGCGGCAGTACGCGAAGAAGGCGCAGGCGGAGAAGCGCGTGCCCAAGGTCGTGGCCAACACCCTCAAGAGCTCCGCCCAGGAGTCCGCGGGCAAGCACCGGGCCGTCCACCAGGAGCGTCTGGCGGGCGCCAGGGAACGGCTGAACGAAGCGCAGGACGCGGTCCGGGACGACGACGAGATCCGGATCGACCTGCCGCACACCCAGGTCCACCCGGGCCGTGAAGTCCTGCACATGAGGGACCTGGAGCTGCGTTACGGGGCCACGGTGGCGGGCGAGTTCGACATCCGCGGACCGGAGCGGATCGCCCTGGTGGGGCGGAACGGCGCGGGCAAGACCACGCTGCTGCGCACCCTCGCCGGCGGCCTGGAGCCGGTGTCGGGCGAGGTGGACGTGCGGGTACCGCTACGCTTCCTGCCGCAGCGGCTCGACGTCCTCGACGACGCGCGGAGCGTGGTCGAGAACGTGGCCTCGGTCGCCCCCGCCGCGACGAACAACCGCATCCGGGCCCAGCTCGCGCGCTTCCTCTTCCGGGGCGCGAAGGCGGACCAGGCGGCGGGGACCCTGTCGGGCGGGGAGCGGTTCCGGGCGGCGCTAGCCTCGCTGCTGCTGGCCGAGCCTGCGCCCCAGCTGCTGCTGCTCGACGAGCCGACGAACAACCTGGACATGGCGAGCGTGCGCAAGCTCACCGACGCGCTCGACGCGTACGAAGGCGCGCTGGTCGTGGCCAGCCACGACGTGTCGTTCCTGGAGTCGATCGGGGTGACCCGCTGGCTGCTGCTGGACGGGGAGCTGCGGGACGTCAGCGCCGACGACGTCCGGGAAGGCAGGCTCCACCACCCGGTGGCGCAGCAGTAGCCCCCTCGGTGGGGCGTCGTCCGGGACGGCGCCCCACCGGCGGGAGCCGCGCTCCGGGGAAAGGGGACCCGACGACCGGGGACTCAGGACCCGGGACCCGACGACCGGGGAACCCGGGCAGAAATCCAGACAAGAGATGTCCGGTATTCCGGTTAGCTTCGCCGGCATGCCTGAGCAAGACATCGTCATCACCGGCGCACGCGAGAACAACCTCAAGGACGTCTCCCTCACCCTCCCGAAGAACCGGATCACCGTCTTCACCGGGGTGTCCGGCTCCGGGAAGTCGTCCGTCGTCTTCGACACCATCGCCGTGGAGTCGCAGCGGCAGCTCAACGAGACCTTCACCGCCTTCCTGCGCAACCGGCTGCCGAAGTACGAGCGCCCCCACGTCGACGCGATCGACGAGCTGTCCGTGGCGATCGTGGTCGACCAGAAGCCGATCGGCGGCAACGCGCGCTCCACCGTCGGCACCATGACGGACATCAACGCGGTGCTGCGGGTGCTCTTCTCCCGGCACGGCGCCCCGAGCGCCGGGCCGGCCACCGCATACTCCTTCAACGACCCCGCCGGGATGTGCCCCGGCTGCGACGGCATCGGCAAGACGGTGGAGCTCGACGTCGAACGGGCCGTCGACTGGTCGAAGTCGCTCGCCGACGGTGCACTGCTGCTGCCCGGGCTCTCCGTCGGCTCCTGGGAGTGGAAGCTGTACGCCGAGTCCGGCCACTTCGACGTGGCCAAGCCGCTGCGCGCGTACACCGACGCCGAGCGTGAGCTGCTGCTGTACGGCAGCGGGTTCTCGGTCAACATCGACATGAAGTCGGGTTCGTTCGAGATGCAGTTCGAGGGGATCGTCAACCGCTTCACCCGGCTGTCCCTCAAGCGGGACACCGGCACCCTCTCGCAGCGGCGCCGGGAGGCGGTCGACCGGTTCACCGCGCAGCGCGCGTGCGAGGCGTGCGGCGGGGCCCGGCTGAACGAGGCGGCGCTGGCGAGCCGCATCGACGGCCGCAGCATCGCCGACTACTGCCGGCTGGAGGTCTCCGACCTGGTGGAGGTCCTGGGCCGGATCGACGATCCGGTGGCGACCCCGGTGGCCGCCGCGGCGCGGGAGCGGCTGGACCGGCTCGTCGGCATCGGCCTCGGCTATCTCTCCTTGGACCGGGAGACCACGTCCCTGTCGGGCGGGGAGGGCCAGCGGCTGAAGATGGTGCGCCACCTCGGCAGCTCGCTGACCGGGCTGACCTTCATCTTCGACGAGCCGAGCGTGGGGCTGCACCCGCGGGACGTGGGGCGGCTGAACGACCTGCTCGTACGGCTGCGGGACCGGGGCAACACGGTGCTGGTGGTCGAGCACGACCCCGACGTGGTGGCGATCGCCGACCACGTCGTGGACATGGGCCCGGGGGCGGGCACGGACGGCGGCCGGGTGGTGTTCGAGGGCCCGGTGGCGGCGCTGCGGAAGGCGGACACCCTCACCGGGCGGCACCTGCGGCGCCGCGCGGAGCTGAAGGAGGCGTTCCGGGTGCCGCGGGGGTGGCTGCCGGTGCGGGGCGCCGCTCTGCACAACCTCAAGGGCGTCGACGTGGACTTCCCCGTCGGGGTGCTCACGGCGGTCACGGGCGTCGCGGGCTCCGGGAAGTCGACGCTGGTGTCCGAGGTGTTCACCGGTGCGCATCCGGAGGCGGTGGTGATCGACCAGAGCGCGATCACGGCCTCGTCGCGCTCCACCCCGGCGACGTTCCTCGGGGTGATGGACACCGTCCGGAAGGTCTTCGCCCGGGCGGCCGGCGTGGCGCCGAAGCTGTTCAGCTTCAACTCGGCCGGCGCCTGCGACGAGTGCTCGGGGCGCGGCGTGATCCACACGGACCTGGCGTTCATGGACCCGGTGACGACGACCTGCCCCCGGTGCGAGGGGCGCCGCTTCAAGGAGGAGGTGCTGCGGCACCGGGTGGCCGGGCGCTCCATCGTGGACGTGCTCGACATGACGGCGGCGCAGGCTGCGGGGTTCTTCGAGGACGAGGCGGTGCGGCGGAAGCTGGCCGCGCTCGACGACGTGGGGCTGACGTACCTGTCGCTGGGACAGCCGCTGAGTTCGCTGTCAGGCGGCGAGCGGCAGCGGCTGAAGCTCGCCACCCAGCTGCACCGCACGGGCAGCACCTACGTGCTGGACGAGCCGACGACCGGTCTGCACATGGCCGACGTGGACACGCTGGTCACCCTGCTGGACCGGCTGGTGGACGCCGGCAACTCGGTCATCTGCGTCGAACACAACATGGACGTGGTCAAGCGGGCGGACTGGATCGTGGACCTGGGGCCGGACGGCGGGAAGCACGGCGGGGAGCTGGTCTTCGCGGGCACTCCGGCGGCGCTGCTGGAGCACCCGAAGTCGTTCACGGCACGGCACCTGCGGCGCGACCTCGACGGGGGCTGAGGAGCGACCTCGGCAGGGGCTGAGGGGCGGGCGCGGGCGGGCCGAGGGGGCGGGGCGCGGGCGGGGAACGGCGTGACGTGTCTCTCGGCGGGACCGCGGCAGGAGCGCTCCCGAGGCCCGTCCCGAGGGCTTGAAATAGGGACAAAAGCCATCGATTCACCCCCGGAGGGAGAGGTTCCGGGGGCCCGGCTTGGCCGAAGGCTTACCCCGCCCTTAACCTACGGTCTCGTAACCTACGAAGCCGTAGGTAACCCCTCCCCTTTGGTTCCACTCCCGTCCCCAGGAGCACCCGTGACCATCACCTCTCCCCACCTCGGCAGTTCGGAAGCGTGGACCGACGCCCGGCTGCTGTACGCACTCGAAGAGGTGGTCGAGAAGGAGCTGAACCGCCATCTGAAGGCCGCGAAGGACTGGATGCCGCACGAGTACGTGCCCTTCGGCGACGCGCGCAACTTCCCGGGCTTCTTCGAGGACGGCGTGGCCTGGGAGCCGGAGCAGTCCAAGGTCACGGACATAGGACGGATCGCCCTCGTGGTGAACCTGCTGACAGAGGACAACCTCCCCAGCTACCACCACGAGATCGCCAGCCTCTTCGGCCGCAACGGCGCCTGGGGCACCTGGGTGCACCGCTGGACGGCCGAGGAGGCGCGGCACGGCATCGTGATGCGCGACTACCTGCTGACCTCCCGCGCCGTCGACCCGGACAAGCTGGAAGCGTTCCGGATGGCGCACATGTCGGAGGGGTTCGAGTCGGACAACAGCCACTCGATGCTGCACTCGATCGCGTACGTCGCCTTCCAGGAGCTGGCCACCCGGATCTCCCACCGGAACACCGGCCACCAGTCGGGCGACCCGGTCTGCGACCGGATGCTGGCGCGCATCGCCACCGACGAGAACCTGCACATGGTGTTCTACCGGAACCTGCTCGTCGCCGCCCTGGAGCTGGCGCCCGACCTCACGCTCCAGGCGGTGCGCGACGTCGTCGTCAACTTCCGGATGCCGGGCCACGGCATCCCCGGCTTCGAGCGGGCCGCGGCGCAGATGGCGATCGGCGAGGTCTACAACATGCGGATCCACCACGACGACGTCCTCGCCCCGGTCCTGCGGCACCTCAAGGTCCTGGAGATCGACGGGCTCGGCCCCGAGGGGTTGCAGGCTCAGGAGGAGCTGGGCCTGTTCATGGGCGGGCTGAACGCGGAGGCGCTGAAGTTCGACGAGAAGCTGGCCGCACGCAAGGCCCGGCTGGCGGCGCGCGCGGCGCGCTGACGACCCCCGGCCCTGGCCTAGGCCAGGGCCTTCAGCGTGACTTCCGCTG
Organism: Streptomyces sp. NPDC047315; assembly: GCF_040643215.1. Classification (NCBI taxonomy): domain Bacteria; kingdom Bacillati; phylum Actinomycetota; class Actinomycetes; order Kitasatosporales; family Streptomycetaceae; genus Streptomyces; species Streptomyces sp. NPDC047315. The sequence goes on along the minus strand of NZ_JBEYTZ010000005.1, from coordinate 196,701 downwards.
CGCGGGCGATCAGCTCGTCGTACCGCTCCGCGTCGCGGATGTCCCGGCGGGAGAGGACGGCCATCGCGATCGGCGCCGCCTTCGGCGGCCACACGACGGCGATGTCGTTGCGGGTGCCGTACCCCCCGGTGCCGGTCTTGTCGCCTACCTGCCAGCCCTCGGGGGCACCGGCCCGGATGAGCTTGTCCCCGGTGGTGTTGCGCTTGAGCCAGTCGGTGAGCAGGGCCCGCTTGTCGGTGGTGAGGGCGTCCCCGAGCACGTAGGTGCGCAGGTCGGTGGCGAGCGCGCGGGCCGTACTGGTGTCGCGGAGGTCCCCCGGCGTGGCCTCGCTCAGCTCCACCTCGTAGCGGTCGCACCGGGTGACCTGGTCCCCGATGGCGCGGAGCGCCGCCTGGAGGCCGGCCGGTCCGCCGAGTTCGTGGAAGAGCAGGTTCGCGGCGCCGTTGTCGCTGTGGCGCACGGCGGCGTCGCACAGCTCGCGCAGGGTCAGCCCGGTGCCGAGGTTCTTCTCGGTGATCGGCGAGTGGCCTACGAGGTCGCCGCGGTCGTAGCGCACCCGCCGGTCGAGCTGGGTCAGCGAGCGCTTGTCGAGCACGGCGGCGGCGAGGAACGCCTTGCAGGTGGAGGCGTAGGCGAAGCGCTCGTCGGGCCGGTTGGTGACGACCTGGCCGGAGCCGGTGTCGACGGCGTAGACGCCGAGCCTGGCGTCGAACTTCCGCTCCAGCTCGGCGAAGGCGCGCGCCGTGTCGTGCGGCGCGCCGGAAGCCGACGCGGAGGGGCGGTCGGCGGGCTTGGTCGACGCGTCCTTCGTCGAGGAAGCGCTCTGGCACCCGGTGAGGGGGATCGCGGCGAGACCGGCGAGGGTGGCGAGCGCGGTTCGACGGGACGCGCGGGCGGTACGGACGTTCATGGGTGGCGTTTCTCTCTCTTCCAGCCTGATCCGTAAGACAGGCTCTAGTTGAGGCGGGTGAGCTGGGTGGGGATGGAGGGGCCTTCGAGGTCGTCCTTGAGGGTCACCCGGGCCCGTACGGCGTCCGCGCCGCTGCCGATCGTCACCGTCCCGACCTCCGTACCGGCCTTCGCCGACTCCGGCGGCGCCGCCGCCGTCGGGGTGAACCGCACGTCGACCCGCTGTCCCGGGACCCCGACGGCGGTGAGGTCGTCGGAGACGACGACGGGGACGCGTCCGCCGAACCCGTCGTCCACGTGGCCGACGACCTGGCCCCGGCGGACGGGCTTGGCGGAGACGAGCGCGGCGCGGACGGCCGCCACGAGCCGGCGGCTGTTCTCCTTCACCAGGGTGAGGCTGTTCGCGCCGTCGGGGTCGGGCGCGGGGGCGCGTTGGTCCAGCACGGTGCCGAGGATCAGCGGGGTCCTGTCGCCCACGGTCTTGTAGGCGGCCCACATGAGCGTGCCGCCGGCGGGGGTGTTGGAGCCGGTCTTCACGCCCCGGATGCTGAGCCCGTCGGCCAGCAGCAGGTCCCCCATGTTGTTGATCAGCGGTTCGGCCAGACCGTCCACGGTGGCGCTGGGCAGTGCGACGGTGGCGCGGAAGACGTCGTACGCCATGACCGCTTCGGCCAGCTTGAGCTGGTCGACCGCGGTGGACACGGTCCCGGCGTCCAGACCGCTGGGGTCGGTGTAGCGCGTGTCTGCCATCCCCAGCCGCTTCGCGGCGTCGTTCATCTCCCGTACGAAGGCGGCTTCGGTGTCGCTCTTCGTGGACCATCGGGCGAGCAGCCGGGCGATGTTGTTGCCGGACGGGATCATCAGCATCTTCAGCAGGTCGCGCTGGCTGAAGCGCTGGCCGACCGAGAGCCCTTCGATCCTGGACTCGTCCTTGGCCCGGCCCTCCGCCACGGCCTTGGCGTCGACCTCGATCGTGGGGCCGGGGTCGTCGCCGGTCAGCGGGTGCTTCCCGAGCAGGACGTACGCGGTCATGACCTTGGCCACGGACGCGATCGGCGCCGGGCGCTGCGGGCCGTGGACGCCGACGGTGCCCGTGCCCGGGACGGCGACGGCGGCCTGGCCCTGCTGGGGCCAGGGCAGCGCGGACCGACCCGGGAAGGTGAACGCGACGGCGTCCGCGTCGATCTCGATGTCGGTGGCGGGCTGGGGGCGGGCGAGCTGGACCACGGCGGCAAGGGCGAGGAGCAGCGCGACGGCGAGGGGAGCCAGGAGCTTCGGGCGTCGGAAGGGAGGGCGGATTGCGTCCGCCGGCACGTCCGCCGCGTCTTTCGGGCCTACCTCTTCCGGGTGTTCGCGCGTCTGCTCCGCGGTCCCTTCCGGGGCGTGCTCGCCCGGGCGTGCGCGGGCCACCGACTGCCCCGTCCCTGTGGTGCTCATACTCCCGAGAAGACCAGCGCAATCCTCATTGCGTCCAAGACTCATATGAGTCATGCATTGATTAACTTCCGATATGATCGCTGGTCGTGGACCTGATCCTGCATGTGCAGTGCTTTGTCGCTGTTGCAGAGGAGTTACATTTCGGTCGTGCCGCCCAGCGCCTCGGCATGGCCCAACCACCCCTGTCACAACGCATTCAGCGGCTGGAACGCGAGTTGGGCGTACGGCTCTTCGAACGCACCACCCGCCAGGTCACGATCACCAAGGGCGGCACGCTCCTGCTGGAGGAGGCCCGCCAACTGTTGGCGTGCGCGGAGGCACTGAAGGCCACGGCCCGCCGCGTACAGGACGGTCACAGCGGACTGCTGCGGGCCGCCCTGCCCCCGGACGTGTCCGGGGAGACCGTCGCCGCGGTCCTGACCGGGTTCCGGGACCGGCACGGCGGCGTGGAGCTGGAACTGCACGAGCTGTCGACCGCGGAACAGTTGGCCCAACTCGCCTCGCACGACCTCGACGTGGGCCTGATCCACCATCCGTGCGACGTCTCCGGGCTGGAGCTGGGCCCCGTGCTCCGGCACGACCTGGGCGTACTGCTCCCCCACGACTCCCCGGCCGCACGGGCTGAGACGGTCGCGCTCGCCGCGCTGACCGGGCACGAGCTGATCCTCTTTCCGCGCGCCCTCGCGCCGGCGGTGTACGACGACCTGCTGACGACCTGCGCCCGGCACGGCTACACCCCGGCGGCGATCCGCCACGGGCAGGGTCCGAGCTTCACCCGCGGCCTGCTGCTGTCCCGGCGCGCCGTCGCCTTCGCACCGCGCGACGCCCATCTGACCGGCGACACCGAGCTGTGCTGGCGTCCGCTCAGCGGGGCGCCGCTGGCGCTGCGGCACTCCGCGGCCTGGCTCCAGGGGCGGGGCGACGCCGCGGTGCGCGCCTTTGCCGATACCGTCACCGATGCCCTGGGCCGCACGACCGGAGCCGGCCCCGACCTTCCGTCCCGACCCCTGCACCTACGACCGGCGGCCGAGTACTGGCTATGACCGAATCCACCACCCCCGACCACGGCCGCGCCGCCCGGGCCCGCATCCGCGACGCCTTCGCGGAAGCGGGCGTCACCGGCTGGCTGCACGCCCGCGACATCGACGCCGGAGCGCAGGTCGACGCCGGAGCGGACCATCCCGTCGTCACGGCCAGCGTCCACAAGCTGTGCCTGCTCGTCGCCCTCCACCGGGAGGCGGCGGCGGGCCGGCTGGACCTCACGGAGCAGACGGTGGTCCCGCCGTGGGACCGCACCCCCGGGCCCACCGGGCTGGCGGCGATGCTCGACGAGGTGCGGCTGTCGCTGCGCGACGCGGCCTATCTGATGATGACCGTCAGCGACAACACCTCCGCGGACCTGCTGTTGACGCGGGTGGGCCTGGACGCCGTCAACGACGCCACCCGCCGCCTGGGGCTGACCCGCACCAGGGCCGTGCAGACCTTCCGCGACTTCCTCACCACGATCAGGGAGGACGTCGGACCGAGCGGCCCGCAGGCGCTGGCCGACCCCCAGGTGATCGCCCGTCTGCGCGCTGTCGACCCGGCCCGCACCAGCCACAGCACGCCCCGCGACATGACCCGGCTGCTGGCGGCGATCTGGCGCGACGAGGCCGGCACCCCCGAGCACTGCGCCGCGATGCGCCGCGTCCTCGGGCTCCAGGTGTGGCCGCACCGGCTGGCCTCGGGCTTCCCCTTCGACGACGTCCACGTGGCGGGCAAGACGGGCAGCGCGCCCACGGTCCGCAACGAGGTCGGCGTCGTCGAGTACCCCGACGGCGGACGGTACGCCGTCGCCGTCTTCACCCGCGCGGCGAGCCCGGCGGCGACGCTGCCGGCGGCGGACGCGGTGATCGGCACGGCGGCGCGGATGGCCGTCGACGCGCTGCGGTCACCGGGGGCGGGTACGGGGACGGGGGCACCGTAGCGCCCGGTCAACACGCGCACGGGCCGCCACTCGCGCGGGGTACGCGAGTTGTCGCCGCCGCGGCACGCTCTGCCAAGGTGGTCCGCCATGCATCGCGATCTCCGCACCGACACCGACCAACTGCGACGCCTCTCGCGCGCACTGACCCGCGCCCTGTCGTCCCTCGCCGACGCACGGACCTCCCTCGCCGACGTCGACACGGCACAACTGGGCACGAAGGACCTGGACGAGGCGTGCGACGGCTTCCAACGCCGCTGGCAGTACGGAGCGGAGGTGCTGCGGGACCGGCTCGGTGCGTTACGCGACGGGGTGAGCCTCAGCCACCAGGGTTACGCGCAGGTGGAGACCGCGGTCGAGAAGGCGTTCCGGGCGGTCGACACCCGTGCGTGAATACCGGCACCTGGGCTGGGACCCGACGCCCGGCAGCCCACCGGCGATCGCAGCGCTCCACGTCCGCCTCGACGCGGCGGCGACGGCGCTCGGCACGTCGTACCGCCTCGTCGACGTGCTCGTACGCGACAGCACGCACTGGCGCGGCGAGGCGGGCGACGCGTTCCGCACGGCGCTGACGGGCGACCTGCCGCGCTCCCTGCGCAACGCGCACCGCTCCCTGACGAAGGCTGCGCGGCAACTCGGGCGCTGGCACGACGACCTCGTGGAGTACCAGTCCACGGCGGCGCGCTACGACGCCGAGGCCCGCGAGGACCTGACGGCCCTGACCCGCGCCCAGTCCCACGAGCACCAACTGCGCACCACGCCGAACACCCCGACGTGGCAACTCCGCGCGGCACACGACGCGGTGACGGAGGCGCACGAGTCACTGGAGTCAATCCGCGGCCTGGCGCGCGAGCTGGAAGAAGCGCACAGAACGCAGGCGACCCGCATCGCCAAGTCCCTCAACGCAGCAACCCTCCACCTGACCCCAGAGGAACCGGGCGTCCTGGACCAGTTCCTGGAGTGGATGGACGACAACCTCGGCGACGCCTTGGGCCTACTGTCGGCGTCCCTCGGCCTCGTCGCCGTCTTCTCGACCGCTCCGGTTGCCGTCCCGCTGCTCTTCGCCGCCGCCGGTCTCAGCGCTGCTGCGCTGGCGTCGCATGCAACCGACCCGGAACACCAATCAGCCCTGGCAGCGGGTTTTGCCAAGGGCAGGTTCGACGCACACTTCTGGTCCAGCGCGATCACGTTGTGCGGAGACTCCCTCGGCGCGCTGCCGGGCTTGGGAGCCGTCGCGCAGGGCGCGAAGGGAATGGCGGTCGCCACGAGATCAGAGGCTGCGGCCCAAAGCAGCGTATCCGCTGGCCTGCGAAGTGGCCTGGAAGCCTTGTGGACCGAGTCCGCTGCCGGCATGCGGGATGGCATGAGCGCCCCGAAACCCGTACTCGACTGGGTCGTTCGGCGAACGAGTCCATCAGTCGAGGTCCCGTTGCAGACGGTAGTCGCAGGCAGTGGGGTGGCCACGTCCGTGGTCGGTCTCACGCCGGCCGGCGACAACGCCGAGACTCAAAGCACGGGAGCCGGTGTCGACGCAGCCCGCCTCATCACGTCGGACATTCCGGGGGCCGGTGTCACCGCGGCCCAAACCTGGTCCCAGATCCGTCGTTAGGAGCAGCACCATGGCCTCAGACTCTCCCGCAGCTCCGTGTTGGTTCCAGCGCCCACCAGGATTCGTGGACGTCGACGCAACAGCTCTGGACACGATGCAGGAGCAGATCATCCGAGACCAGACGGCAGTTCAGCCCGATCCGGACTCGCGCCTTCGACGTGCACAGGAAGTCCGCACGCTTCTGGAGGCGGTGAAGGACGTGTTCCGCCACGGTGCGATGTACGTTGCCCTGGGCGTGCACGCTGTCGGCGACGGCGAGTTCAGCATCTCGTGGCTCTCGCTGTCCGACGTCCAGACGCATGCGCCGACCGGCGGTCTGGCTGCCGCGAGGTGTGCCCTCGCACTCGTTGAGACACCGCTGGGAACGGTGCTCCACCGCGATCTGCCCGAGTTGCCGTGCCGTGCTCCGGCAGCCCTGGTCACCTATCGGCTTTCCAACACACCAGGGCGCCCAGGCGCCGCCATCCTCACTCCCCCACGGGACGTGCTCCAAGCACGCCTCGCCGTGGCCCGCCCTTCCGGATCACGCACGGTGATCGTGGACCTCACCACGACCGCAATGGAGTTCTCGGACGACTACGTGGAGATCCTCCTCGGCGTCGGCCGGACCCTGAGCTTCACCGACCCGTCCGCTGCCACACGTGTAGCGTCCCGCCCGAGTCGAATCCTGGATGCTCTGCAATGACCGACTTCACAGCTGCACCCGAAATGTCAGCGCTGGCTCACCAACCGACGGCTGCCGCCTACCGGAAACTCCGTCGAAGACGCGTCCATTGGCTGGTGGGATCGGCCGGCCTGCCCGTCGCCGTCGTCTCATTGGCCACCCTCGCGACGGACCCCAACACGGCGCTCCCACTGCTCATCGCGGTGGTCTTCATCGCCCCGGTGCCCGTGCTCCTGGCTGCGTCCGCGTTGACTCTTACTCCAAGGACGGCACGGATTCTCGCCTCGTACACATGGCAGTGCTATCCCTGCCAGTACGCCCTGCCGCACCAGAGCAGGCAGTATGCGGTCGCCATCGAAGTTGCCCCGGGGCAGTACGAGCATCTGCAGACTGTTCCGTATCGGCGCAGTCTCAGAGCGCGTCGCGATCCGCAGTCCGGAGCCATCTGGTTCGCCGGAGACCCCCATGCCGGAGGCGTCATCTCCCCCGTCGGAGGGCAACAGGCAATCCGCGTGGTCAACACGCGGCTCTGGGAGCCGGGCGCTCCCCGGTCGACCTCCGACGTCGACGTCGACGCCATCGTCGTCGCCGAGCGAGCCGGTCTGGCCAAGCAGGGCCGCTACGTGCGGCGTTGGTTCTGAGTGGGTCAGGCGCGGGTGGACTTCAGGCGCGGGTGGACTTCAGGCGGTGGCGTTCCTTCTCCGACAGGCCGCCCCACACCCCGAACTTCTCGTCGTGCTCCAGCGCGTACTCAAGGCACGCCACCCGGCCCTCGCACGCCCGGCACAGTTGCTTCGCCTCGCGGGTGGAGGAGCCGGGGGCGGGGAAGAAGAAGTCGGGGCCCGTCTGGGCGCAGAGTGCCGTCTCCTGCCAGGAGAGCTCATCGGCAGCGGTGGTGTTGATCAGCATGGGAAAACCATCGCCTATCGCGATAAACACCTGATCAACGCCGCATCAACACCCCTGGCCCGAGCCCGCGCACAAACCCCAACCCGTCGAAGAATCCGCAGGTCAGCCCTGCTCTGCGGGAGTCAGTAGGGCGAACGTCGCACCCGCCGGGTCCGACACCACCGCGATGCGGCCCACCCCTTCGAGGTCCACCGGGGCCGTCGTGACCGCGCCGCCGAGGTCGCGTGACTTCGCCACCGTAGCGTCGCAGTTCGCGACGTCGAAGTACAGGAGCCAGTGCGCGTTGCCCGAGTGCGCGGCGATGCCGCCGAACATGTCGTCGGGGGTGCCGCCCGCGGGGTGGATCATCGTGTAGTCGCCGCCGCCCCCGGGCATCGGCATGGACGTGGTCTGCCAGCCGAAGACCTTCGTGTAGAACGCGGTGCCGGCGGCCGGGTCGGGGGTGTTCAGTTCCGTCCAGCACAGCGTGTCGCCCTCGCTCGCCGCCTCCAGGCCCTTGTGCTTGCCGGGTTGCCAGATCGCGAAGGACGCGCCGGCGGGGTCCGTGAAGACGGCCATGCGGCCCAGGTCGAAGACGTCCATGGGCTCGGCCAGCACGGTGCCGCCGCCCGCGCGGACCGCGTCCGCCGTGGCGTCGGCGTCGGGCGTCTGGAAGTAGACGTTCCACGCCGTGGGGCCCTGGTCCTGTTGGAGCGGGCCGATGCCGGCGACCATCTTGCCGTCGTGGTGGAACATCCCGTAGCCGCCCGCCTCGGGGCCGGCCGACCGGTGCGTCCAGCCGAAGACGCCGCCGTAGAACGTGGCCGCCGCGTCCACGTCGGGGGTGCCGAGGTCGATCCAGTTCGGGGAGCCTGGGACGAAACGGGTGCTCAGCATGGCGCGCGCTCCTAGGAAGCCGGTCCCCGCCGGGGCCCTGGCGGGTCCCTTCCGAGTCTGCTACCGATCCGGAGCGCGCGCATCCGGGTGCCGCCGCGGTGGGCGAAGCGGGTCGGGCAGGCCGAAGCACCCGCCCGCCCCACCGGCACTAGTGGTGCGGCTTGTCGTAGCCGGGGATCGTGCCGTCCGGTTTCGCCACCAGGAACAGGCCCGCCATGCCCATGTCCGAGTGGCTCTGTACGTGGCAGTGGTACATCCAGGCGCCCGCGCCGACCCCCTCCCCCGCGATGATCTGGAAGCCGAAGGAGTCCGCCGGCCCGGTGATCTTGTTGTCGATGATCCGGCTGACGTCGTTCGGGCCGCTCAGCAGGCCGGTCCGGTTGTCGGCCCAGCGGTGACCGTGCATGTGGAAGGTGTGGTAGAACTCGCCGTGCGTGATCATGATGATCTCCACCCGGTCGCCCACGGTCGCTTGGAAGTCGGGTCCGGAGTGGGCGGGCTTGTTGTTGATCAGCATGTCGTTGAAGACGATGGTGAACTGCTTGTCCGGCAGGATGTCGCCTTTGCGCCGGACGACCACGGGTCCGTACAGCCCCTTCTTCAGACCACCGGTGCCGTGGTCCGTGCCCACGACGTGGTCGTGGTAGTGCCAGTAGCCCGCGCTGCCCTCTCGCCAGGTGCCGTCGGCGCGGCGGCCGGGGGCGTGGGTGCGCCAGGTGTACGTACGGGTGGCGCCCGGTTCGACGTGGCTGCGGCTCATCTTGGTGCCGTCGTTGTTGATGTCGTAGTCGACGCCGTGGACGTGCAGGCTGACCGGGACGTCCATCAGGTTCTCGAACTCGACGTGCAGGGTGTCGCCCTCGTTGAGCTCGATCAACGGGCCGGGGACGGTGGCTTTGCCCTTCTCCAGGCCGTACCCCATCTGCCCGTCCGGCAGCTTCTCGGCGAAGAGCTTCAGGTGGCGCACCTTGCCCCCGGCCGGGGCGGTCTTCGGCGGCGTGACCGCGAGCGGTGCCCGCTCGGGCGCTCCGGTGGCGCTGGGCGCGGCGGCCAGGGAGAGGCCCGTGCCCCCGGTGGCCGCGACGGCGCTCCCGGCCAGAAGTCGTCGGTTGAAGCTCCGTCTGTCCATGCCGAACTCTCCAACTCTGTTACGGAGGTTGACGGGGCACACGAGTCACCCCTGGAGACGGCCATACGGTAGCCGGAGGACGAGGGTTTATCCACACTCAGGACAAAGTTTGTACTACCACGGTCATACCTATTGGCGAACCGCGAAAAGAGGTCTACTTTCCCTGACTGTTGTCGGCTGTTGTCGGGACCACACGGAGGGGTGGGTGACCACATGCAGCGCGCACCACGTCACAGGTCAAGAACTCGAAGAAGCGCCCGGGCAAGGGCGTTGGCGACAACGGTGGGGGTCGGCGCGCTCGCCGTCTCCCTGCTCGGCGGGGGAAACTCCGTCGCTGCCCAAGCGCCCCCGGAGTCGAAGGGGACAACGTTGTCCCTGCCCTCTCCGCCGGGCGGGAAGAACGTCAAGGTCCTGGTGTTCCACAGCTCGGCGACCGCCGAGTCCCCGCTGGTCAACGCCGGCATCCAGGCCGTCGAGACCATCGGGCTGACCGGCCCGGCCGCCGGCCGGTTCGCCACCGAGGCCACCGACGACGCCTCGGTCTTCACCAACGCCACCCGCCTCGGGAAGTACAACGCCGTGGTCTTCCTGACGGGCGGCGGGGACGTGCTCGACCCGGCGCAGGAAGCGGGCCTTGAGGCGTACATGGAGGCCGGCGGCGGCTTCCTCGGCGTCCACGACGCCGCGCGCACCGAGCCGTACTCCGACTGGTTCACCGGGCTGATCGGTGCGCGCCCTTCGGGTGCGCCCAGCTCCGTGCAGCGGGCCGTGGTCGAGGTCGGGGACCGCCAGCATCCGGCCACCAAGTCGTTGCCGCTCGAATGGAAGCGGCCCGACAAGTGGTTCAACTGGGCGGTCAACCCGTCGGGGAGCGTGCACACCGTCGCCCGGCTCAAGGAGAGTTCCATCACGCCGGCCGCCAAGCCCAACGGCTGGGACCACCCGGTCTCGTGGTGTCGCGACTACGACGGCGGGCGCTCCTTCTACACCGGGATGGGCGGTACGGTCGACAGCTTCTCGGAGACCGACTTCCGCGACCACCTGCGCGGCGCCCTCGCCTGGACGAACCGCACGTCCCGGGCGGACTGCAAGGCCACCATCGACGCCAACTACACCGCCGAGCGGGTCACCCAGCCCAACCAGCCGGGGCAGAACGACCAGATCGGCGAGCCGCACGGGCTGGTCACGGCCCCCGACGGCAAGGTCTTCTACATCGGCCGCGGCGGCGCCGACAGCAGCAAACCGGTGGTCACGGACTGGAACGACCCGAACATCGGCAAGGGCGACGGCGAGATCCACGTCTACGACCCGGCGACGAAGAAGGTGACCCTCGCGGGGGCGCTGTCGGTCTTCGGCAACAAGGGCGGCGGCGACGAGCTGATCAAGAACGAAGAGGGGCTGCTCGGCATCGAGTTGGACCCCGCCTTCGCCACCAACGGCTGGGTGTACCTGCACTACACCCCGCACTCGCAGATCAACCGCGAGACGCGGATGGCCGACCGCCGGGTCTCCCGCTTCACCTACGACTTCACCACCGGGAAGCTGAACCTGGCGAGCGAGAAGGTGCTGCTGAAGTGGCCGGTGCAGATCCACAGCTGCTGCCACTCGGGCGGCGGTCTCGCGTGGGACTCCAAGGGCAATCTGTACGTCGCCACGGGTGACAACAACTCGTCCCGCTTCAGCGACGGCTACTCGGGCAACAACCCGCAGCCGAACTTCAAGGGCGTCTCGTTCGCGGACGCGCGCCGCACCTCGGGCAACACCAACAACCTCAACGGCAAGATCCTGCGGATCAAGCCGCAGAAGAACGGCACGTACACCATCCCCGAGGGCAATCTGTTCACGGGCGACGAGATGGACGAGGGCGGCGGGAAGACCCGCGGCGAGATCTACGTGATGGGCGTGCGCAACCCCTCGCGGATCTTCGTCGACAAGAAGACCGACACCCTGTACGCGGGCTGGGTCGGCCCGGACGCCGGTTCGCCGTCCACGACCTGGGGCCCCGCCAAGTACGACACCTTCGCCGCCATCACCAAGGCGGGCAACCACGGTTGGCCGTTCTGCATGGGCAACAACCAGCCGTACCGGGACCGCGGTCTCGCGGACCCGAGCAAGCCGCTGGGCTGGTACGACTGCAAGGCGCCCAAGAACGAGTCGCCGAACAACGACGGACTGGTCAACGTGCCGCCCGTCACCCCCAACACGATCTGGTACTCGCCGCAGGGCGGCGGACCGGACTTCCCGCGGGACGCGAACGGGGTGCCCAGCTACAAGCTGGACGAGCAGAAGCTGCTGATGCCGTGGCTCAAGGGCGGCGCCCAGGCCACCATGACGGGCCCGGTCTACCGACACGACGCCACCAGCACGTCGAACGTCAAGTGGCCGGCGTACTGGGACGGAAAGTGGTTCGTCGGTGACTTCTACGACGGCGACCAGCCCCGGCACGCGGTGCTGACCGACCCCAAGACCGTCGGCAAAGGCGGCATCCCGGTGCACGCCGAATCCCTGAAGAAGATCATCCCGGTCGGGGCCAACGGCATCCGCAACCTCATGGACTGGAAGTTCGCACCCGACGGCTCGCTCTACGTCCTGGACTACGGCCGCGGGTTCTTCACCTCCGACGCGCGTTCGGCGCTGTGGCGCGTCACGTACAAGGGCGGGGAGCCCACTCCCTCCGCCGACCAACTGGCACGGAAGGCGGCGCGGTGAGACTCCTCCGAGGCAGACGCAGCAGCAGTAGCAGTAGCAGTAGCAGGGACAGCAGCAGGACGCTGAGCCTGGGGACGGCCCTCGTGGCCTCGTTCGCGATGGTCGTCGGGCTGATGTCGGCGGTCGCGTACGGGCAGGGCGGCGCGCCGCAGAGCGCACCGGCCGGGGCCGCGACGGCGAAGAAGGACCCCAAGGCGTCGACAGCCGCCAAGACGGCGACGGGCACCCCGGCCGCGCAGCCCGCCAGCGCCGCGGCGCAGACCCTGACCTGGACCGCGGGCGATCCGATCGACCGCTATCTGTCCTTCCCCACCACCGCCGTGGCGGGCCGCACCACGATCGTCTTCGACAACAGCCGTGCGGCCGGCAACACGACCGGGATGCCGCACACCCTGACGTTCGACGTCTCGGACCCGGAGTACAACAACGACGTACCGCTGAACGTCCTGGCCAACCCCAACGACGACAAGGGCGGCAAGCACACCACCGAGGTGACGCTGACGCCCGGCCGCTACCGGTTCTTCTGCACCATCCCCGGCCACGGCCAGATGCAGGGCATCTTGACCGTGTCCGACCCGGGCGGCGAGGACACCACCGCGCCGACCACCGACGCCAAGGTGGCGGGCGACCGCAACTCCGACGGCGCGTACGTGGGTCTGGCCACCGTCACGGTGTCGGCGACCGACGAGGGCTCCGGGGTCGAGCGGATCGAGTACGCGGTGGGAGCCGACGGCCCCTGGCAGGCGTACACCGCACCGGTCGTGGTGAACCAGGTCGGCACGCACAAGATCCGCTACCGCGCCACCGACAAGGCCGGCAACACGGCCGCCGAGAAGGCCGCGGACTTCCGGGTCGTCGCTCCGCCCACGGACGACAAGACGCCGCCGGAGACCTCGGCGACGGTGACCGGCGAGCGGGACGCCGAGGGCCGCTACCTGGACATGGCCACGGTGACCGTGTCCGCGTCCGACACCGGTTCGGGCGTCAACACCGTGGAGTACGCGATCGGCGCGGACGGCGCCTGGCAGCCGTACACCGCGCCGGTGATGGTGCACCAGGTCGGCACGCACACCGTGCGCTACCGCGCCACCGACAAGGCGGGCAACGCCGCGGCGGCGAAGTCCGTGGAGTTCACCGTGGTCACCCCGCCGAAGCCCGACACCACACCGCCGGTGACCGGGGCCGAGGTGGCGGGGCAGCGCAACTCCGACGGCGCGTACATCAACAACGCCAAGGTGACGATCAGCGCCACCGACGGCGACGGCTCCGGCGTCGACAAGGTCGAGTACTCGCTCGACGGCGGCCCCTACCTCGCGTACACCGCCCCGGTCGTCGTGGACCGGGCCGGCTACCACGCCGTGCAGTACCGGGCCACGGACAAGGCCGGCAACACCTCGTCGGCGCTCAAGGCGACCTTCACGGTCGCCCAGGGCGGCGGCGTCCCGGCCCCGAACTGCCCGGAGTGGGACGAGCGGCTCACGGTCATCGTCGGCACGGTCGACACCGGCGTGCCGAACCGGATGACCCGGGTCCGGTGCACGATCAACGAACTCATCGAGGACGAGAAGTCCTGGTCGTCGCACGCGCTGTTCCTCAAGCACGTGGACCAGGTGCTGGACAAGCTGCTGGAGGACGGCGTCGTCGACCTCCGCGAGCACAAGAAGGTGTACGCCGCCGCCAAGCAGTCCGGCATCGGCAAGCCCGGCCAGAACACCGGCTACCGGGACATCTTCGACGGCACGCAGGCGTCCTTCGACCGCTGGCAGCACGTGGGCGGTGGCTCGTTCGCCCGCAACGACGACGGCTCGATGACCAGCGGCACCACCAAGGGCGGCCTCGGGATGCTGTGGTTCCCGCAGAAGCAGTACGGGGACTTCTCGCTGAAGCTCCAGTGGCGCGACGACGCACCGGGCACGGGCAACGCCAACAGCGGCGTCTTCGTCCGCTTCCCGTTCGTCCACGAGAACCCGGAGGAGCCGCGGCCGGAGTGGGTCGCCATCAAGTACGGCCACGAGGTCCAGGTGCTCGACCGGCCGGACGGCGACATGTACAAGACCGGTTCGATCTACGGCTTCGACCGCGTCGGCCTGGCCGGCGCCGGGGTGACGCCCAAGGGCACCTGGAACGACTACGAGGTCCGGGTGGTCGGCCAGACGTACTCGATCTACCGCAACGGCGCGCTGATCAACCAGTTCGAGAACGCGGCGGGCCAGTCCTTCACCCCGCCGCGCGCCGGCGACGTCGGCACCGACGGCCGTCGCTACGCGCTCGGGTACATCGGGCTCCAGGTGCACGGCACCACGGACGTGGTCTCGTACCGCAACATCCGCATCCAGGAGCTGTGACGCACGAGTAAGTCGGTGTACGGGCCCCTTCCCCTTCCCCGGGAAGGGGCCCTCGCACATCCCGGCCTACTCGTCCGACGGCTCCTTCTTCGCCCGGCTGGGCTGGACCCGCTTGGGCTCCCCCGGCATCTTCGGGTACTCCGGCGGATACGGCAGGTCCCCCAGCCCGTGGTCGGCCTCGTCCTTGCGGGCCGCCTCCAACAGCGCCTCCAGGCTGAAGCGCTCGTCGTCCATGTCGGCGTGGACGTCGCCGACCTGCGCGTACCGCTCCGGCATCGTCTTGATGTCGAAGTCCTCCGGGCGGGCGTCGTCCACCTCCTCCCAGCGCAGCGGCGCGGAGACCGGTGCGTGGGGCCGCGGGCGGACGGAGTAGGCGGAGGCGATGGTGCGGTCCCGCGCCGTCTGGTTGTAGTCGATGAAGATCCGCTTCCCCCGCTCCTCCTTCCACCACTTGATCGTCACATGGTCCGGCAGCCGTCGTTCGAGGAGCCGACCACAGGCGATGGCAGCACGTCTGACCTGCACAAACGTCCAGTCAGGGGTGATCGGGACGAAGACGTGGAGGCCGCGCCCTCCGGACGTCTTGGGCCAGCCGCGCAGCCCGACGCCGTCGAGGACGTCGCGCAGTTCGTGGGCGGCGCGCACCGCGTCGAGGTAGTCCGTGCCGGGCTGGGGGTCGAGGTCGATGCGCAGTTCGTCGGGGTGGTCGGTGTCCGCCCGGCGCACCGGCCAGGGGTGGAAGGTCACCGCGCCCAGGTTGGCCGCCCAGACGACGGCCGCCGGTTCGGTGGGGCACATCTCGTCCGCCGACCGTCCGCTGGGGAAGGTGATGTGGGCGGTGGGGATCCAGTCGGGCAGGTATTTGGGTGCGCGCTTTTGGAAGAAGGACTCGCCGTTCACCCCGTCGGGGTAGCGCTCCAGGGTGGTGGGGCGGTCGCGCAGGGCGCGGGTGATGCCGTCGCCCACCGCCAGGTAGTAGCGGACCATGTCCAGCTTGGTGTATCCGCGCTCGGGGAAGTAGATCTTGTCGGGGTTGGAGACGCGCACCGTCCGCTCCCCCACCTGCAGTTCCATCGCTCGGCCGGCCATGTGCGCCAGGGTAAGTCGCGCCGACATGCCTCGCATACCGGACAATCCTTCTATGGACCTGCCGGTGATGCCGCCCGTGAAGCCGATGCTCGCCAAGTCGGTGAAGGACATTCCGCCCGGCATGCAGTACGAGGCCAAGTGGGACGGTTTCCGGGCGATCGTGCACCGCGACGGGGACGAGGTGGTGATCGGTTCGCGCACCGGGAAGCCGCTGACCCGCTACTTCCCGGAGTTGGTGACCGCGCTGGCCGCGAACCTGCCGCCGCGCTGCGTCGTGGACGGCGAGATCGTGATCGTGCACGACGGCCGGCTGGACTTCGACCGGCTGACCGAACGCATCCACCCGGCCGACTCCCGGGTGCGGATGCTGGCCGAGCGGACCCCCGCCAGCTTCGTCGCCTTCGATCTGCTCGCCCTCGGCGACACCGCACTCCTCGACACCCCCCTCACCGAGCGCCGGACCCTGCTGGAGGAGGCGCTGGCGAACGCCCGGCCGCCCGTCCACCTGGCGCCCGCCACCTTGGACCCGGAGCTGGCCCGCAGGTGGTTCGACCAGTACGAGGGCGCCGGGCTCGACGGGGTGATCGCCAAGCCGCTGCACCTGCGCTACCGCCCCGACACCCGGCTGATGTACAAGATCAAGCACGAGCGGACGGCGGACGTCGTGGTCGCCGGCTACCGCTTCCACAAGAGCGGCCCGATCGTCGGCTCGCTGCTGCTCGGCCTCTACGACGACGAGGGCGTCCTCCAGCACGTCGGCGTGTGCGCCGCCTTCTCGATGAAGCGGCGGGCGGAGTTGGTCGAGGAGTTGGAGCCGCTGCGGATGGAGCCGGCGGACGAGCACCCGTGGGCCGCCTGGGCTGACGAGAGCGCCCACGAGTCGTCCCGGCTGCCGGGCGCGGTCAGCCGCTGGACGGGGAAGAAGGACCTGTCGTGGCTGGCGCTGCGCCCGGAGCGGGTGGCGGAGGTGGCGTACGACCACATGGAGGGCACCCGCTTCCGGCACACGGCGCAGTTCCGCCGCTGGCGCCCGGACCGGACCCCCGCCAGTTGTACGTACGCACAGCTGGAGGAGCCGGTGGGCTACGACCTCGCCGAGGTGCTGTCAGCCGGTGCCGGCGGCGGGTGAGGACGGCGGGTCCGACGGGGAGGGTCCCGGGCTGGCACCGGGGCCCTCCGATGCGGACGGCGAAGGCGCGGGCTCCGACGGCGAGGGCGACGGCTCGCCGGGCGAGGGGCCCGGCTGCGACGGGGACGGACCGGGGGCCGACGGGGAGGGGCCCGACGGCGAGGGGCCGGGGCTCGTGCCCGGCCCGGACGGCGAGGGCCGCGGCGGGACCGACGGCCCACCGGACGTGGGCGTGGGCCGCGGACCCACGACGATGCCCCCGCCGCCGCTCTCCGGCGGGTCGGGGTCCCCCACCGGCCGCGTGGGCGGGGTGCCGCCCGCGCCGGCGCTGACCGGCAGGACGCCGGTGCCGTCCGGCACGGCGTGGACGCCGGACCGGTAGAACGCCAGCCACGCCAGCACCGTGCGCACGTAGGCGCGCGAGCGGTTGTACGACAGGATCGCCCGGTCCAGGTCGGCGGCGACCGTCAGGTCCCGGTCGCCCGCGCACAGGTACCGCCCGGCGGCCAGGGCCGCGTCGTGCACGTTGTGCGGGTCGCGGCGGCCGTCGCCGTTGGCGTCCTGGCCCCAGCGGGCCCAGGTCGAGGGGATGAACTGCATGGGCCCCACGGCCCGGTCGTAGCGGGTGTCCCCGTCGTACGCCCCGCCGTCGGTGTCCGGGACGTGCGCGAAGCGCACCCCGTCCAGGACCGGGCCGAGGATCGGCGCGAGGGTGGTGCCCCGGGAGTCCAGCCGGCCGCCGCGGGCCTGGCCCGACTCCACCTTGCCGATGGCGGCGAGCAGTTGCCACGGCAGCCGACAGCCCGGGTCGCTCCGCCGGACCACGGCCTCGGCCCGCCGGTAGGCGGCGAGCACGGTCGCGGGGATCCCCGACTGCGCCCGGACTGCGGCCGTCTGCACCGCGACGCCGGCACCTACTGCCGGCCCCGCCCCGGGGCGGACGGGGCCGACGACGGGGCTGGTCAGGGGCGGGAGTTCGGTGTGATAGACGTCGTCGTCCTCGGGAGCCGGCCCGGTCCCGTACGGGTCGACGGACTGCCGCTCCCCGGCCGCCGCGGGCCGCGGGCCGCCGTCCGGCGGCGCCTGGGACGCGGTCAGGGCCGCCATCGCGGCGATCGCCGCGGCGGTGGCGACGGTCCCCCTGCGGGTGCGCTTCCTCACGACCGGGCCCCCAGCGTGTCGATGGCGGTGACGGTCCAGGTGCCACCGGTGCGACGGGCCTCGACGGCGAGCATGGCGGCTCCGTAGCTCGTCTCGCCCTTCGTCGCCGTACGGGTGTTGCTCTGGTCGGCGAAGACCAGGACGCGGGAACGGTCGCCGTCGATGCGTTCCACACCGGCCCCGGTCACCGTCGTGGTGAGCACCAGCTTCTGCTGCGGCCCCTCCTTGCGCACGGCCGCGAGCAGGTCGGCGTGCTGACGGACCGCGGCACCCGACAGATGCGCCTCGGCCGCCCGGTCCAGCGCCGCGGGTTCGGCGAAGTTGTACGAGAACAGGGCCTCGACCGCCCGGGTGACCTGACCCTTCAGCTCGCTGGTGCGGGCGGCGTCGGCGAGGGCGGCGTTCCGGGTGGCGGGGTCGTCCCGCAAGGTCGAGCTGCGCTGTGCGGCGTAGCCCGCGAAGCCGGCGAGCAGCAGGGCGAGCACGCACAGCAGCACGGGCAGCCGGGCCCGCTGGGCGGATCCGGTCGCCTCGCCGTCCTGCTCGGCCGGGGAGGCGGTCTCGCGGTCCGGGGCCTCGTCCTTCGGCGGGCGGTCGGTGACCGAAGCGGCAGGGCCGCGGGACGTCGCCGCCGCGGCCAACCTCCGCTGCCGGTTGAGCAGATGACGGGTGGTCGACATGTCGGGTCCTCTCACGGCGTGGTGCGGCGGCGGTTCTTGGGCGGGGCGCCCCGGGGCGGCCCCGCTGTCAGGAGGCGCCGACGGGCGCCTGGCCGAGGGCGCTGAGCTTCCAGCCCTTCGGGGTGCGGGTGAGTTCGGCGAGCATCCGGCTGTCCTTCGGCGTCGGCTTCCCCTTCGCCGCGGTCACCGTGATGCGCAGCGCGACCATCACGCTCGCCCGGCCGGCGCGGTCGTCGAGTTCGGTCACCGCCCCCGAGAGCACCTTCGCGGTGGTGACCGTCTTCGCCTGCCGGATCTGCTTCTCGAACTCGGCGCGGCCGTCGGTGAGCTGCTTCAGCAGGTCACCGGTGGTGGAGTCCTGCCAGGTGTCGAGGCCGCCCTCGACGTCCCGGTGGTCGAGGGTGTTGAGGTTGAGCACCGCCTGCCGGCCCGCCGCCAGCGCCCGGTCGCGCTCTTTGGCGTACGCGGCGGAGTCGTCGTGCGCCGCCGCGTACCAGGACCGGCCGGTCACGGCCGCGAGCACCGCGGCGGTGAGGGCGAGCACGAGCGCCACGGCGAGCAGCGGTCTGCTCCTGATGCCGAAGGCCGCGCCCCGCGCCGCCCCCGCCTTGTGCTGCTCCTGAGCCATCGGGCCTCCCCCTAACGGGACGTGATGTCGACGATCTGCCAGCGGTCCGCGCGCAGTCGGGCCTCCACGGTGAGCTGGGCCGCCGCGGTGGTCGGCGGCTTCCCGCGGCGCTCGGCCACCTGGTCGAGGAAGAGCAGGACGCGGGCGTCGGTGCCGGTCAGCCCGGACACCGCCACCCGTACGACGTGGGTGGTCAGCGTCAGTTGCTGGTCCGCCGCCCGCTTCTCGACCTGTCCGAACAGCTCGCCGTACTGGCGTGCCGCCTTGCCGGCAAGCAGCTGTCGCGCGGCCTCGCGGGTGGCGGCCGTGCCGTCGGGCGTGTAGGAGAAGATCCGGGTCACGGCGCTGCTGACGTCGCCGGCCACCCGGGTGGTGGCGGCGGTGTCGACGAGTGCGCGGTTGTCCGTGGCCGGGGTGTCCGCCAACTGGTGTGCGCGGACGAGGAGTCCGGCCGCGGCGAAGGTCAGCGCGAGGGCCGCAGCGAGCAGGACGGCCACGAGCCGGGGCCGGCGGGCGGGGGCGGCGCGGGGCGGGTCGTTCTCGGGTGACGTCCGGGGGGCCGGTATCACCGGCCGGACGTCCTCGCTGGTGCTCATCGTCGCCCCCGGGGTGGGTGAGTGCGTGGTGGCGTCGGACGTGGCGTCATGCCCCACCGACCTGGACGGCGGTGAGGGACTCGACCTTCCAGCCGGCGTCGGTGCGGACGAGTGCGGCCTGGAGCCGCTGGCGTTCGGTGCTGGCGGCGGTCTTCTTCGACGAGGTCGCGACGGGCCCGTTCGTCACGGTCACGGTCGCGATCAGGTCCGCCGTTCCTGCGCGGGTGTCCAGGGCGGTCAGGGCGGCGTCGGTGACGGTCGCCCGGGCCGTGGTCGCAGGCCTATTCCCGCCGTTCCCCTTCGCCCCGCGGTCGGTGGCCGGGGACTTCGTCACCTGCTCGCGCAGGAGGCCGGTGGACGCATCGAGCCATGCGCGCTGGGTGGCGTCCGGGTCGTCGGCGTCGAAGCTGCTGAGCCGGGCGAGGTGCCGGGTGGCGTCGGTGAGCACCCGGTCCCGGGTCTCGGCGTACGTACGGGAGTCGTCGCCGCGCGTCGCGGCGTACGACCAGCCGGCGTATCCGCACAGCAGTGCGGCGAGGGCGACGGCGGCCCAGGCCACCAGGGTGCGGGAGGGCGGGCGGACGAGCCGGCGGCGTTCCGGCGCGGTGGCGTGGTCCGTCGTGCGGCTCATCGTCCGACCTCCAGTCCGAGCAGGGCGCCGAGCCCGGGCGGCGCGCCCGCTGCGCCGCGCTGCGGCGTGCCCGCGGGGGCGGCTGGGGTGGGCAGCCGGCCGCCGCGGGGCGCGTTCGCGCTGCCGCGCACGTTCACTCCGCTGCCGGCGGGCGAGGTGCAGCGGGCGCCGGTGTTCACCCGGTCCGTCGGGGTCACGTCCGTGCCGACGCGGTAGCGGGTGCCGCCGTACCCGGCGGTGCACGGCAGCGGGTTGAAGAACGTCACCGACATGCCCAGCCGCACCCCTTGCGCGGTGATCGCGGTCGAGCCGGCCGCGGCCACGGCCGGCATCTTCACCAGCAGCTCCTCGATGCCGCGCTGTCGGGTGACGGCCACCTCGGAGGTGGTCAGCAAGTTGGCGACGACGACGCCGAGGGAGGGGTCGAGGTCCTTGAGCAGCCCGGTGAGCTGACCGGCCGCGTCCGGTGCGGCGGCGATGAGTCGCCGCAGGTCGGCGTCGGAGCCCTTGAGCTGGGCGGCGAGTTCCTTCGTCCCCGAGGCGAAGGACCGCAGGGCGTCGCCCTGTTCCACCTGGGTGCGCAGCACCCGCTCGCCGTCGTCGATCAGCCGGACGTTGACGGGCAGCGCCCGGTCGGCGGCGCGCACGAAGTCGTCGCCGCTGTCGAGCAGCACCTGGAGGTCGTCGCCGCGGCCCTGGAGGGCGGTGCCGAACTCGTCGACGACCGTACGCAGCGACTTCAGGTCGACGGACGAGGCGAGGGCGTCGACGCTGGTGAGGACCTGGGTGACGGGGGCGGGGACCCGGGTGTCCCGCTGGGCGATCACCGAACCGTCGGTGAGGTGGGGGCCCCGGTCCGTGCGCGGTCGCAGGTCGACGTACTGCTCGCCGACGGCGGAGAGGCTGGCCACGACGGCTTCGAGGTCGGCGGGGATCTTCGGGGCGGACTTCTTGATGCGCAGTTCGGCCTCCACTCCGTCGTCGGTGAGGTCGATGGGGCCGACCCGGCCCACCGAAACGCCCCGGTAGGTGACGTTGGAGTGGGTGAACAGACCGCCGGTGCGCGGAAGTTCCACGCGGACGGTGTAGTGGTCGCGGATGCCCGCGTAGCGGCCGAGGTCGGCGTAGCGGATGCCGACGAAGGCGAGCACGACGACGGCGATGACCAGGAAGGCCAGGTTCTTCAGATGGGTGCCGAGCGTGAGCATCAGCCCTTCCCTCCCCCCGGCGCACCGGGGCTGACGGCGGGCAGCGGCAGAGGGAGGGGTGCGCCGCCGCCCGCCGCCCCGGTGGCGGCCCGTTCCTGCGGTGGGACCAGCTCGGGGATGATCTGGGTCCCCGGAACGGCCGTCACGTCCAGATACACGTTGAGGTAGTCGCCCTTGACGCCGCGCAGCACCTCGTCCGTGAAGGGGTAGGTCAGCAGCACCTGGAGGGAGTCGGGCAGCGCCCGGCCGGAGTCGGCGAGCGCCTTGAGGGTGGGGGCGAGCGCCTTGAGGTCGGCAATGGTGTCGTCCTTGCTCTTGTTGATGGTGTCCACGGCGACCGCGGAGAGGGTGTTCAGGGAGCGCAGCATGGTCAGCAGGGCGCCGCGCTGTTGCTCCAGGACCTTGAGGCCGGGGCTGAGGTCGGTGAGGAGGCGGCCGACGTCCCGTTTGCGGGTGGCGAGGGTGGTGGAGAGCCGGTTGAGGCCGTCGAGCGCGGCGGTGATGTTCTCCTTGTTGCCGTCGAGGCTGGTCACGAGGGTGTCCATGCGCTTGAGGAGGGACGCGACCTGCGGTTCACGTCCGCCCAGGGCCTTGTTCAGCTCGGTGGCGATGTTCTTGATCTGGGCGATGCCGCCGCCGTTGAGGAGCAGGGAGAGGGCGCCGAGCACCTCTTCGACCTCGGGGTTGCGGTTGGTGCGGGAGACGGGGATGGTGGCGCCGTCGGCGAGGGCGCCGGCGGTGGGCGGTGCGCCCTTGCGGGCGGGCGGCGGGGAGAGCTGTACGTACTTCTCGCCGAGGAGGCTGGACTGCTCGATGTGGGCGACGGCGTCCGCGGGGAGCTCGACGTCGCCGTTGACGCGCATGGTGACCCGGGCCGACCAGGCGCCGGGGGTGAGGTCGATGTCGGTGACGCGGCCGACGGCGACGTCGTTGACCTTGACCGCGGACTGCGGGACGAGGCTGAGCACGTCGTCGAACTCGGCGGTGACCCGGTACGGGTTGTTGCCGAGGTCGGCCCCGCCGGGCAGCGGCAGGTCCTCGATGCCGGCGAGTTGCGGCATTCCGGACGAGCAGCCGGTGAGCGCCAGCGCTACGGCCAGGGCGGTCACGACAAGGGCGGGGCGGGCCGTCTTCAGCGGGCGGACGGTCCTCATGGGACGGGCGGTTCTCATCGCGTCCCCTTCGTTGCCGGCGCTCCCGGCGCGCTGCCGTACACGGTGCCGACGGGCGGCAGCGGCAGCCGGGGCAGGGCGCCGCGCCGCTCGTCCGGTACGGGCGTGAGGCCGGCGAGGGAGCCGGCGCCGTCGGCGCGGGCCGGGTCGGGTCCGTAGGTGAGTTCGTTGAGGTTGGCGCGGCCGTTGAGGGTGCGGTGCACCGGGTCGTAGGTGTTGAGTACGTTGCCGGCGGCCAGCGGCGCCACGTCCAACGCTTCCGCGAGGGAGGCCCGTTGGTCGACGAGGGCCTGGGTGAGGGGGACGAGGGCGTCGACGTTCTCCTTCAGCTTGCCCCGGTTGTCCTCGATGAAGGTCTTCACCAGCTTCAGCGCCTTGCCCAGCTCCTTCAGGGCGGCGGACAGGTTCTCCTTGTCGTCGGCGAGGAAGCCGGTGACGGTGGCGAGTTGCCGCTCCGCCTCGGCGACCTCGCCGTCGTTCTTGCGCAGCATGGCGGTGAAGGACTGCAGGTGCGCGAGGGTGGCGAAGAGGTCGCCGCTGCTCTTGTCCAGCGTCTTGGTGGCCTTGCCGAACTGCTCGATGGAGTCGCCGATCGCCTTGCCGTTGCCCTTGAGGTTGGCGGCGCCGGTGTCCAGCAGCCCGGCGAGGGCGCCGTCCGCGTTGGCGCCGTCGGGGCCGAGGGCTTCGGCGAGTTCGGTGACGGACTCGTAGAGCTGGTCCACCTCCAGGGGCATGGCGTTCTTCTCGGCGGGCAGCACCGCGCCGTCCTCCAGGCGCTCGCCGCCGGTGTACGCGGGGTCGAGTTGGACGTAGCGGTCGGCGACGACGCTGGGGGCGACGACGACGGCGTGCGCACCCTTCGGCACGGGGACGTCGGCGTCGACGAGGAGGGTGACCTCGACCCGGTCGCCGACGGGCCGCACCTCGTCGACCGTGCCCACCTTCACCCCGAGGACGCGCAGGTCGGAGCCCTCGTACACGCCGGTCGTCCGGGTGAAGTAGGCGGTGATCCTGGTCGTTTCGCCGTCCTTGAGGGCGAGGGCGCCTGGGACGGCGACGGCGGCGACGACCGCGAGGCCCGCGGCGATCCCGACGGCTCGTCTACGGTTCACTGGGCACCGCCCACGGGCCCGGACTTGGGTTCGGACTTGGGTTTGGGTGGCATGCAGTCGCCTTCGGGCTGCGTGCCGGGCGGCAGGTAGTCGCGGGGGAAGAGGCCGCAGACGTACGAGTCGAGCCAGCGGCCGTTGCCGAGGGTGTTGCCCATGATGCGGTAGTACGGCCCGGCGAGCGCGAGGGTGCGGTCGAGGTCGGCGCGGTTCTTCACCAGCACCGCGGTGACCTTGGACAGGGCGGTCAAGGTGGGCTCCAGTTGCTCCTCGTTGTCCTTGACGACTCCGCTGAGTTGTTCGCCCAGCTCGGTGGTGCCGGTGAGCAGGAGGTGGATGGCGTCGCGCCGGGCCCGGATCTCGCCGAGCAGCAGGTTGCCGTCGGTCAGCAGGGTCTCGAAGCTGCTGTTCTTCCCCGCCAGGGTCTTGGTGAGCCGCTTGCTGTTCTTGAGCAGGACGGCGAGTTGGGCGTCGCGTTCGGAGACCGCTTTGGAGAGTGCGGACAGTCCGGTGGCGGCGCTCTTCACGTTCGGCGGTGACTTGGCGAAGGTGGCCGAGATCGTCTCGAAGCTCTTGGCGAGCTGGGCGGTGTCGATCTCCTGGATGGTCTCGCCGAGCCCGTTGAACGCCTGGGTGACGTCGAAGGGCGAGGTGGTGCGGCTGCTGGGGATGCGCCGGCCGGGGTCCTGGCCGCGGCTGCCGAGCGGATCGACCGCGAGGTACTTCTCACCGAGGAGGGTCTTGATGGCGATGGCGGCGGTGCTGGCGTCGCCGATCCAGGCGTCCTCGACGCGGAAGGAGACGGCGACCTTCGCGCCGTCCAGTTCGACGTCGGTGACCTTGCCGACCTTCACGCCGGCGATGCGCACCTCGTCGCCCTCGTCGAGGCCGGCGGCCTCGGTGAAGTCGGCGGTGTAGGTGGTGCCGCCGGTGAAGGAGTCGGCGCGGTAGGCGGCGACGCCGAGCAGGGCGATCAGCAGCAGTCCGACGGCGCCGACGGCGACGGGGTTGCGCTCTCGCACCGGTTTGAACAGGGGTTTCGTTCGACGCATCATGACCGGCACCTCCGCGCGGGGGTGCTGATGCCGGTGGGCGGCGGGGCGCCGGTCGAGGTGGTGACGCCGGTGACCTTCGCCTCGCACAGGTAGAGGTTGAGCCAGGAGCCGTAGGAGGCGGTGCGGGTCAGGGTCTGCATCTTCTCCGGCGTCCTCTTCAGGAAGTTCTCGATGGCCGGGGCGCCCCGGTCGAGTTCGCGTGACAGCCGGCCCAGTTGGTGGATGTCCTCCTTCAGCGGCGCCCGGCCGTCTTCGAGGAGCCCGGCGGTGACGGTGGTGAGGTCGGCGAGGGCGGTGACGGCCTCGCCGAGCGGCTTGCGGTCGCCCGCGAAGCCGGTGACGAGTTGCCGGAGGGTTTCCACGAGGTCGTCGAACCCCTCCTCGCGGTCGTTCACGGTCTTCAGGACGGTGTTGAGGTTGCTGATCACCTCGCCGATGACCCGGTCCTTGCCGGCGACGGTGGTGGTGAGGGAGCCGATGTGGCGGATCAGGCTGTCCACGGTGCCGCCGTCGTCCTGGAGGACCTTGACGATGGACCCGGCGAGGTCGTTGACCTCCTTCGGGGACAGCCCTTCGAACAGCGGTTGGAAGC
Organism: Streptomyces sp. NPDC047315; assembly: GCF_040643215.1. Lineage (NCBI taxonomy): Bacteria > Bacillati > Actinomycetota > Actinomycetes > Kitasatosporales > Streptomycetaceae > Streptomyces > Streptomyces sp. NPDC047315. Next base: position 171,101 of record NZ_JBEYTZ010000005.1, on the reverse strand, counting down.
CGTTGAAGAGTTGGGTGAGGTCCAGGGCGGGGGTGGTGCGCTCCACGGGGATGGTGGCGCCCGCGGCGAAGCTCCCGCCGACCCGCCCGGTGCCCTGGTCGAGGTCGACGTACCGCTGGCCGACCATGTTGCGGTACTTGATCGCTGCGGTCACCGACGCGGGCAGGGCGCGGCCCTTCTGGACGGTGAAGGAGACCTCGGCCAGGCGTCGGTCGGCGACCCGTACGGACTCCACCCGGCCGACCTCCACGCCGGCGATGCGGACGCTGTCGCCGGCGATGAGCCCGGTGGCGTCGGTGAAGCGCGCCTGGTAGGCGACCGAGTCGCCGACGCCGGGGCCGGCGATGCTGACCGCGAGGACCGCGGTCGCCAGCGCGGTGACGGCGACGAACACGAGTGACTTGACCAGTGGTGCGGCGATGCTGCGGCGGCTCACTTCAGCGTCACCTCCGTTCCCCGGAAGACGGGACCGGTCAGGACGGTGCTCCAGTCGGGCAGGTCCGTGGGGGGCTTCTTCAGTGCGGGGGCGATGAGTTCGTTGACGAGTCGGTTCTCCTGCGGGGAGTTGGGGAGTCCGAGCGGGGGCGCCTGGGCCGCGGCGGGCACGGGCCGGGCGTTGTACGGCACGGCGTAGCAGTGCGGGCCGCCCGCGGGGTCGTACCTCGGGGTGTCCTTCCCCGGCCGGTAGGCGCCCCGGGACGGGACGGTGGTGACCTGCACCTGGAGTCCGGGGCGGTCGGTGCCCTTGCCGAGTGCCCTGTCCATGGCGGGTACGAAGCCGGCGAGGGTGCGCAGGGTGCAGGGGAACGAGGGTGACTGGCGGGCCAGCAGCTCCAGGGTGGGCCGGCCGGTGGCGGCGAGTCGGATGAGGTTGTGCCGGTTGGCGCGGAGGAAGTCGGTGAGTTCGCGGGCGGCGTCGGTGGTCGTGCCGTACAGCTCGGCGAGTTCCGCCTGCTGGTCGACGAGGGTGCTGCTGGTGGTGGTGAGGTCGACGACGGCGTCCAGGACGTCGGGGGCGACGTCCGCGTACAACTGGCTGACCTCGACCAGCCGGGCGATGTCCCGGTTGAGCTGCGGCAGGTGCGGGTTGAGCGCCTTCAGGTGGTCGTCCAGGGTGACGAGGGTGCGGCCGAGCTGGTCGCCGCGGCCCTGGAGGGCTTGGGCGGCGGCGGTCAGGGTGGCGGAGAGCTTCTCCGGCTTGACGGCGGTGAGCAGGGGCAGCACGTCGTCCAGCACCTGTTCGAGCTCGATGGCGTTGCTGGAGCGGTCCTGCGGGATGGTGTCGCCGGCGGCCAGGGTGCGGCCGGCGCCGGTGGCGGCCGGGGAGGCCGGGGGCACGAGGGCGACGAAGCGTTCGCCGAAGAGGGTGGTCGGCAGCATCTGCGCGGTCACGTCGGCGGGGACGTGGCGCAGTCGGTCGCGGTCGATGGCGAGGGTGAGCCGGGCCCCGTCGCCGTCGGCCCGTACCTCGCGCACCTCCCCGACGACCACTCCGCGCAGCTTCACCTCGGCGTTGGTGTGCATCTCGTTGCCGGCGGAGGACGTCAGCAGGGTGACTGTGGCGTCGTCGGAGAAGTCCTTCTGGTACACGGACACCGACAGCCACACCAGCAGCACCGGCACCAGCAGGAAGACCAGGCCCGCGAGGCGGGTGCGCAGCGTCGTCAGTGCGGTGGGGCGCCCGGTCATCCCGCCACCTTCACCGTCGTGGTCGCTCCCCAGATCGCCAGGGAGAGGAAGAAGTCGGTGACGCTGATCAGCACGATCGCGTTGCGCACCGAGCGGCCGACGGCGACGCCGACGCCGGCCGGGCCGCCGCTGGCGCGAAAGCCGTGGTAGCAGTGGGCGAGGATCACCAGCACGCTGAAGACCAGCACTTTGAGGATGGAGAGCAGGACGTCGTCCGGGGAGAGGAACAGTTCGAAGTAGTGGTCGTAGGTGCCGGCGGACTGGCCGTTGAAGACGACCGTGGTCCAGCGCGAGGCGAGGTAGGAGCTGAGCAGGCCGATCGCGTACAGCGGGACGATGGCGACGACGCCGGCGATGATCCGGGTGGTGACCAGGTACGGCAGCGGGCGCACGCCCATCGCTTCGAGGGCGTCGACCTCCTCGTTGATGCGCATGGCGCCGAGTTGGGCGGTGAAGCCGGCGCCGACGGTGGCGGAGAGCGCGAGGCCGGCCACCAGGGGGGCGATCTCCCGGGTGTTGAAGTAGGCGGAGACGAAGCCGGTGAAGGCGGAGGTGCCGATCTGGTTCAGGGCGGCGTACCCCTGGAGGCCGACGACGGTGCCGGTGAACAGCGTCATCGCGATCATCACGCCGATGGTGCCGCCGATCACGCCGAGGCCGCCGCTGCCGAAGGCGACTTCGGCGAGCAGCCGCTGCACCTCGCGCAGATAGCGGCGCAGGGTCCGCGGAATCCAGATCAGGGCGCGGACGTAGAAGGCGAGTTGGTCGCCGGAGCGGTCCAGCCAGCGCAGCGGGGCGACGGGGGGCATCGGCTCAACCCCCCTTCGGCGGGACGATCTGGAGGTAGATCGCGGTGAGGACCATGTTGACGAAGAAGAGGAGGAGGAAGGTGATGACGACGGACTGGTTGACCGCGTCGCCGACGCCCTTGGGGCCGCCGCGGGGGTTGAGTCCGCGGTGGGCGGCGACGATCCCGGCGATGAAGCCGAAGATCAGCGCCTTGAGCTCGCTGATGTAGAGGTCGGGCAGTTGGGCGAGGGCGGAGAAGCTGGCGAGGTACGCGCCGGGGGTGCCGTCCTGCATGATGACGTTGAAGAAGTAGCCGCCGAGGGTGCCGACGACGGAGACCATGCCGTTGAGGAGCACGGCCACGAGCATGGTGGCCAGCACCCGTGGCACCACCAGGCGCTGGATCGGTGAGACCCCCATGACCTCCATGGCGTCCAGCTCTTCGCGGATCTTGCGGGAGCCGAGGTCGGCGCAGATCGCGGAGCCGCCGGCGCCGGCGATCAGCAGGGCCACGATCAGCGGGCTGGCCTGCTGGATGACGGCGAGGACGCTGGCGCCGCCGGTGAAGGACTGGGCGCCGAGCTGTTGGGTGAGGGAGCCGACCTGGAGGGCGATCACCGCGCCGAAGGGGATGGAGACGAGGGCGGCCGGCAGGATGGTGACGCTGGCGACGAACCAGAACTGTTCGATGAACTCCCGCACCTGGAAGGGGCGGCGGAAGATCGCCCGGCTGACGGTGGCGGCCAGGGCGAACAGCCTTCCCGCCTCGCGCAGGGGCGCGAGCAGCGGAAGCGGAGCCGCGGGTACGGCCGGGGGCGGCTGCTTGGGGGCGGGCGCCGGCTCGTCCGGGTCCGGCTCCCCGCCCCGTACGGGCATCTGGTCGGTGCTCATCGGGGCGCCACCTCGCCCGCGGCCTGGGTGAAGCTCTGTTGGACGGCCGCCCGGGCGGCTTCGGGCAGGGTGTCCAGCATGGCCCGCACCCGCTCCCTGCGGCGGCCCACGGCACGGCGCTCGGGCATGCCGGGCGAGGGTTCGAGCTGCGGCGCGATGGGCCGGGGGCCGTCCGGGGCGCTCCGCCCGAGCTGCTCCCGGGCGAGGGTCGCGGCGTCCTTCTCCTCCGACATGCCGATGGGCCCTTCGCGGCGTCCGCTGAGGAACTGGGCGACGACCGGCTCTTCGCTGGTGAGGAGGAGTTCACGGGGGCCGAAGGCGACGAGTTCGCGCCGGAACAGCATGCCCATGTTGTCGGGGACGGTGGCGGCGATGTCGAGGTTGTGGGTGACGATCAGCATCGTCGCGTCGATCTGGGCGTTGAGGTCGATCAGGAGTTGGGAGAGGTAGGCGGTGCGCACCGGGTCGAGTCCGGAGTCGGGTTCGTCGCAGAGGATGATCCGGGGGTCGAGGACGAGGGCGCGGGCAAGCCCGGCGCGTTTGCGCATTCCGCCGGATATCTCTCCGGGTAGCTTTCTCTCGGCGCCCACGAGGCCGACCATCTCCATGCGTTCCATGACGGTGCGCCGGATCTCGGACTCCTTCTTCCGGGTGTGTTCCCGCAAGGGGAAGGCGATGTTGTCGAAGAGGGACATCGAGCCGAAGAGGGCGCCGTCCTGGAACATCAGGCCGAAGAGCTTGCGGGTTTCGTAGACGTCGCGCTCCGGGCTGTTCACCATGTCGACGCCGTCGATGAGGACCCGGCCCCGCTCGGGCTTGAGCAGCCCGATGATCGACTTCAGGAACACCGTCTTGCCTGTCCCGGAAGGTCCCAGCATGACGCTGACTTCTCCGGCGGGCAGGGTGAGGGTGACGTCCTGCCAGATGTTCTGCTTGCCGAAGGACTTTGTCAGTCCGTCGACGACCACTTCGATGCCCATCCCACCTCCTGCGGGTGACTCGCGACCGCGTGCCGATTTCCGTACTCACGAATTGACGAAGCAATGAAGCAATCAAGTGCTGCAGTAGCGAAGTGACGAAGACGCGAAGGGGCGAAGGGGCGGGGGTGTGCACCGAGGGCGCACGTTAAGTTCACGGACGGCGTCGGGACAAGGGTCGTGCGGATCATTCGACGGTGGAGTCCCGGGGCCGCCGCGGTATTTGTCATCGGATGACAACGCGCCGCGGCGGCGTGTGCGTTTTCCGCGCAATGGGAGTGCGTGGTGCGGGGGTTACGGCAGTACGGCCGAGTGCCAGTTGCGGGCCAGGACCTTGCCCGCGTCGGGGCGGACGAGGCCGGGTGCGGTGAGTCCGGCGCTGTGGGTGGCCGCGCCGCCCAGGGTCAGGTGGTTGTTCCCGGCCGGCGACGGCAGTCCGGTCTTGAGGTCGATGGCGCCGTTGAGGACGCCGAGCAGTCCGCAGCCGTTGGCCTTGGGCACGGCGAAGGCGGAGTCGCCCTGGCTGTTGCCGGTGAGGGCGAACCGCAGCATCGAACCGGCGGTGTTCGGGGTGCCTTCGCCGTCGAAGCGCTGGACGGCGAGGGTGGGGGCGGTGGTGTTCTGCGGGCGCAGCACGATCGGGTCGGCCGCGGATCCGATGAAGCACTGCGAGCCGAGGAAGGGGTTCTGGAGCCGGATCCGTACGGGCAGTTTGACGATCTGCTTCCCGCTGGTGAGCCCGGCGGCGAGGTTGAACTCGGTCGGCGCGCCGGCGGACTCCACGGTGGCCGTGACCCGGTTGAGGACGTTGTCCGTGAGCAGCTTGCAGATGTCGGTGACGACCGGGATGTCACCGGGGCACATCAGGCCGAGCAGCCCGCCGGGGATCTCCGTCGGGGCGCCGACGACCGCGCCGCCGGCGGGCGGGACGACGGTGAAGGTGCCGGCCTTGGTGTCCTGGACGACGCCGAACTGGAGGTCGTTGGCACCGGTGGTGGCGGTGACCTTGCCCAGCTTGATCGAGCCACCCGGCGACTTGGACGACACGCAGGTGGCGACGGTCGCCTGGCCGTCGGCGGCGAGCATGGCCGGGGCGTCCACGGGGCAGCGGGTGAACGGACCCCAGTGGCCGTTCAGCCGGACGGCGGCGGCGGACGCTACTTCAGCGCCCTCGTCGACCGGGGCCGGTGTGCCGGCCGGGGCCGACGTGACTGCCTGGGGCGGCGTGGCTGCCGGCGCTTGTGACGCGGCGGCGGGCGCCGCGCCGAGCGGGATCGCCAGCAGCAGCGCGGCGAGCGCGCCGACGCCGGTGGTGCGCCTCAGGCCGGAGCGTCGCGGTGGTTCGGGGACACGTCTCATCTCTCCCTCGGTCCTTTCCGGTGGTGGGGAGCGGCGGGGTGGCCGGTGGTGCGGGGAGGGCCGGGTGGCGGTGCGTCAGCGCTGCGGCTTGGGCACGTCCTTCGGCTCCAACCGGGGCGTGCAGTAACGGGGGTCGGGGCGGCCCACGCCGGAGGCGCAGGGTGCGCCCTGGACCTGTTTGACGTAGTTGCCGGGGCCCGACACGGCGGAGGTGAAGACGGCGTCGAGGTCCTCGCCCACCCCGCAGCCGCTGAAGGGCGGTATGGTCACCGTCGAGGTCACCACGCCGCCGGTGATGAGCTGGTAGCCGTCGCCGCGCCCCTTGAGGATGCCGGTGAGGACCACGTGGTCCTTGGTGTCCTGGGCGGGGTCGGGGTCCTTGGAGTACAGCGACCCCACGGTTCGGCAGTTCGCTCCGACGTCCAGCGGGACCCCGTTGACCTTCACGTCCGTCAGCCGCAGCACCAGCGGGACCCGGATGTACGTCACGCCGGTCGACTTGGCCAGCAGGATGTCCGAGTCGATGGTCATGGTCTTCGTCTGGATCAGTTCCATCGTCGCGGTGGTGGGCATGAAGCCGTACGTCAGGAAGGTCGCCGGCGAGGGCTTCATCATCCGCTTGCCCTCCCAGTCCAGTTCGCCGGTGGCGTGCTGGATGAGGTGGAGCCCGTCGGGCTTGGGGACGATCTTCTTCCACTCGTCGACGATCCTGTTGCACGACAGCCGGCTCAGCGCCGCGGACTTCTGCTTGGTGGCGTTGGCGTAGCCGGTGACGTACGCGACGAGGGCGAGCGGGTTGGTGCGGTCGCCGACGCAGGGGGGTGCCGTGTCGGCGGGCGTGCCCGGTGCTGCGGGCGGCTCGGCCCTGAGGTCACGGCCGGGGCCGGGGTCCGTGCCTGCGCCGGTGTCGTCGTCCTGCGGCCGGCCGGGGGTGGCGGGTGTGGGGACGGGCGCGGAGGCGGACGGTGCGGGGGGCGCGGTCGTCGTGTCGGCCCGTACGTCGACGTCGGCCAGCCGCCCGGCCCGGCCGAGGTCGGACGTGCAGTCGAGGGCGAGCGACGAAGGCTCGGTGGGAGCGCCGTCCGCGGTGCGCGGGGCGAGGTCCACGGCGAGGGTGCCGGCGGTGAAGGCGAGGGTCCCGGTGTCGCCGGGGGTCACCTGGGGCACGGGGCCGGGTGCCGTCAGCCGTACCCGGTCCGCGCCTTCGGACCCCGGCGCGGGGACGGGCACGGGGCCCGCGGTGGCGCCCTCCCACACCACGGTGGCCCGGTGCTGCTTCTGGGTGAGGGCGACGGTGAGCCGGGTGGTGGCGGTGACCTCGGTTGCGGAGAGCGCCACGAGTTCGGCGCCGGCCTCCGGGGAGAGGGTGACCTCGGTGGTGACGTCCTCGACGGCGAGCGGCCGGCCGGGCGCTCCGCCGGCGGGCAGGGTCGCGGTGACGGTCACGTCCACGCCCCGCTTCCCACCGGGGAAGGCGCAGGTGTAGGCGAGGTCGACGGCGATGCTCCGCTCCTCGTCGACGGCGCGGGCACCGGGCATCAGCAGGGTCACCAGCACGGCCGCGGCGACGGCGGCGCGCACCGCGGTGCGGGAACGGAGGCGGGTGCGGGAACGGGTCGACTGGGCTCGCGGCCCGGCCCGGTGGTGCGACGTCCTCACGAACTCACGGCTCCCTCCACGCTGCTGCCTGCACGACGACGGCGGGCGGACCGCGCGGCGCCCCGGCTCCGGACCGGGTCCGGGCCCACCGCGCGATCCTCGAACACCCCCGGGCCCCTCACCCGGCGGACGGCGCGTTAGGGGGTGCCGACCACGGTCGGCCGGACCCCGCCGGCGCCGGTGACGCTGAAGTCGCCGTTGAAGGTGGGGTGGTCACCGTTCTGGGCGATGCCCGCGCAGCCGGGGCTGGCGTTGGCCACGGTCAGCAGCCGACCGCTGTTGGAGACGGTGAGGACGCCCGTCGCGTTGGAATAGGTGACGCTGACCTCGCCGACGACGTCGAACTCGCAGGTGAGCACGCCCAGCCGGGCCTGGACTCCGGTGATGTACCCGGTGGTGACACCGCCGCTGTGGTTCTGCGCCATCAGCTTCCACGGCGGGTTGGTGTCGGTCACCGGCTCCACCGGCCCCAGCGGGCTGGTACACGGATTGGCCGCGTTGCCGAAGGTGACCGGCGAGATGTCGCCGATCTTGGCGGGGTTGCCGGTGGCGCTGGCCAGCGTGCCGCCCGCATTGGCGACGGGGCAGGTCAGCGGGATCCCGTTGAGGTCCAGGACCGTGTTCGTGGAGACGGCCGAGAAGGTCAGCGGGGAGGACGGGCCCACCGTCCAGTTCGTGGGCTGGGCCAGCGCCGGGCCGGCGGCGAGGGCGACGGCGGCGGCTGCCCCTGTGACGACCACCGCGGCCTTTCTGAGCGGGTTTCTCACGTGAGGATCCTTTCGGTTCGTCAGCAAGACGTCTTGCTCGGCGGTCGTGCTCCACTCCCGTGGGGGATGCGCGAGGCCGGTGCGGAGCACGGAGCACGACGCGGAATCCCGATCACGAGCGATTGACGGGATTCGGCCACGTCCGATCTGTGACGCTGCGAGACGTTACTTGCGGGAAACATCGCGCACAATCCCGCCGTTCAAGATTCTCCGCACCGGAATTTTTCCTCGTCACCCGGTAAGCATTTAACGGATCGACCTTGTCATTTGGTGCGCAAAATTCCCGCCGGCCGCGGAACGCCCACAGTTCGCCCCGTACGCCACCTGTCACGCCCCGACAGTGATCGGCTCCTCGACACCGGCCAGCCGCGGGCGGATGCAACCCCCCACCCGGGGCGCCCCTGGGTGCTCGGGCGCGCGCACCCACCCTCCGGAATGCCACCTTCCGGACGGCCGGGCCAACGAACCCACGAGTAACGAGTGGCCAGAACCATCCCTTGTGACGACCCGTCAGGGCTGGCGAAAAGGCCGAGCTTTTGTCAATCCGCCACAATTCGCGACGAGCGGATCCTTCCGACAGAGAGCGTTTTCTTGCCCTTGTGGCACCCCGGTTCCCAAGTGGTGTTCACCGCGTCACCGTTGGTCTATCTTGCAGCGTGCTGAAGGGAGGCTGGATGCCGGGTACGGTGAACCTGTCGGACAGCGGGGAAGCGCTGGGGCCGCTTCCGCAGGAGTTCGCCGCGATCATCCGGCCCGAACTCCCCAGTCTGATCAAAGAGATCGGAATCGAGGTCACCCGGGCGTATCCGGAGTACGCGCGGCTGCTGAACGGTCCGTACGGCCAGGGCATCCGGGTGGGCGTCGAGCAGTCGATCTCGGTCTTCGTCGACCAGGTCGCCGAACCCACCGCGCCCTCCACGCTGCGGGACGAGATGTGCCGGCGCTTCGGCCGTTACGAGGCGTACGAGGGCCGCACGCTGGATTCGCTCCAGGGGGCGTACCGGCTCGGTGCGCGCGTCGCCCTGCGCCGGGCGAAGAAGGTGGGCCGCAGCTACAACTTCTCCCCCACGATGATGCTCTCCTTCGCGGACGCGCTCTTCGCCTACGTGGACGAGTTGGAGTCGCTCTCCCGCGAGGGCTACCTGGAGGCGCTGTCCCGCTCCGGGGAGCAGCACGAGATCCTCCGCCGCCGGCTGCTGCACCTGCTGCTGGCGGGCCCGCCGGTCCCCCGGACCGCGATCGCCGAGTTGTCGGAGCAGACGGCGTGGCTCCTGCCGGAACAGGTCACGCTGGTCGCCCTGCGCTCCCCGGCGGTGCTGGAGCGCATAGACATAGACAACACGGACGGCATGGACAACGATGTCCTCGCCGACCTCAGCGATCCCCAGCCGCACCTGTTGATCCCCGGACCCGTCGAACCGGACGGGGCCCGAAGACGGATGCTGGACGCGGCCCTGTTCGGCAATCGGGCCGCGGTGGGGCTGACCGTGCCGGCCGCCGAGGCGCACCATTCGATCCGCTGGGCCCGGCGCACCCTGGAGCTGGTCGACGCCGGCATCGTCCCCGACGCCCCGCTGGTCCTCGCGGAGGACCACCTCGTGCAGCTCTGGCTGCTGTCGGACCCCGGGCTGCTGGACCACCTCGCCGCGCGCGAGCTCGCGCCCCTCGCCGCGCTCACCCCCTCGCGCCGCGACCGTCTCGTGGACACCCTGCGGACCTGGCTGGACACCCGCGGCACGGCGGCGCAGATGGGCGAACTGCTCGCCGTGCATCCGCAGACGGTGCGCTACCGGATGCGCAATCTGGAGTCGATCATCGGCGATCGACTCGGGGACGCCGAGCGCCGCTTCGCCATCGAGGTGGTGCTCCGCGCCCGTGACCTCAGGCCCCGCGGCGCCGCCGAGGGCCCCTGACGGCGTTCACGGACCGACTCGTCAATTCAGGTGCCGGACGACGGCCGCGTTCCCCGCGGCGCCCTGGAGGTACGCCAGCCGCACCACGACGGCCGGGTCCGGCACGGCGAGTCGGATCCGGTGCGACGCATCGGGGCGAACGCACCGTGGTGCGTCGTCGTCCGCCGGCTCCCCGGGCGCGCCCGTCGGCTCGCACGGCGACTCACCGGGCAAGCCCGTGCCTCCGCGTCACTGCTGCCGGGCCCGCGGCCCGACCAGGGATTCGTACAGGTCCCGCCGCTCCTGCGAGCCGTCCTCGGTCTTGTCCAGCGCCGCCTTCCAGTCCTTCTCGATCTCGTTCAGGAAAGTGCTCCAGTCCCCGCTGGCGTGGGACGCGCCCATTTCCCGCAGGTCCACCAGGCGTCCGTTGTCGCTCTGCTTTCCGGCGCCGACCTTGTCGCCCTTGTGGCCGTGCAGGACGGATTCCGGGTTGGCGGTGGCCTCGGAGGAGCGGAAGTCGTGGACGTACCCGACGGGGCTGTGGGCGCCGGGGGCGACGGTCTCGATGCCGATCTGGAGCGAGCCGTCCCTCTTGGTGGTGGGCCGGTGGAAGACCAGCAGCATGTGGCCGTACGACCCGTTCGGCAGTACGACGTCCCCGTTCCAGTCCTTGGAGCCGAGGCCGCCGCCGGAGATGTCCTGCCCCCACAGCTCGGGGCGGGCCGCGCCGGCCGTGAGTTTGTTGGTGACGGCCGCCCGGAAGAAGCCGCCTTTCTCCTTGAACTTGCCGGGCTCCCCGTCCTCCTTGTTGTCCCCGATGGAGGTGCGGTGCGTGGCGTAGTCCCGCTTGTCGACGTCCGTCTCAAGGTCGCCCGCGTGCGCGGTCTTGGTGATGCCAAGGAACTTCGGGAGCGCGTAGGCCGGTTCCTCCTTGCTCTGGAGAGCGGGGATGCGGACGTTGACCCGCCCGCCGTGCGCGAGGGCGCGCACCACGTCGACCTCGTAGTCGACCACGTGTGCCCTGGCCTTCTCGTCGTAGAGCTTGAGCCCGTTCTGCAGCAGGAGCAGGACCCTGGTGAGCATCTCGCGGGCCCGCTTGTCCTTCGCCACGTAGTCCGGGACCCCCTCCTTCTCCTTGCCCTTGGCCTTGCCTTTGCCCTCCGCCGGCCCGGCGTCGGCCTTCGGGACGCCGCCGGCGTACTTGTGTTCGGGCGCGATCCCGGCCGGGTGCAGGGTGTCGACGGCGGTGTCCCGGATCTGCCGGTTCCGCTCCTCCTCCAGGTCCGTCCGATCCTGGTCCGTCCGATCCTGGTCTTCTCCGGGCCCTTTTCTGGTGCGCATGAACCGGCCGAGGGTGTAGTCGGGGGAGATCGGGGTCTCCTCGCCCGGTGGGCGGTTGGACGGGCCGTGGGCATTGAGCGCGAGGGTCGCGGTGAGCACGCGCTTTCCGGCGGGGAGCTTCAACCAGTCGCCGAACTTGCCCTCGTCGGCGTACTTCCGGGCCTCGGCATAGGTGCCGATGCCCACGTCCGCGAGCCACTTCGGGTTATCCCGGGAGAGCTGTTCGATGTCCTTCAGGTCCTGCTCGTTGAAGACCCGGCCTTGCATCACCCGTCGGTCCAGCGTCTTGCGCAGCCGCGCCGGCCCTTTGACCATCCAGTCCTCGGGCCACCAGGTGCCCGGGGCGAAGGGGTTCCGCTTCGCCTTCTTCAGGGCGGTGCCCCCTTCGATCGAACGGCTCAGCCGGTCCATGACCTCTGCGCCCTTCACACCCTCGGTGCCCTGCCCTTCCTTTGCGTCCTGCCCGCCGCCGGCCGCCTGCTCTGCGGCGGGTTCCCCGGCGCGCTGGACCACGGCCGGGACGGGCCCCTCCCCGTCCCGCGTCGGGCCGGCCGCCACGCGTTGCAGATGGCTGAGCCAACTCGCGTTCACACTGACGCGGGGCGCGCCGGGCCTGGTGCCCACCGGCGGTCGCCCGTCGTGCTGAGCCCGCTCGTGTCCGGCAGAGTGCACGGCATACCCCTAAGGAACCTCAATGACGACGGTGGGACCTCGTCTTGATAAGCCATCGGGGCCGCGCGGGACAGGGGCGACGGGGCCGGTTCGAGGGCCTGCGGAGTGCCCCTTCGGGCAGCCGGCTCCCCCACTGGGTCACCGGCGGGCGTACAGGGCCTCGATCTCGTCCGCGTACGCCTTCGCCACCTCCGCGCGCTTGACCTTCAAGGACGGGGTGAGTTGCCCGTTCTCCTCCGTGAAGGCGCCGGGCACGATGCGGAAGCGGCGGACCGACTCGGCGCGCGAGACCGCCTCGTTGGCGTAGTCCACGGCCCGTTGCACGTCCGCGATCAACTCGGGGTCGTCGCAGAGCACGTCCTGCGGGGTGTCCTTCGGGCGTCGGCGCACCGCGAGCCAGTGCTCGATCGCTTCCGCCTCCAGGGTGACCAGGGCGGCGACGTAGGGGCGGCGGTCGCCGACCACGACGCACTGACCGACGGGGGGTCGGCTGCGCAACCGGTCCTCCAGCACGGCGGGCGACACGTTCTTGCCGCCCGAGGTGACGATGACGTCCTTCTTCCGCCCGGTGATCGTCAGATAGCCGTCGTCGTCCAGGCCCCCGAGGTCGCCGGTGGCGAACCAGCCGTCGGTCCGGCACCGGCGGCTTGCGTCCGGCGCGTTCCAGTACGCGTCGAACACGATGTCGCCCCTGATCAGCACCTCGCCGTCGGCCGCGATCCGGACGGCGGTGCCGGGCACGGGCAGCCCGACCGTGCCGGGCCGCGGGGCGAGCGGTGGCGAGATGGTGGCTGCCGCGGTGGTCTCGGTGAGTCCGTACCCCTCGTACACCACCACCCCGGCCGCGTAGAAGAACAGCATCAGCCGGCGGTCCAGCGGCGATCCGCCGCTGATGGCGTACCGCAGCCGGCCGCCGAGTTGGCTGCGGATGCGGCGGTACACCAGCAGGTCGTACAGGGCGTGGGCGACGGTGAGCGCGAGCCCGGGACCCTTGCCGGTGCCGAGGTGCCGGGCGAGGTGTGCCTCGCCGTACCGCACGGCGATCGCGTCCGCGCGGGCGAAGGAGGCGCCCCGCCCCATCCGTTCGGCTGTCGCCCGCCCCGTGTCGTGGATCTTCTCGAAGAGGTACGGCACCCCGACGACGAACGTGGGCCGGAACTCGCGCAGTTGCGGGCGCAGGTCCTCCGGTTTGATGCTGGGGCAGTGGCCGATCTCGATCCGGGCCAGCAGGCACGCGATCTGGATGGTGCGCCCGAGGACGTGGGCGAGCGGCAGGAAGAGCAGCGTCGACGCGGTCTGCCGGGTGACCTCCCGGAAGACGGGGTGCAGGAGTTCGACCGTGTTCTCGGCCTCGGCGCGCAGGTTCCCGTGGGTCAGGACGCAGCCTTTGGGGCGGCCCGCGGTGCCGGAGGTGTAACAGATGGTGGCGATGGAGTCGGCGGTCACCGCGACCCGCCGCTCGGTGACCTCCGCGTCGCTGAGGTGGGCGCCGAGCGCGGTCAACTCCGCCAGCGCACCGCCTTCGACGCGCCACACCTCGGGCGGCTGCGGCAGGTCGCGGGCGGCTGCGTCGACGACGGCGGCGAGTTCGTCGTCCTCGACGACCACGTGGGTCACGGCCGCGTCGTCGAGGATCCAGGCGACCTGTTCCGCGGACGAGGTGGCGTACACGGGTACGGACTGTCCCCCGGCCGCCCAGATCGCGAAGTCGATCACGGTCCACTCGTAGCGGGTGCGGGACATGATCGCGACCCGGCCGCCGGCCGACACACCCGCCGCCATCAGCCCTTTTGCGACCGCGTTGACCTCGCGGGCGAACTCGGCGGCCGTGACGGGCCGCCAGCGGCCGTCGGCGCCCCTGCGCCGTAGGATGATCGATTCGGGTGCGTGCTGCACATTGTCGTAAGGTATGTCGCCAGTGCTGCCGGTGGCAGAGGTCCGGGCCAGCCGTGCGGTGCACACCTCCCGAACGACGCCGTCGCTCCGGACGATCTCCACCGGGGCACGGTCGACGAGGTCACCGCGCTGTTTCGCCCTCTTCAGGTCCTTGCGTACGCCCATGGTCGGCTCCTGTTCGCACGGTGCGGGCGGGGAGTTGCCGGGACACGGCGCCACGGGGTGACGCGTCGAAGGGCAACTTACTCGCGCGTAAGAAGAAAGCAATGGGGCGGCCGGGAAGGGCCACCGCACAGAGAAGGACGGACACCGTGACCGCGTCACCGCTCGTTCCCGTACCCATCCCCGACCGTGTCGCCGTGCTGATCGGTTCCTGCATGCCGGAGCACGTCCTGTGCGCCGAGATCGAGGCGGACCGGGCGGCCCGGCTGCTGCACTGCCTGCGCGGCCCGCTCGATGCGGCGGACCGCGCGGAGCGGGAGCGGACGTTGTCCGTACTCGCCCGGGCGAACAAGGTGCTGGCAGCGCACAACCCCCGGCTGATGGTCCTTCCGGAGTGACTTTTGCGGTGGGTTACTCGATGAACGTCGACTACTCGATGAACGTCCCGTCCACGTAGACCCAGGCGCCGGCGAACCGCTCGAAGGTGCTGCGCTCGCGCAGTTCGCCGCGCTTGCCGCGGTGGCGGTAGCGGGCCCGGAAGGTGACCGTGCCGGCGGAGTGGAACGGCCCGCCGTTCGTCACCTCGGTGACCTCAAGCCCCTCCCACGCCATGCCGGGGTCCAGGTCGAGCTGCGCCGGTCGGGTGTCGGGGTGCCAGGTGCGCAGCAGGTACGCCGCGTCAAGGGCGACGAACGCGCTGTAGCGGGAGCGCATCAGCAGCTCCGCGGTGGGCGCCGCGGCCTCCCCCGAGTGGAACCGCCCGCAGCACTCGCCGTACGCCGCAGGCAGCCCGCAGGGGCAGGGCGTGGCGGCGGTGAGTGCGCCGGGATCGAGGGAGCGGCGGGGGCGGGTGGGGCGTGGGGACATGGGTCCATTCTCCCGCAGGGGTCAGGAAGCGGCGCCCCGGGGCGGCCGTCCGGAGCGGTGGTCGGCGACGAAGGCGCGGGCCCGGGCCAGGGCCTCCGGCGAGACGCCGGGGAGCCCGTCGTCGATGCCGCCGTCGAGCATGTCTGCGACCACATCGTGCAGGAGTCGGCGAACGGCGGGGCTGTGGGGCAGGGCGCACAGCGCAAGGAGGCGTTGGGGGGATGCGTGCCCCAGCATCTGTAGGTACATCAGGGCCTCGTCCACCAGATCTTCCTGCGGGGACTCGCCTAGCAAGCCGAGCAGCACGGTGGCGATGTGGTCCAGGTGTTCTTCGCCGTCCTGAACGTCCGAGCCGGCCGAGATGACGTACAGGACCACGTCCATCGGCAACCGACGGGCGTCGAGGACGAGTTGCCGCAGCACCAACCGGCGCATCTCGTACCTGGTGTCCTCGTCGATGCCGGCGCCCCACGTCATGACCGCAGCGCAGTCGTAGTACCTGCCGGCGAGTTCGTCGGGTGCCGCGCCCAGGCCGCTCGTCAGCCAGAGGGCCGTCAGCACGCGGGCCGCGGAGGTGGACGGGCCCGCGGACGAACTCGTCACGGCCGTGACGGCGCCCGGCAGCACGGCGAAGAAGGGGTCCAGCGCGTGCAGTGCGAGGAGATCGCTGGTGCCGCCCGACACCAACATCTTGTGGTGGACCTCTTCCGGCCGCGAGCGCGTCCAGCTCACCACCCCGTCCTCGTCGCTGAGCCGTCGCCCGTACAGCCAGTGGGCGTCCACCGGCTCCGGCTCGCCTCTCGTCCGCGCCGCCGCCGTGACGCTCAGGTCCTGCTGATCGCCCGTCCAGCACTGCCGCAGGTCCACCGCCATCGCGAACTCCGTCCACTCCGACTCGCGGAACGCCGAGCGCCACAGCATCGCGCGCCGGTGCCAGAGCGCGGCGGGCTTGTCGGCGCCGGGGAAGAGCCGGCTGGCCCGCAGCGGCTCCGGGGAGACGAGGACGGCGAGCAGGACGACGTTCGCCGAGTACAGGCCGTGGCGGGAGGAGGTGGCGCGGACCTCGGGCCGGTAGTCGGCGTAGGCGTGTTCGGTGCGGTTGCGATGGTCGGTCAGCACGGTCAGGAGCAGCTCGACGAGGCGTTCCCGCTCCTGCCCGGGCAGGAGTTCGATGCGGGCGGTCGCGAAGCGGAGTATCTGCCGGGAGGCGAGCGTGGCGTACGAGAGCAGGACGTACGGCAGGTCGTCGTTGATCCGCGCACGGCCCACCGCGAGCGCCGGACGCTGGGCGAGCAGCCCTTCCAACAGCTGTACGGACAGCCGGGCGATCAGATATTCGCCGAAGGTGGCGTGCAGGAACTCGTACGTCGCGAGCCGCTGGGCGTCCCGCAGCGCCTGGGAGCGCTGGACGAAGAAGAACCGGCCCAGCGCGATGTCCCCTTGGCCCAGCGGCGCCCGGCGGCCGTCGCCGACCGGCTCCGCGCGGCCGAGCAGTGCGGTGAGGTCGTCCTCCGCCTCCTGTGAGGTGATCCACTGGCGGCGGCGGTTGAGCATGCCGAAGGAGATCAGGGACAGCCGCTGGAGCTCCTGTTCGGCGCACTCGGCGAGCCGGTGGCCGGTCAGCTCGTCGCCCGACTTGGCGACTTCCCTGGACGCGAAGGAGGTCAACAGCTCCTCGTAGAGGTGCGACGCGTCGAAGGGGGTTTCGCCGACCGTCTCCTGCTGGAGGGCGTTGGCGGTGCCGTCGTAGAGCGCGAGCATCAGCAGCAGCAGGGGCTGGGAGGCGAGTTCCCCGTGGCGCAGGGCGATGGCGGCCGGTAGCGGGACCAGTCCACGGCCGGCGAGGTACGCGCTGTTCAGCCGGTTCCACAGCTCCAGCCAGCGGGTGACCTGCTCGGCGCTGAAGGGGTCCAGGCGCAGCGCGACGGCCCCCTCCGGGTAGCGCGGGCGGTCGGCGACGGCGGTGCGGCTGGTGACGATCGCGTACACCGGGCGGCCCTGGTCGGCCTCGCGCTCCTGGAAGCGGGCGACCCGCAGGAGGAAGTCGGACTGGCTGATGCCGGTGGCCTGGAGGAGTTCGTCGTAGCCGTCGAAGAGGAGGACGGGCACGGAGTCTCCGGCCGCGCGCACCAGTTCGGGCCAGGAGACGCGTTCGCCGGTCGCGGCGCGCACGGCCCATTCGATCTGGTCCTGTACGTCGAGGTCGGAGGGGACCTCGCGGAGCAGGATGCGCACCGGCAGATAGCCGGCGGACGGCAGCCGGGCCGCGAGGATCCTGGTCAGGACCGACTTGCCGGCTCCGGGCTGGCCCAGGACCATCAGCGGGGCGCGGGTGGTGGCGGGCGCGGTGAGCAGGCCGGACAGGCACTCGATGAGGTCGGACCGCGGCTCGGCCTCGGACCAGAACTCCTCGTCGGCGGGTCCGCGCGACGTGCCGCCCACGGCCCGCAGCCGGAAGTCGGGATCGACGTACCCCTCCTCCAGCGTGGGCAGGCACGCCCCGGCCGGGGCGTGTCCCTCGGAGAGGATCGGCTTGGCGAGCGCGGCGCGGTAGCCGGTGGTGAGCGCCGCGGCGGCGTTCCGGTGCGGCTGGACGGCGCTGAGCCCGGCGAGGGCGGATTCGACGCCGGTGAGCGAGCGGCGGACGAGGGTGCGGGTGGCCTGGTGGTCGACCTGCCCGGACCAGAAGCCGAATTCGGCTACTTCGACGGCGAGTTCGCCGTACAGCTGCTGGTAGCGGTCGCAGGCGCGGTGGGTGACCTGACGGCCGACGCGGGTCAGTTCGTTCATGCGGTTGCTCGCATCGAGCCGGTCGAAGACGGCGAGTCCGCTGACGAAGCGGATGAAGTGCTCCTGGAAGCTTCGGTAGGTGACGCGGACGGTGCCCACGTGGTCCTCGAACGACCGGTGCGGCGCGGGCGGGTCCACCCGAAGGTCGACCAGTGCTTCGAACAGGTCGGCGCCCGGCACCGCCCCGCTCGCGATCGCCACCTGGTCGCGCCCCGTCAGCTCCATCTCCTCCAGTCGGAACGGCAGCTCCGTTTCCCCCAGCGCCTCGAACCAGGCCGTGATCACCAGGACGGAGTGGGCCGCGTGGATCCGGTCCGTGCGGGTGCCGCGGTCGACGTCGCTGAGGGACCCGCGCAGGTTCGCGGTCAGGTCGCGGCCCAGTCTCAGGACCCGCCCCTGGGCGTCGAGCATGTTCAGCACGGCGTCGCTGACGCCGCCCGTCGCCACGGACAGGACGCCGCCGAGCGCCCGGTCCGCCGCGGCGAGCGCCGCGCTGTCCCCCGTCAGGATCGCGACCGCGTCCCGGTAGCTGATCTGTCGTCGCCCGCGCACCGAACCCCCGTGAAATCCAACTGACTTGGCTGCCCGCGTCCGGTGTACCACAGGGCCGCCGGACGCGGGCCGGCCGTCGACTCACAGGTCAGGAACGGCTGCGGGGATGCCCGTAACCCACCCTGATCTCGTCGATCTGGAGCTGTCGGTGGAAGCGGGGCACGGTCTCCTTCGCCCAGGTACTGGCGACCTCCAGCCGCACGAAGCGGGCGGAGCGGTTCCCGAGGTCGATGAAGCGGGTGCCGCGGGCGCTCTCCAGCACGGCCGACTTCACCGGCTCGCCCCACGTCTTCCCGTCCCGGCTCAACCGGACCTCGTAGTCCTTGATGCGCGCCGAGTCCTCGACCCGGCCGAAGGTCTCGCGGTTGTACGTCGGCGACCACTCGCGCTGGTTGACGGCGAGGAACCGGGTCGGCTTGACGCGGCCGAGGTCGAGCGTGACGGAGACCGGGACCTGGACGGCCGAGTCCCAGTAGGTGTCGAAGTCGCCGTCGGTGAGGTGGCCGGCGGGGAAGCCGTCCTTCGCTGACGTGGCGGTGGCCCGTACGGACCGCGCCGGGTACAGCCCCTCGCGTTCCTCGTCGGTTTCGACGGTGAAGACGGTGTCGTACGGGTCCCAGGCGGTGACGCCCTTGATGGTGAGGCTGCCGTCGCGCTGGTCGAACGCCATCCGCCGCCCCGTCCGCAGGTCGGTGACGCGCTCCACCCGGTGGCCGTTGTCCCGGATCCGCACCCGGTCGCCGGTGGTGGGGCGGGTGGTGACGTGGACGTACTGGCGGCTGCGGTCCTTCTTGCCGACGGTGACGTATCCGTAAGCGCCGTCGTTCCAGGCCCCGGGCTGGAGTCCGCCGTACGCGTACCCGCCGCCCTCCACGCCGGAGAGGGACTTCCAGATCGGCGGGAGGTAGTCCTTCATGAAGTCGGTGAACCGCTGCTGCTGGGGCGGGAACCTCCCGTTGACCATGGCGGTGAGGTTCATCAGGGACTTCACCGACGTGCCGGCGTTGGCCACGTAGCGGCCCACGTTCAGCCCGGTGGACACGGGCCGGTCCTGGCCGTCGTACCACCAGGCGCCGGTGTCGGGGACCTTGAAGCAGGACTCGGTGAGCCGGGGCATCGGCGTCCAGATCGCCGACGGCTGGTCGTAGGGCGGGGTCATCCCGGTCTTCTGCTCGTGGGACACCATGTCCATGATCGGGGTGTCCTCGTTGTTGTTGCTGAGCGTCATGTCCGGGCGCTTCTCGCGGATCTGCTCGTAGAGCCGGTTCTGCTCCCAGTACTCGTTGTCGTTGTCGATCCAGAAGCCGGCGAGGTCCGGATAGCCGTCCATCACCTCGAAGAAGAGGTCGTAGGAGTACTCGCCGAAGCCGGCCCGGGTGGTGAGGTCGACCGGGCGTCCCTTGTGGGCGGAGTAGGCGGCGGAGTCGAGGGTGTTGAAGCCCTGTTCGCTGTGCCACTTGGGGTCGTCGGTCATGTAGAGGATGACTTCGAGGCCCTTGGCGTTGGCGGCCTCGGTCAACTCGCCGAGGAAGTCGCGCTCGGTGGCGCAGGTGCCGGGGATCTTGGAGGGCCAGGGGCGGGCGTAGCCCAGTCGGGAGTGGAAGGTGGCGAGGACGATGTAGCTCGCCCGGATCTTCCGCGCCTCCTCGACCCAGTAGTCCGCGCTCCAGCCGCCGCCGGTGACGGCGTCCTCCCAGGCCCGGCAGTCGGTGTGCATGGGGCGGGTGAACATGCCCCAGTGCAGGAACAGTCCGGCGGTGGAGTTGCGGAGCATGGTCTGGCGGGCGGGGTACGCGGGGGCGGCGGCGGGCGCAGTGGCCGCGGTGCCCGGCTCGCCGGCCGGGCGGGCGGTCGACGGCGCCGCCAGCAGCAGCCCGCCCAGCAGCGCGAGCACTGAAGCCCACACCACGCCGATCGTGCGGCGCCTCACGGGTACACCACCTCCGAACCGTTCACGAACACCTTGCGGATGGTCAGGTCCCGGGAGAAGCCGATGACGTTGGGGTTCGCCATGTTGGTGAACCGGCAGTTCTCGATGTGCACGCCGACGAACGGGTCGGAGTCCAGGCCCTCCAGGTTGATCGCCCGGCGGGCGCCGTCGTGGACCATGTCCTGCACGGTGACGTTGCGGATGACGGCGGGCCGCTCGCCCTGCTGGCCCGCGTAGCGGGTGGTCAGGTAGATGCAGTCGCGGTCGATGGCGCGCCCGGTGAAGCGGCGCACGTACACCCCGTCGATGAAGCCGCCGCGCTTCTTGTTGGTCTTGATGAAGACGGGGTGGCGCGGGTTGTAGCGGCCGGGGAAGTCGGTGGGGTTGATCGAGCAGTCCTCGGCGAAGACGTTCCGCACGCCGCCGGACATCTCGCTGCCCACCGCGACGCCGCCCCAGCGGCCGGAGAAGACGCAGTCGCGGACGACGATGTTCTCGCTGGGCACGCCGACCCGGTGGCCGTCCTCGTCCCGGCCGGACTTCACCGCGATCGAGTCGTCCTCGGTGTGGAAGCGGCACCCGGTGATCAGCATGTCCGACGTGCACTCGGGGTCGACGCCGTCGCTGTTGTTGATGCGCCCGATGACGTCCACGTCCTTGAGGGTGACGTTGCGGCAGAGCACCGGGTGGATGGTCCACATCGGCGGTTCGAGGATCGTCACGTCCTGCATCAGGATGTTGCGGCAGTCGTAGAACTGGATCATGTTGGGCCGCAGGTGGTGGCCGGCGCCGAAGACCCGTTCGGCGACGGGCACGCCTTCGGTGCCCATGCGGCGCAGCTCGGCCTGGTCTATCAGGGCGTTCCCGCCGGGGTCGCGCCAGCTCTTCCAGGGGCCCTTCATGCCCTGTCCGTCGAGGGTGCCCTTGCCGGTGATGGCGAGGTCGCACTCGCCGTGGGCGTAGACGAAGGACGAGTAGTTGTAGCACTCGGTGCCCTCCCAGCGGGTGAGCACCACGGGGAGGTAGTCCTTCGGGTCGGTCGAGAAGAGGACGGTGCCGCCCTCCACCACGTGCAGTTCGACCTTGCTGCGCAGCCGGATCGCGCCGGTGAGGAAGCGACCGCGGGGGACGACGACCCGGCCGCCGCCGGCCCGGTGGCAGGCGTCGATGGCGGCTCGGAAGGCGCGGGTGTTCTTCGTGGTGCCGTTGCCGACGGCGCCGTACGCGGTGATGGTGAACTGCCGTTCGGGGAAGGTGGGCGGGCGGATGCGGGAGAGGATCTCGGGGACCTGTTCCCAGGGGTCGCGGGCGAGCCGGGCGACGGTGCGTTCGGCGGCGGCCACGGTGGCGGCGCCGATGGCGGGCGGCAGCAGGGCCGCGGCGGCGGCCGTGCCCGCGTAGGCGAGGAAGGAGCGGCGGCCGGTTCCCGGAGGCGGGCCCGTCGGGGGGTCGGTGTCGGGCGGCGGGCCCGTCGGGGGGTCGGTGGGGTTCACGGGGTGGTCACCTCTCATGTCGTGGGGCGGGGGACGGCGATGTTGTCGTAGCGGTCCCAGCCCTGGGAGATGCGGGTGAAGTAGGTGTCGGCCTGGGTGGCGTCCCGGATCCAGTCCCACTCGCCGGTGGTCGCCTGGTCGGGGTGGGCGCGCATGGCGGCGGCGACCTTCCGGGACTCGTCCAGGCCGTGCCAGATCAGCCGCTTCATGCCCTCGGCGCGGTGTTCGGGGCCCTGCACGTAGATCCGGTAGCCGAAGTAGGCGGTGCTGATCGCCAGGTGGAGCCGGGCGGTGAGCAGGGTGCGCTCGAAGTAGGCGTTGAGCTGGCGGTAGTGGTCCGGGGCGAGGGTGTCCTTGGCGCGCTGGACGTCGCGCAGCGCGGAGGCGGCGAGCTCGGCCCCGTACCGCTTCTCGGTGAGCACGTCCTTGAGGTACGTGCCGTCCATGGCGTTGGTATCGGTGAGCCAGCCGTTCGCGATGACGTGCGGGTTCTCCCGCTTCATCGTGGCGGAGTACTTGCAGTAGGAAGGCGCCAGGTGTTCGATCACGCCGGTCCAGTAGTGGTAGCGCTTGTTGACCCCGTGGCCCACGCGCACGGTCGGCGGGTCGACCCACTTCCCGGACACGCTGCGGTCCCAACTGGAGCAGTACGGGTCGTAGTCCAGGCGCGAGTGGTTGGCGTTGTTGGTGCCCAGGGTGTACATGACCGAGGTGGTGATGTCGTACGACTTGGCGAGGGCCGCGGCCACGTGGCGGGCGGACTTCCTTCCGTACGTCAGCTCCGCGAACTCCCGGTACATGCGCTCGGGCCGGGCCCGGCGGTCGCGGTCGGCGCGGGCGAGGGCGTACAGGTTGACCTCGGTGGGGGTGCCGACGATCCGGGACTCCTTGTAGCGGTCGGTGCGGGCGACGTAGCCGATGACGTTCGGCTGCTTCTGGTAGTACCGCATCCGGTTGACGTGGTCCTCGGCGAAGGCGTTCGCGATCTTCCCCTGGCCGTGGTACTCGCCGGTGGCGTCGTACTCGACGAGCACGGGCCGCTTGATGCGGGTGACGGTGGTGTCGACGGGGTGGGTGAGGAAGAAGTCGTGCGGCTGCGCCTTGATCATGACCCGGGCGGCCGGGTTGGTGACCAGGTCGATGGCCTTGATGGTGCGCTCCATCTCCTGCGGGAAGTAGCCGAAGGTGCGCAGGTAGAGGCCGAGGCCGCGCTCCTCGTTGACGACGTCGGCGACCTGGTCGACGAGGTAGGCGAGTTTGGCCTCCTCGGTCAGCAGCCGGGTGGAGTGCTGGCGCTCCACCCGGGCACCGGTCTCGATGAAGGTGAGGACGACGGAGTCCACGTCGGGGACGAGGTCGAGCATCTGTCGGTAGTCGTTCTTGAACCACTCCCAGAAGGCGGGGTTGTCGAGGTCGATCGTGCCGCCGGGGCCGGTGCGGAACTCGGCGGGGTAGTAGTCCAGTCGGTACAGCGCGTGGTCCCAGATCGCGACCTCGTCGATGCCGGCGCGGTGGGCGGCTGCGGTGATCCGGTTGGCCTGGATGCGCTTCTTCTCCTCGCGCACCTCGCGCAGGTCGTGCACGATGTGGTGGCTGATCTGGAGGTGGTTGACGTCGTACGAGGGGGCGGCGGCCAGCACCTCGTCGGCGCCCTTGTCGCTGTCGGACAGGATCGTCCAGCCGCGCACGGGCGAGCCGGCGCCGCCGTCCGCGCCTGCGCGTGCGCGCTCGGGCGCGGTCCGCGCCTCGGCGGGGCCCGGCTGGAGCGCTCCGGCGAAGGCGAGCGCGACGACCACGAGCACGGTGAGCCACCGGCGCGCCAGCCGAGCCGCGTCACTTTGCATGATCATGCCAATCCTCACGCCACCTCAACCCCGTTCACGGTCACCCGGTGGAAGGTCAGGTCGTCGGTGAAGGCGATGGAGTCCGGCCCGCGCACGCCGGTGAAGTCGCAGTGCGACAGGTGCACCCCGCGCAGCCGGTCGCCCTCCAGGCCCACCAGGTTCAGCACCGCGCGCGCCCCGTCGATCCGGGTCCGCGACAGGTGCACGTTGCGCACCGAGACGGGGTGCGCACCGCCCTCGCCGCCGTTGTAGTTCATGTTCACGAACACCACGTCGCGCTCCACGGCGCGCCCGGTGAACTCCCGTACGTACACCCCGTCGATGGAGCTCCCGCGCTTCTTGCTCGCCTTGACGTACACCGGGTACTTCACGGGGTAGTGGCCGGGGAAGTCCAGCGGGTTGATCCGACAGCGCTCGGCGAAGACGTTCCGCACGCCGCCGGACATCTCGCTGCCGACCGTGATCCCGCCCCAGCGCCCGGAGAAGTCGCAGTCCTGGACGACGACGTTCTCGCTGGGCACGCCGACCCGGTGGCCGTCCTCGTCGCGGCCGGACTTGACCGCCACGCAGTCGTCGTTGGTGTTGAAGCGGCAGTCCTTGACCAGGACGTCACGGCACGCCTCGGGGTCGCAGCCGTCGGTGTTGTAGAGGATGCTCTCCACCGTCACGTCGCGGATCGTCACGTTCGACGACAGCACGGGGTGGATGGTCCACATCGGCGGGTCCACCACGGTCAGTCCGCTGACGACCACGTCGCGGCAGCGGTTGAACTGGACCATGGCCGGGCGCAGGTGGTGGCCGGCGCCGAAGACCCGCTCGGCCACCGGGACGCCCTGCGACCCCATGGAGCGCAGCAGCCGCTGGTCGGGGCCCTGGAGCCCGCTCGTGCGGTACCAGCTCTCCCACGGGCCGAGGCGCGCCTGTCCGTCCAGGATGCCCCGCCCGGTGACGCCGACGCCGCGCTGTCCGTGGGCGTAGACGAAGGGCGAGTAGTTGAAGCACTCGGTGCCCTCCCAGCGGGTGGACACCACCGGCAGGTAGTCGGCCGGGTCGGGGCTGAAGGCGAGGATGCCGCCCTCGCTCACGTGCAGGTCCACCCCGCTGCGCAGATGGATCGCGCCGGTGACGAACCTGCCGGCGGGCACGACGACGTGGCCGCCGCCGGAGCGGTGGCAGGCGTCGACCGCGGCCCGGATGGCGGCGGTGTTCTTGGTGGTGCCGTCGCCGACCGCGCCGTAGCGGGTGATGTCGAAGGTGCGGCGACGGAAGGCGGGGGGTCTGATCCGGGCCAGGATGCGGGGCAACTGGCCCCAGCCGGAGCCCTCCCCGGCTGCGGACGGGGCGGCGGGGCCGTCCGCGGGCAGCGCGGCGGCGGTGGGGGCGGCGGGCAGCAAGGACCCCGCCGCCAGCGCGCCGGAGGCCCACAGGGCCGTACGGCGCGACGGGTGCGGTTGCATGGCGTCACCTCTCACGAGGGTGCTCACGAAGGACTGCGTACGGGCGGGGGCGGATGGCCGGCTGCCGTGCGCCGCCCCGTTCGAGGCGGCCGTACGGACCCCGCGTGTCAGGGGGTGCGCTCCTCCTTCACTCGGGTCACCAACTGGGTGGGATTGACGAAGCGCAGCGCGATCACCAGCAGCACCAGCATCGACAGGGTGTACATCACGGCCATGGCGTCGATGGACTGCTGGGTGCGGATCCCGGCGGAGAACACCGCGTAGTAGAGCGCCACGATCAGGGTCTGGCTGTCCGGACCCGCGGTCAGGAAGGTCAGTTCGAACATCCCGACGGTGCGGACCAGGACCAGTACGGACGCGGCCAGGATCCCCGGCACCAGCAGCGGGGCGAGCACCCGCAGCAGCACGGAGGCGGTGCGCGCGCCGCACATCCGGGCGGCGGCCTCGATCCTGGGGTCTATCTGTTCGATGAACGGCGTCATCGTCAGCACCACGAACGGCACCGACGGCACCAGGTTCGCCAGCACGACGCCGCTGAGGGTGCCCGCGAGGTGGAACTTGTACAGCACGGTCGCCAGCGGGATGCCGTAGGTGATCGGCGGCACGAGGATCGGCAGCAGGAACAGCAGCAGCACCAGCCGCTTGCCGGGGAAGTCGCGCCGGGCCAGTGCGTACGCCGCCGGCACCCCGACCAGTACGGAGATCGCGACGACGAGTACGGAGACCAGCGCCGTGGTCCAGAAGACCTGCCCCAGCGAGAACTCCCGCCACGCCGAGCCGTACCACTTGGTGGTCCAGCCGTCCGGCAGCCAGCTGGTGAACCAGCGGGTGCCGAAGGAGTCCACGAGCGGTACGCCGACGACGCCTGCGAGGTTGACGAAGAAGAAGCCGAAGACGAGCGCGGTCACCCAGGTGGCGGGGCGGCCGAACCGGCGCGGGCGCCGTCCGCGCCGGTCGCCCGACCCCCGCTGTTCGTCCCGCCCCCGCCGGTCCTTTGGCGCCCGCTGGTCTCTCCGCCCCCGCAGGCGGCGGGTGCGCACGGTGGCCATCAGCCCTTGCCCCCCGTCGCGCCCCGGTACAGCAGCGAACGCCACGCCAGCACCACGATCACCACCGCCGTCATCACGGCCGCCATCACCATCGCGATGGCCGAGCCGAGGGAGTAGTCGAACTTCTGGAAGGCCGCCTGGTACGCCTCGATCGAGATCACATGGGTCTCCCCCCGCGGGTCACCGACGAGTTGCGCGGACGGGAAGACCGCGAAGGCCAGCACGAACGACAGGCAGAAGGTGATCGCGAGCCCGGGAGCCAGCAGCGGCAGCAGCACGTGCCGAAAGCGCTGGCGCACGTTCGCCCCCAGCGTGGCCGCCGCCTGCTCCAGGCTGGGGTCGATGCCCGTCAGGTACGAGAGCGTCAGCAGGTACGAGAAGGGGAAGCCGGTGATCACCAGGGAGGCGAACACGCCCCAGTAATTGTGCACCAGCTCCAGCGGCTGGTCGATGAGCCCGATCCCGGTGAGCGTCTTGTTCAGCCAGCCGTTGGGCCCCAGGTAGCCGAGGAGGCCCTGGGCGGTGAGGACCGTGCCCAGGGTGATCGGCATGACGAGCAGGGTGGTGATCAGCCGCCGCCCGCGGAAGGTGCCGCGGGTGCGGAACGCGACGGGGACCGCGGCCAGGCAGTTCACCAGGGCGACCGGCACGGCCAGCTTCAGGGTGAGCCAGATCGTCTCCCTGAGGTACGGGTCGGAGAAGAACTCCCGGTAGTTCGCCAGCGCCCCGCCGCCGCCCTGGGGCTGGAAGGAGAGCTGGAGGCCGTACAGGAAGGGGTAGCAGAACAGCAGCACCAGGAAGACCGCGCCGGGCACCAGCAGCAGGAGGGTGCGGTCGACCCCGCGTTCGGCGAGCCGGTGAAGCAGCGCGGGACGGGCGGTCGGCGCGGGTCGGGTCATGGGGTGGCCGCCTCGCGCAGTCGGGGGTCGACCGGTGGCGCGGCGGTGCCGGCCGCTCCGTCCGGGGCGAAGACCAGCAGCCGGTCGGGGGGCGCGGCCAACTCCACCCGCTCACCGGCGGCGAGGCGGTGGCCGGTGCGGAAGTGGACCCGCTGGCCGTCACAGAGCCGAGCCTGCACCGCGTGTTCCCGACCGTGGTACTCGACCACCTCGATGTCCGCGTCGAACCGGCCGGGCACGGTGTCCGCGGCCACGCCGAGGTCCTCCGGGCGCAGGGCTGCGATGCCGGGGGCGCCGGTCGCGAGGTCACCGCGGTTGACGCCGGTCAAGTCGGCGCCGGCGACGCGCAGGGCGACCCGGTCGCCGTCGACGGCGGTCACGGTGACGTCGAGCATGGTGCGGTAGCCCATGAAGGAGGCGACGTAGCGGTTGGCGGGGCGCCCGTACACCTCCTCGGGCGGGCCGGTCTGCTGCACCAGCCCGTCGCGCAGCACCACGAGCCGGTCGGCGAGCGAGAGCGCCTCCTCCTGGTCGTGGGTGACGTACACGGTCGTCAGGCCGAGGCTCTGGTGCAGCCGGCGGATCTCGGTGCGCATCTCCAGCCGCAGGGCGGCGTCGAGGTTGGACAGGGGTTCGTCCATGAGGACGAGACGGGGCTCCAGGACGATCGCCCGGGCGATGGCGACCCGCTGCTGCTGGCCGCCGGAGAGCTGTCCGGGCCGTTTGCGGGCGTGGGCGGTGAGCTGGACCAACTCCAGCGCCTCGGCGGTGCGGCGGGCGATCTCGGCCTTGGGGGTCCTGGCCATCTTCAGGCCGAAGGCGACGTTGCCGGCGACCGTGAGGTGCGGGAAGAGCGCGTAGTTCTGGAAGACCATGCCGAAGCCGCGGCGTTCGGGAGCGACGTGGTCGATGCGTTCGCCGTCCAGCCGGATCGCGCCCGCGGTCAGCGGCAGCAGGCCCGCCAGACAGTTCAGGGCGGTGGACTTGCCGCAGCCCGAGGGGCCGAGGAGGGCGATGAACTCGCCGCCGCGGATGTCGAGGTGGAGGTCCTTGAGGGCGGCGTGGCGGCCGAAGCTGCGGGAGACCCCGTCGAGTCCGAGGGTGTCGAACCGGGCCATGGCTCAGCGACCCGCGACCTGGCGGTTCCACAGGTCGAACGCCTTGACCTGGGCCTGCGCGGGCAGGGACGGCTTCTTGGAGAACTCGTCGATCCACCGGTCGAACTCGGGGACGCCGAACTTCGCGATGGTCTCCTGCGACTTCTTCGGCGCCATGCTCAGCGGCACGTTCTTGATCGCGGGGCCGGGGTAGAAGTAGCCGTCGTCATACGCCTTGGCCTGTTGCTCCGGGGTGAGCATCCACTTGATGAGCTGGAGCGCCGCCGACATCGTGTCGGCGTCCACGCCCTTGGGCACCACCGCGTACTGCGCGTCGGTGACCCAGGTCATGCCGTCGAAGCGGCCGGCCTTCATCTTTTGGGGCACGGTGCCGAGGGCCCGCGGGTTGATGTACCAGCCGGTGGTGGACATGACCATGTCGTGGGAGCCGGATGCCAGGTTCTTCATGGTCTCGGTGGTGCCCGAGCCGTACGTGCCCACGTACTTGTCCAGCTCCTTGAGGTACGCCCAGGTCTTGTCCCAGCCCTTGACGGGGTCGGTGGGGTCCGCGTCGCCGAGGAGGTAGGGCAGGCCCATCAGGAAGGTGCGCCCGGGGCCGGAGTTGGCAGGGTCGGCGTACTGGAACCGCTTGGGGTTGGCCCTCGCCCAGGCGAGCAGTTCCTGCGGGGTCTTCGGGGGGTTCTCGACCTTGTCCGGGTCGTACTCGTACAGCGGGCCCGAGGGGTAGTAGACGACCGCGGTGCCCTTGCCCTGGGCGAGCTTATGCATCTCGGCCGCGGGCTCCTGGTAGTCCGGGGTGCCGATGGCGTCCTGGTGCTCCGTCATCGAGGACCACAGGTCCTGGGAGAGGCCGGCGGCGAGCCCGTCCGTGCCGGTGAGCACCAGGTCGATCTGGACGCGACCGGCCTGCTGTTGTGCCTTGATCTTCCCGGCGAGGTCGGGGGCGGGCGCCTTGGAGTAGGTGACCTTGCCGATGACGTCGGGGTGCTCCTTGACGAACGCGTCGATCATGCCCTGGGTGAGCTGGAGGTTTCCGGCGACGTCCAGGATGTCGAGCGTCACGGGCTTCGCCGGCTTCGCCGGGATCTTCCGGTGCTCGTCGCCCGAGTCGGAGTCGTCGGACTCGGGAGCACCGCACCCTGCGGCTGCCACGACGAGCAGCAGGCCCGCACACACCCGGGCCGCTGAACGGCGGTACAGTAATCGGGCCATGGCGACTGGCACTCCTCTACTGAGATAGCGCTTACTCGGCCTTGTGCCCGAACAAAGTCCACCCCGGCCGGGGCCGTGTCAAGAGAGTGCGCCGGTGGAACCGCGTACTCGCAGCTCAACGGGGACGGTTTCGGGCTCGATGTCCTCGTCCCCGGCCATGATCCGGCCCAGCGCCTCGCCGGCGATCTGCCCCAGTCGATCGCGCGGAACCGCTACCGTCGTCAGGGGCGGCGAGGAGAACCGGGCCATGTCGATTTCGTCGAAACCGGTGAGCGAGATGTCGTCGGGGACCTTGACGCCCAGCTCGGAGAAGCGGGCGAGGACGCCGAGGGCGACGAAGTCGTTGTACGCGATCACGGCGCTCGCGCCGCTGTCGAGGGCGGCGGGGGCGACCGCGTACCCCTCGTCCGTCGTGGAGCCGCAGGGGGCGGTGACCACCTCCAGGCCGAACGCCTCGGCGCCGGAGAGCGCGCGCAGCCGCTCGCCGTTGGCCCAGGCGTGCTCGGGGCCCTCCAGGTAGAGCACCTTGCGGTGGCCGAGCCGCGCCAGGTGACCGCAGAGCGCCATGATCCCGCGGAAGAAGTCGACCGCAATGGAGTGCAGGGCGAGGCCGGGCACCTGACGGTTCGTGACCAGCAGCGGGGTGCCGCGGCCGGCCATGGCCGCCAGGTCCGCGCGGGGCATCCGGGGGGAGCACAGCAGCAACCCGTCCGCGTACCGCAGCAGGTCCTCGGTCAACTCCCGCTCCACGGCCGGGTCCTCGTTGGAGTCCATCACCAGCACCCGGCTGCCGGCCTCCCGGGCGACCACGGAGACCGACTTGATGATGTCGTGGAAGTACGGGTTGGCCAGGTCGGGCACGAGCACGCCGATGGTGCCCGAGCGCCCCCGGGCGAGCCCCTGGGCCGCGGCGCTGGGGCGGTAGCCCAACTCGACGATGGCGGCCCGCACCCGCTCGGCGAGCGCGGGCGCCACGGTGTCCACACCGTTCAGCACCCGGGAGACCGTCGCCACGGAGGCCCCGGCCTGCCGCGCCACGTCGGCGATCGTGACCCTCTTGGGGCGCTTCGGGGCAACCATCCGGACGCTCTCCTCCACTGGCTCACGGCCCGCCGAAGTCCAGCCGGCGCACGCCGTGCACCGCCCACGGGAAACCGGTTTCTCGCTCCAGGAACGTAGCAGAAGGCAGGGCGGAGGGGAGCAGGCGCGTCCACGCCACCGATCGGCGCCCGTACCGTCCGGGCACGGCCACAGGCACAGGCACAGGCACGGGTGGTACGCGACCGGCGCCGAGCGCTTCGGTCGCGTACCACCGGACCGACCGGACCCGGACACCCGAACGGGTCCGGTCGGCGTCAGGCGGTCCCCCTCCCGTGGGTCACCCCCGGCAGGTGAGGACGGGCGCGGCCCAGTCGATGCGGTCGTAGCGGTTGGTGTCGGGGCCTATGGTGCCGACGAGGCGGAGATAGCGCGCGCCCGTGAGGTCGGCCTTCAGGGAGACCGCGGGGTCCTGCCAGGTGCGCAGGCCGCTGTCGGCGCGTTTGGTGCCGTCGGCCCAGATCTCCGCGGTGACGGTGCCCTGTTCCGGCTCGCGCGGGTCGCGTTCGTCGTCGACGCCCACGTCCGTGGCCAGTTGGGTGCACTTCCCGGCGAGGTAGTAGACGAGTTGCACCGGGGCGTGGGTGCCGAGGCCCTTGTCGTAGGTGACGCCGTTGATGGTGATCTTCCGGCCGTCGCCGCCGCGCGCCCCGCCGTTGGAGGAGTCGCGTTCGACCGGGCCGTAGCCGTTGCTCGCCCACGCCCAGTCGGCCCGGGACAGGTCCGTCACCCCGGCCGGCACGGTGGCGGGCACGTTCACCGTCTCGTTCGCGGTCGCCGTGACCCGGCCGTGGCCCACCGCGCGGAAGTCGAGCCGGGCGGAGAGCGGGGCCGAACTCGGCGGGGTGCCGGGCGGCGGGGTGATGCGCCACTTCACCGTCAGCGCACGGCCGGTGGGCAGCACGGGGGTGGTGGGCCTGCCGAGCTGACGCACCCGCCAGCCGTCGGGGGCGGTCAGGCCGAGCTTGGGCGTGATCAGCGGGGTGCGTCCGTTGTTGGTGGCGCTGACCGTGGCCGTGATCTCCTCGCCCGCGGGGGTGATGTTGCCGGGGATGCCTTCGGCGACGGGCGGCAGCCGCAGCCCGAGTGCCGCGTCCGGCGGCGCCTGCCACCACTTCCCGTCGGCTGAGACGCGGAACAGCGCGGTGGCGTGCGCCGGCAGGGTGGCGCTGACGACGCCCGCGGTGTGGGTGCTGCGGTGCTTCCACAGGTCCCGTACGAGATAGCCGCTGCGGCGCTCCAGGCCGAGCTCCTCGGCGCTGGTGGCGATGGTGGCGGTCTGTTCGGTCTCGTTGAACAGCGCCACGGCAACGTCGCCGTTTTCGAGCGGTTTGGCGAGCACCCAGTGGCCGTCGGCGCTGCGCAGCACCTTCGCCTGGACGCCGAGGCGGTCCTGGTCGACGGCGATGACCTCGCGGTTGGACAGGATCTCCAACGTCTGCGGGGTGGCCTTGCGCAGGTCGGTGCCGATCAGGAGCGGTGCGGCCATCACGGACCAGAGGCTGAAGTGCGAGCGGTACTCGGTGTCCGTCATGCCGCCGTTGCCGACCTCCAGCATGTCGGGGTCGTTCCAGCGGCCCGGGCCGGCGTGCTTGGCGAGCGGCGCGTTCTGCTTGAAGAGGTTGACCACCGACTGCCAGCTGTCGGTGATGTCACCGGTGGTGCGCCACAGGTGGCCGACGCCGGCGCCCCACTCCCAGGGCTTGTTCTGGCCCCACTCGCAGATGCTGTAGACGATCGGGCGGCCGGTGGCGCGCAGTGCGTCGCGCATCTTGGTGTAGCGCTCCAGGGCCGGTCGGCCCTGGTTGTGGCAGTTGTCGTACTTCAGGTAGTCCACGCCCCACTCGGCGAAGGTCCGGGCGTCGACCTCCTCGTGGTCGAGCGAGCCGGGCATGGTGCGTGCGCAGGTCTCGGTGCCGGCACTGGTGTAGATGCCGAACTTCAGCCCCTTGGAGTGGACGTAGTCGGCGAGGGCCTTGATGCCGCTCGGGAAGCGGGTGGGGTGGTGGGTGAGCCGGCCCGTCAGCGGGTCCCGCTCCTTGGCGGCCCAGCAGTCGTCGACGTTGACGTACTCGTAGCCGGCGTCCTTGAGCCCGGTGGAGACGAACAGGTTGGCGATGTCCCTGATCATCTTCTCGTCGATGGCGCAGCCGGTGGAGTTCCAGTTGTTGAACCCCATGGGAGGGGTCAGCGCGAGTCCGTCGGGCAGCGCCGCCGGTGCGGACGCCGGGCGCGGCGCGGGCGCCGGTGCCGCGGTGGCGGTGCCGGCGGGCGCGAGGAACGGCGTCCAGGTCATGGCGAGGCCGAGCAGGGCGATCAGCGGTCGTAACCGCGGGCGCATGGGACCCCCTTCAGCGGGTCAGCAGGTATCGGGCCCTGACCTCGCGCTCGGAGAGCGCGCGGTCCAGGAACGTCAGGTCGTCCATGCGGCAGTCGCAGGGGTTGCCCTCCCGCGTGTTCTGCGGGTAGCTGCCGCCGATCTTGATGCCGCGGGGGTCCGTGGGCGATGCCGCGTCGGGCTCGGGCGGCCCCTCGACCGCCCACGGGTCGCCGGCCACCACGTACGAGCCGGGCAGCGCCCGGCCGTTGCGGTACAGGGCCATGGTCCCGTCGTCGTAGTCGAAGGTGGCGGCGAGGTGCACCCAGCGGCCGGGCGGCAGGACGGTGCGCCAGTCGGCGTCGGCGGCGAAGGTCTGCGAGCGGGCGCCGTCCACGCGGCGGCCGAGGGCGACGACCTTCAGCACTCCGTCGACCGTGATCAGCTCCAGCAGGGCCCGCACGTCGTGCCCCTGGGAGGTGCCGGAGAGGATCCCGGCGAGCCCCACGGCGCCGAAGCGGTCGCTCGGATCCGCCGAGTTGGAGTTCGGACTCGGGACCTGACCGGTGGTCTTGAACCAGCCCATGACGGTGGCCTCTCGGGCGCCGTTGAAGGCCCGCAGGCCCGGCACGCCGTCCGGCGCGTACGCACCCGCCTTCCAGTCGTCGTTGCCTTGGGTCGTCGGGGAGTTCTGCCGGGTCTGGAGCACGGCGCCGCGCTCGGCGTCCCACACCCGCATCCGTGCACCGCCGTTGACGAGGTCGATCGCGACGCCGGAGCGGCCCCGGTCGTGCTCGCGGCCCGCGTCGCCCGGCACCGGGTGGGAGAAGTCGTACGCGGCGACCACGTGCCGACCCCCGTACCCTCCGGGCGCGACGGGACCTCCGGCGCCCCGGTCTCCGCCCGCGGCTGCGGTCGTGGCCGGCAGCAGGGCCGCGGCGAGTGCGAGTGCGACGGCGGTGACGATCGCGCCGGCCGCCCCGCCGCGGGCCGGCTCAGCGTACGGCCCGGACACCGGCCACCTTCCACATCTTCCCGTTGGCCTTGGCGAGGACGTAGAGCTCGCCGGCGCGGTCGGTGCCGAAGCGCAGATCCACCCGGTCGTGCCCGGCGAGTTGCTTCATCGTGGTCGCGGCCCCGGTGGCGGCGTCGAACAGCGGCAGTTGGTAGGTGGTGGCCAGCGGGCCGCCGCGGCGCATGGCGCGCACGTCGGATGCGAAGATCCGGCCGCCGACCCCCTCGGCGTAGACGTACTTGCCCTCCAACCCCGGTATCTGGCAGCCGCGGTAGACGAACCCGCCGATCAGGGCGTTTCCGCTGTCGCCGCAGGGCCTGTCGGGGCGCGGGGTGTGGTCGAAGGCGGCGACGGGGTAGGTGTAGCCGTTCTTCGCGTCGTCGGCGGGCAGCGGGAAGACTCCGCAGGTGGGGTTCTCCGCCTTGCGGTACGCGAACGGCCCCTCGCGGTTGCTCCAGCCGAAGTTGTCGCCCGGGCGCACCTCGTACACCGAGTCCACCCGGTGCTCGCCGATGTTCCCGGCGAACATCTGGTGCCGGCCGCCGGTGTCCCAGCTGATGCGATGCGGATTGCGCAGCCCGGACGCGTAGATCTCGCCGAGCTTGCCCGGCTGCCCCACGTACGGGTTGCCGCGCGGGATGCCGTACTTGCCGCCGGGGCCGTCCTTGCCCTTCGGGTCGATCCGCAGGATCTTGCCCTGGGGCACGGCGAGGTCCTGCGGGACCGTGCCGCCGGCGCCGGCAGCGCCGTCGCCGACCGCGACGTACAGCAGTCCGTACTCCCGGTCGCCGGCGCGGGCGTTGGGGTTGAAAGCGATCTCTTGGATGTTGTGGTACGTGTTGTGGAAGCCGAGCCGCAGCACCTCGCGCCGGGTGCCGCTGAAGGTCGCGGCGGACGGGTCGCTCGCGGTCCACTCGGTGATCACGCTGTGGAGCTGGCCGCCTGCGGGGTACGGCAGGTCGGGCACCTTGCTGGTGAGCGCGGCTCGCCCCTCGGTGTGGGCGGTGTAGAAGACGCCGTTGCGCGCGAAGTCGGGATGGAAGGTGACGAAGCCCAGCCCGCTGCCGAGACCCCGGTGGGACCAGAAGTCGGGCCCGACGGCGGTCCCCACGTCCAGGTACTCGCTGGAGGCCCCCGCCCGGTCCACCATCAGCAGCTTTCCGTTGAGGTCGGGGACGTACAACCGTCGGGAGCGGTCCGGGACTTCGCCGAGGTAGTTGATTCGGTTCCACCGCTTGAGCCGGGCGTCCGTCGGCGGCGGCACCGACTCGGACTTCGGCAGCGTCGCGAACTCCTTGAGCACCAGCCCGTACCGCGCCGGCGTGGGATCGGGCAGCGGGTCCGCGATGGGGGTCTCTTCTTGCTGGGCGAAGGCGGGCGGCGCGAACAGCGCCGCGAGCAGGGCCCCGACGCATAACGCGAGCCGGGTCCTTCGTGGTCTGGGCATCCCGTTCACCTCGTTGATTGGGGGGTGGGGCACGGGCGTGGCGGCGCAGCGCAGAAAGCGCTTCCTGAAAGCGCTTGCTCAAGTTACAAAGCACCGCAGTGCTCGGCAAGGGGGCGGGGAGGTCCGAGCCGTGAGCCAGGCTCGGAAGGGCACGCCCGGAGCCCGCTCCCCCGAGCGCGGGAATCCCTGTCCCCCGTGCTCCGGCCCCTTACTCACGCGCCGCACCATGTACTCAGCCGCCGAGATCAGAAGGGCGCGGCGGGATCCCGAGACCCCGAGACCCCAGGATC
Organism: Streptomyces sp. NPDC047315; assembly: GCF_040643215.1. Taxonomy (NCBI): domain Bacteria; kingdom Bacillati; phylum Actinomycetota; class Actinomycetes; order Kitasatosporales; family Streptomycetaceae; genus Streptomyces; species Streptomyces sp. NPDC047315. The sequence goes on along the minus strand of NZ_JBEYTZ010000005.1, from coordinate 135,629 downwards.
CCGCATCCCGGGGAGCGGCCGGCCGGACGGTGTGCTCAGGCGCCGGGCGCCGGCGGCACGGCGGCTTCGAACGTCACTGCCTCCGCCGTCGCCACGAACTCCGGGTCCGAACCGAGTGCGTGCTCGGCGACCCGCGACACGACGGACGGCGGGATGTCGTCCAGGCCGTACGTCGCGTGCGCGTCGTGCGGCACTATGACGTGCAGTCCGTGCTCCATTGCTCCGAACGCCGTCGCGCTCACGCACATCTCGGAGAGCACGCCCGCGATGACCACCGCACGAACCCCGTGCCGGTCCAGCAGCGCGCCCAACTCGGTGCCCTCGAAGCCGTCGTCGCTCTCCTTGCGGACCACGACCTCCCGCTCCGACTCCCGCACCGGCAGATACAGCTCCCAGCCGGGCTTCCCCCGCTCGTCCACCGCGCCCGCCTCGCCGTCATTGCGCAGATGGACGACGACCGCACCCGCCTGCCGCGCCCGTTCCAGGAGCAGGCCGAGCCGATCGACGACCCGTTCGGCGTCGGGAACGGCCTCCGGGCCCGACAGGAACGCCGTCTGCACGTCGACCACGATCAGCGCCTGCGCCGGGGCGCTCGGCGCCTCCTTACGCGGAACTGAGTGCCACACCCCGTCCCGTACGAAACCGCCCTCGTGCACCTCGGTCTCCACCATCTGTACCGCCCCACCTCAACGATCGACAACGACGTTGATCACCACCGTACGCACTCCCGCGACGGCGCCCGCGAGCCTGTGGATAACTTTCCTCGCCCCGGCCGCCGCGCCTCTCCGACCAGCACCGCGGCCGGCGGGCACCGCGACCGACCAGCACCGCGGCCGGCGGGCACCGCCGTCCATGTCCCCGGGTTATGGACACGGATATTGGACGCCCCGACCGCTTCCGGGACAGCCTGATCCACAACAAGTCCCCAGCTCAGCGCTGGGTGCGGAGCGCACACCGTCGGGAGTCGTCATGAAGGCAGTAGTCATCGGTTCGACCGGGATCATCGGCGGCGCGGTCGTCAGCGCCCTGGAGGGCGTCGGCCACGAGGTGCTGGGTGCCTCGCGCCGCGGCGAACTCCGGGTCGACCTGGAGCAACCGGACTCCGTCGACGCTCTGTTCGCGGCGATCGGCCCGGTGGACGCCGTGCTCGTCACCGCCGGTAGCGGCGCGCTGGTCCCGCTGCTGGGCTCGACGGATGACGAATTCTTCACCGGCCTCCACGGCAAACTGCTGGGCCAAGTGCGCCTCGTGCGCCGGGCGGTGGGCTCCGTGCGCGACGGCGGATCGATCACCCTGACCTCCGGTGCCATCCCCGCCGCGACGACCGGCGCGGCCTTCGGCGCGCTCACCAACACGGGACTGGACGCCTTCGTACGGCACGCGGCAGTGGAACTGCCCCGCGGAGTGCGGCTCAACGCGGTCAGCCCCGGCTGGGTGCGCGAGACGCTGGTCGCGCTCGGCCCCGAAGTGCGCGCGGAGTTGGCGGTGGACGTCGCCCAGGGCACGCCCGCGCGCGAGGTCGCCGAAGGTTACGTCCGGCTGGCCACGGGCCGCGAGACCGGGCGCCGCGGCTCCTGGACGCCCACGGGCTGGCAGCTCACCTGAACCACTGCCCCCATCCCCGAACCGACCGCCACCGACACACCACGAGCCCCACGAAGGCCCCGTTCACGACGCCCGCCCGCGCACCGGCGCGTCCGACCGCCCCGGCGCCGTACGCGCTGCCGGCACCCGCGCTCCGGCCAGCCGGTGCTGCAACCGCGCGTGCCGGAACTGGTACACCGGCCCGACCTGGCGCAGCACGCCCAGCCGGTGTGCGTCGGCGAGGAAGGTCTGCAACCGCCACGGCAGCCGGCCGCGCACCGCGAGGACGGTTCGCGCCGCGCAGTAGTAGGGCCAGGCGTACGCGGACAGCGTCAGCGCTCCCCCGGTGAGCCCGAGCGCCGCGACCCCGATCAGCATCTGCCAGATCAGGTAGGGCTCCACGCCCGTGCCGGAGTTCATGGCCACGATGGGGACGCCGGTGAGGACCACTCCGGTGACGCCGTTGACGAGCCCGATCAGCCGGTCGGCCTTGAGCGAGGTCTTCGGGGTGGTGAACTCGCGCGGGGAAGTGGTGCTCCTGACCCAGCCGAGGGCGGCCTGCGCGGCGCCCATGCCCGCGCCGAACGCCATCCCGTGCACCCACGCCGTGACGGAGTCCGACGCGAAGAAGTACCCGCCGGCGAGTGCGGCGAGGGCGGCGCCGCCGAGCAGGGTGACGCCGAGGACCGTCACCGTCGCCCCGGGCAGGCGCTGGCGCCAGTGCCGCAGGGCCAGGGCCCCGCGCTGCGGCTGCGTCGGCGGCTGCGGCAGCCCCGCGCTGAGCAGGGCCATCAGGGCGGGGAACCCGTACAGGCCGGCGAAGGTCGCGGCGGTGCCCAGCACGTCCCAAGGGCCGCTGCCCCGGCTGAGTTCCACGAAGAAGAACGGGGAGCTCGCCGCCACGGCGCCGCCCGCGGCGATGAGCACCAGGGCGGTGGTCGTGGGGATCGTGCCGTCGGGCCGCTCCGCGATCCAGGAGGCGACGCACTGCATGCACACCACGCTGATCACGGTGGTCGGCAGCCACATCAGCGCCTCGGTCAGCGCCCACTGCGCGTCGGTCGCCCTCAGCAGCAGTACGTAGAAGCTCCCCAGCCACAGCGGCATGGCGAAGGCCGTCACGCCGCCCCACACCGCGGCCCGGCGCCAGGGGCGCTCCAGCGCCGGCACCCAGCGGTACAGCTGCCACCAGGCCAACTCGTACGTGCCGCGCTCCTCCAGCCCGCGCGCGAGGAAGGTGAGGTAGCGCTGGGCGCGGTGCGGGTCCCAGCGGTGCCAGCCGGCGGGGCTCGTGCGGTGGGCGCGGGCGAAGAGGGTGGGCACGAGGGCGTCCAACAGATGGTGCTCGATGGCCTCCGCGGTCGGGAAGCGCCGGAGGTCGGCGAGCTCCGCCGGATCGCCCGGGGCGTCCGCGTACGCGGCCCTGGCCAGCGCCACCGTCAGGGGGCTCGCCAGCGCGCGGGCCGCCGCGCCGTCGGGCTCCCCGGCCAGGTGGTCGACGAGCACGTCCCAGGGCTCTTGCCGCGGGCCGGGCGGGGTGGCGAGACGCAGCAGGGCGAGGGCGTCGTCGGGGCGTACGGGCGCGGGGCTGACGACCGCCGCGCCGACCAGTACGTCCGCGTCGGCGACGGCCGCCGCGTAGTCGTCGGTCCGGCAGGTGAGCACCAGGGGGGTGTGCGGGTCGAGGGTGTCGTTGAGGGCCCGGAGTACCGCGGTGCGGCCGGCTTCGGGGCACTCGTCGAGGGCGTCGAGCACCGGCAGGACCAGGCCGTCGGCGAGCAGGTCGGCGACCGCGCTGGGGCCGAAGGTGTCGGCGTCCGTCAGCTGGGGGTAGTCGGCGAGGATCCGGCGCCGCAGCCAGGTCGCGACGGTCTCGTGGGACGGGTCGAAGGAGGCCAGGGACAGCAGTACCGGTACGGGTTCGTCCGCTTCCCGGTCGCGCAGCAGGGCGAGGGTCAGCAGCACGGCGAAGGTGGTCTTGCCCGATCCCGCCGGGCCCAGGACGACCAGCCGTCGGCGGGGCAGCCCCCGGAAGGTGGCCGCCAACTCCCGCGACCGATCGGCCCGGCAGGTGACCGGGTCGCCGATGAGCTGGCGGTGGTCGGTGACGCGCATCAGGGGGCAGTCCTCCCACAGCACGGGGAGCGGCGCCGGGTCGAACAGCTGCCGCAGCACCGCCTCGTCCCGCCACTGCCGGCGCACCAGCCGGGCCAGGATCCGGGCCGCGTCGGTGACCTGTCCGGGGGTGGAGGCGGCGCCCTGCCGGGGGTTGCGCCGCCACGCCCACATCGCCATCACGCCGAACAGGCCGACCACGGCCGCCACCACCGAGCTGGCGCTCGCGGCGTCCTCGGGGACCGCCCTGGCCCACAGGGCGACCAGGCCGATGGCCACCACGGCGCACACCAGCCACGTCAGCACCCACCGCCATCGCATGTGTCCACTCCTCGCCCGCCGCGAGTGCCCGCTCGGTCCTCGGCGGCGTCCGGTGCCCGTCCGATGCGTCCGCACCCGTGCGTCACCCGTGCGTCCCTCGTACGTCACAGGTGCGGCACAGTGCGTCGAACGCTCGTCGGCGTCCTCAGGCGCTCCACCGGCGCCCCGTCACGGCCGCCGATCGTCCTCGTCGGAGCCGGTCCGCCGCAGCCGTACGGGGCCCCTTTCACCGGGACGGGGGACACGGCGCGCACGAACGGTGTCGCGGGCGGCACCGAGGGCGACGGATTGCGGGCGGCACCGAGGTCGACGGTTTGGTGTACGGCGAGCCCGGCGGCAGGAGGGGGAAACGACGAACGGCGTGCGGGTTGCTATCCCGCACGCCGTTTCTTCACGCTGCGCTCCGAGAGCGCTCTTCCCCCGTCGGGGAAGGACGGACGCGATAAGTGTCCGTCGGGCCCGTCCGATAACGGACCGTCGGTGGTGCTGCCGGTGGTGGCACAGGTGCCGGTGGATTCGTCGATGGAAATCACAACCCTGCGACTCGTAGCTCGTGAGGGAGGGGAGCCCGCGAACGGTCTCAGGTCAGCAGGAAGTCAGCCTTGCCCGACTTGGCTCCCTGGATGAACGCGGCGATCTCACCCGGGGTGTAGATCAGCGCGGGACCGTCGGGGTCGGCGGACTGCCGCACGGCCACCCGGCCGTCGGCGAGCTTCATCGTCTCGAAGCAGTTGCCGCCGTTCCCGCCGCTCCACGGCTTGTGCCAGCCCACGTCGCCCAGCTCGTGGGCCGGCATGCCGTTGTATATGTGATCCATTCACAGCTCCTTGCGGAGATCGTTGAGGATCTCCTTCGTGCGTTGTGCAGTCGCGGCCTGAGCCGCCATGCGGTCCAGGACCTCCAGGTGCGAGGCCACCTCCGGACGTGCGTCGAGGTAGACGGCGCCGCTGAGGTACTCGCTGTAGACCATGTCCGGGAGCTCGGGGACGGCGAACCGGAACAGCACGAACGGCCCGTAGGTGCCGGGGTGGTGTCCGGACGCGAACTCCGCGATCTGCAGGGTGACATGGGGCAGCTCGGCGCCTTCGAGCAGCCTGTCGACCTGTGCCCGCATCACGCCGGGCCCGCCGACGGGTCTGCGGAACACCGTCTCGTCCATGATCACCCACAGTCTGGGTGCATCGGGTTGCAGCAGCAGGGACTGCCGCTCCATCCGCAGCGCCACGTGGCGCTCGATGTCCTCGGGATCGGTCTGACCGACGGCTCCGCTGAGCATGATCGCCCGTGCGTAGTCCTCGGTCTGCAGCAGACCGGGCACGAAGTGCGGCTCGTAAGCCCTGATCAGGCTCGCGGCGCCCTCCAGGCTGACGTACATGCTGAACCAACCGGGCAGGACGTCGTGGAACCGTTGCCACCAGCCCGGCTTGTTCGCCTCCTCCGCCAGCTCGATGAAGCCGCGCGCCTCCTCCTCGCTGATCCCGTACGCGTCCAGGAGCAGCTGGACGTACGGGATCTTCAGCGCGACCTCGGCGGTCTCCATGCGGCGAATGGTGCCCGCGGCGACGCGGAGGACCTTCGCGGCCTCCTCGCGCTTGAGTCCGGCGCGTTCCCGCAGGTCCTGCAGGCGCTTACCGAGGACGACCTGCCCCACCGTGGGGGCGGACCGCGGTTCACTCACTTCGAAGACCTCCCCACGTGCTGATGCGAGCAGTCTGCCACGCACCCAGTGTCGCTGAATATGCCCACTCTGAAAAATTCACAGTGGGCCTTGCCAAAATGTCGATTGCAGGGCGACAGTGGTCGTGTGAACCACGACACGCGCCACGCCCCACTCCTGGATCCGTGCTCGGAGGCCGACCACCACCGGTACGGCTTCGAGCTCCCGGCGCGCGTCGAGTACGTGTCACGTGCACGCAAGCTCACCCGGGACCGGCTCGACTGTTGGGGCATAGCCGGCGACGTCCACGACACCGCGATGCTCGTGATGTCCGAGCTGATGACGAACGCGGTCGTGCACAGCGGGAGCCATCTCATCTCCTGTGAGTTGTTGAACGACGTCAAGCACCTGCGGATCAGCGTGCGGGACCAGGGCTGTGCGCCCACGGGACCGCACGTTTGCCATTCCCGGGCCGCCGAGGAGAGAGGCCGCGGGCTGCTGCTGGTGGAGACGGTGTCCGCCGCGTGGGGCGCGCACGCCTCCCAGCACGGCGCCGGTCGCACCGTCTGGGCGGACCTCGCCCATCTGCACGTGCCGTACGGAGTCGCGTATCCGCGGCGCGCGGAGCGGCCGTGCTGAGGCACCTCGCGGCCTTCCTGCGCGGCGGGGGCCCCTACTCCAGGGAACAGGTCGGACCGCCCCCGGGTGCGCCCCGCGCCCCCCTGGCTACCGGGCTCACCGCCAGCACCGGGGACGTCGCTCCCCTGGTCCGGCTCGCCCTGCCGGCCACGATCGTGCCCGCGCTCGGCTGTGACGCGGTGGGCGTGCCCGCCCGCTACGGCTTCCGCCTGCTGGCGCGGCTGCCGCGCAACGGCTGCGTCTTCGCCGACGCCGACTGGTGGTGGTGGATCGTCCCCGCCGGCTCCGACCAGGAGCTGACCTGGCCGCTGCCCGCCCACTACGCCGAAGGAGCGTACGTACCGGCCCACCGCCCGCGACTCATCCACTGGCCCGACGACGACAGCCCCTACACACCGCCCATCCCCCTCTATCTGATGGCCTGTCAACTGACTGGCACCGCACCCCTGTGGCGGGTCGGCGTCAGCGGCCGGGCCTAGGACGTCATGACCGCCGGCGTCACGGGGGCCGCCGATGCCGTCACGGCCGTCCATCCGACTTCCGGGCCCCCGGCCGGGACCGGGGCGGATAGGCTTTTGCGCATGTCGGAAGCCAACACCGCCCCTGAACGGCAGGGGCTCACACCACGTCAGGCCCGCCGGGTGCGGATCGTACTCTCCGCGACGATCATGATCGCGGTGGGTGCGGCCCTCGCCCTCCGGCTCGGCAGCACGCACTCGGTGCTGACGATGGGCTTCTACGGCGTCGCGCTGATCCTTTCGGGCAGCGCGCTGGTGCTCAGCAAGGCAGGGCGTACGCGCGTGGCCACCGCGGTCCTCGGCGCCGGGGTCGCCCTGGTGCTCGCCGCGGAGTGGGCCGTGGCGTCGCTGCGCTGAGCAGCCACGAACGGCCGTGGTGCCACGGGGAACCACGGTCCACGGGGGAATGGGGGAAGGGGGAGAGGTCCAGGCCCCGGCTCGGGGAAGGCGGGGGCCTGGACCTCGTCGGTGCACAACCATGCGGCGCGTCTTTCAGCGGGTCCGCGGGCCATGGGCCGGCGGACGGCGGGCGGGGAACGTCTGGTCGGGGCGCGTCAGTAGTGGGGCGCGGGCTCACCGCTGGGGCGCGGGGAACGACACGGGGCCGCGCAGCCCCGCGCGGTTCACGGCCCGTACGCCGAAGAAGACGTTGTCCTTCGAGAGGTCGACGGTGTGCCGCGTGACGTCTTGGACGGGGACGACGTGCGTCCACTCGGGCGCCGTCGTCTCGCGCCAGACGACCTCGTAGCCCGCGAGGTCGGGCTCTCGGCCGCGGTCCCACACCAACTCGGTGTCGTTCGTCAGCGCGGCGGTGCGGATCCGGGCACCCTTGGGGGCGGCGGGCGCCTGGGCGAGGGTCCACAGGGCTGCGGCGTTCACCTTGGCGACCCGGGCGACGTAGCCGAAGTCGCAGAACTCCGGCAGGTCGCCGTACTGCTTGCCGCCCTCGACCCGGACGTCCTGGTGCTGGTGGGCGTAGTCCTCGGCGGGTTCGGTGAACCGGCAGGCGGCGAAGCCGCGCTCCAGGAACGGGATGTGGTCGCCGCCGCGCAGATAGCGGTCGCGGCGGTAGACGACGCGGACGTTCATGCCGGTGGCATCGTTGTCCGCCACGTCCCGTACGAAGCGGGCGAGTTGGCGCGACGGCGAGTCGTTCTCGCCGCCCACCGAGCGGCGGGTGGCTGCCTGTTCGGGCGTCTCGGAGGTCGGGACGCCTTCGGCGAAGAGCCGGACGGCGTACGGGTCGCGGGTGCCGTCGTCGGCGGTGGGGCTGCCCACGATGTCGTCCGTGAACATGGCCTGCACGTCCACGCCCGCGCTCTGGTACGTCTGCGCCAGGTGGGCGGCGCCGTACAGCCCCTGCTCCTCCCCCGCGACGGCCGCGAAGACGATCGTGGCGGCCGGCCGGCGGGTGGCCATCACCCGGGCCAGCTCCAGGACGACGGCCACGCCCGATGCGTCGTCGTCCGCGCCGGGCGCGTCGCTCTCGGCGTCCATCACGTCACTGGCGCGCGAGTCGTAGTGGCCGGAGACGACGTGGACGCGGTCGGGGTCGGTGCTGCCGCGGAGGGTGGCTACGACGTTGGTGATCCGGGTCGGCACGGGGACGCGGGGCGCGGGCTGTTGCACATAGCTCTGCAGCTCGACCGTCATCCTGCCGCCGCTGGCGCTGGCGCACTCGACGAGTCGGGCGTGGATCCAGTCGCGGGCGGCGCCGATGCCGCGGTGCGGGTCGTCCTGGCTGGAGAGGGTGTGTCGGGTGCCGAAGGACGCGAGGGCGCGCACGGTGGCCTCGATGCGACGGCGGTCGATCTCGGCGAGCAGGGTGCGCAGTTCGCGGGAGGGGCGCTGGGCGGTCGCGGGCAGGTCCCCGGCCACGCGCGCCCGCGCGGTGGCGGCGGCGTCCGGCGCGGCGGTCGCTTCGGGGGCGGTCGCGGCGTGGGCCGGGGCGCCGGCGAGCGCGGTGCCCAGGGCGACCGTGCCCGCGGCCAGCACCGCCGTCCGCCGGCTGGTGGCCGCCGAAGCGTCGGCGCCGCCCGCTGGTTCAGGGGTCTGCTGTGACATGCGGTCATGTTCGCGGTACGGCCCGGTCATGACAAGGGTCAAGCCGTACGGGACGCCCAGTTCCGGTTCCTGGCCGGCTCGGGGTGTGACGTCGGCTCAGGTGCCGGAGACGGCTCGGAGGTGGGACTTGCCGCGGCGGACGTCGGGGGTGCCGGCGCGCTGGGGCTCACGGAGCACCAGCGTCATGCGGGTGTACCCGTCGTCCTGGAGCGTCCCCGGCGTCTCGTCCACGATGCGGCACTCGGCGTGGCCCCAGCCCGGATCGGGATGGCGCACGGTGCGGACCGCGCCGTCGTGGTGGACGGCCGCCGCGCCGGTCGCCCGGACCCAGTGCGGCAGCCCGAAGCGGTAGGCGGCGTCCATGATCGGGTCGTCCTCGATGTCCTTGCGAATGGCTTGAAGCACTCCGTCGTCCGCCCAACGTTCGAGCGCGGATTCGAGTTGGGCCAGCAGCGGCAGGCACCAACTCGTCTCGCGGTCGACGAGCACCGAGCCAGCCTCGGGGTGGAAGAGCACGAACCGCAGGAAGTTCTGTTCCGGCATGGCGGTGGGGTGCGGGCCGATGTCCCGGAACAGCGCCTGGAAGGCCGGGTTCACATGGGCGACGTCCCAGCGCCGGTCGAAGAGCACCGACGGCAGCGGCACCGCGTCCATCATCGTGGCGTAGTCCGCGAGGTACGCCCGGGTGGCGGCGTCCAGGGAGGGGGCGTCGTCGATCGAGTCGGACGGCGTGGCCACGGGGGCGAAGGGGAACAGCGGCCCGACCGGGGTGCGGTAGGGGAACGCGGGGCCGGACGGGCGGGCGGGGCCGAGCGGTACGGTCGTGGACGCCGGGGACACGGGGGACGGCGGCATCTCCCGGTCGACCGCGAGCCGGAACAGCCAGCCGCCCTGCTGGTCGGTCATCTCCAACGCCTTGACCAGCGCGGCGAGTCTGTCCTCGGTCCATTCGTGGGCGGGAGTGCGCTCCCACACGTCGTACGTGCCGGCGCTGATCTCCAAGCGGGCCGCCATGTCGTCCGGGGTCAGCCCGAGCTCTTCCCGTCGGCCCCGCACGAGGTCGGCGAACCTCCTCGTCCTGAGGGTGCCGCGACCCGTCCCCGCGCACCCCCTGCGCCCGTGGACACCAGGACGGTTGATCTCCGCCTCATGTGTCATCGAGAACGCCACCCTTCCCGAAGTCCTGCCGCGGCGGCGTCATTCGATCTTTACTCCGCCCTTGGTGATCCTGCGCCTCCTCTCAAGCACATGTCAACTATCGTGGCATTCCCCGCCAGCGTTCGCCGATATCCCGCCACAGCTGTGGCAAAACATGGTCACGGAAGCCGGGACCGGTTAATCTCCCCGGAGCCAACTGTGTGCGGAGCCCTCTCGCGTGATCTAGGAGACCTACTGGTGACAGACGGCTTCTCGGTTCCGGGCCAGGCAGCCGCAGACACTCTGGCGGCGTCCGTGGCCCGCGTCGCCGAACTCGCGGACCGACTCGGCCTGAGTCGCGACGAGGTCTTCGACGTGGAGCAACTCTCTGAGGCGTCCGGTGTGCCCGCCCCGGTGGTCACCGCGCTGCTCGACGGGCGCCACGCCGGCGAGCCCGACCTGCAGGCGCGCTTCCTGCAACGCCTCGACCTGCTGCGCCGCACACGGCTGAAGGGGAACGGCCGCCGCTACACCCAGCAGGAGATCGCCGACGGCGCCGGAATGTCCCGGCAGCAGGCCGGCGCCCTGATCAACGGCGACCGCCGCCCCACCATGGAACACTGCGACGCGATCCAACGGTTCTTCGGCGTCCACGCCGGATTCCTCACCGCCGACGACACGGACGCCCTGCACGGCGCGCTCCAGCGCACGGAACAACGGCTGCTCCAGGACTACGCCGGGGAGGGCGACCCGCTGGAGCGGCTGCTCCAGGACCACGGCGTACGCGGCATCGCCTGGCGCGCCGCACAACTGCCGACGGACAAACACCGCGACAAGGTCACCGAATGGCTCGACATGCTCCTGGAGAGCGTCAAGCCGACGGGACCGCAGGAATCGGCCGATTCCGAGGATTCGGACAGCGCCAACCCGACGGAAACCTGACTTCAGAAAGGGCCTCCGTCCACGACAGGATTTCCGGACACGGTCGACGGCCGCGGGAAGCTGACGGGGAGAGGAGAACGGTGAGCATTGGCAAGGAGATGCGTCGGCTCTGCGGCGAGTTGGTCGCGGGGATCGACCTGCCCGCGCCCGCGGACCCCGCCGATCTCTATACGGCCCTGTGCAGCGGCATGAGCCGGCACCGCGGCCGACCGGTGCGCTACCGCACGGCCGTCTTCCCGCCGGGCACGGCGAGCGGGCTGTGGCTCGACATGACCGACCAGGACCTCGTCGTCATCGAGGAGCGCACCGCGCCCGATCACCAACTGGTGATTCTCGGCCATGAGTTGTGGCACATGAAGGCCGGTCACTGCAGCCATCACGTCGAGGGCGCCGCCGTCGCCGCCCGGCTGCTGAGCGACGAGGCCGATCTCCAGGACACCGTCCTCAAGGTCGCCGCCCGAACCCGCTTCGACCAGTCCGAGGAGAACGAGGCGGAGAGCTTCGGGCTGCTGCTCGGCAGCAAGTGCCGCTCGTGGCTCGCGGGTTCGTCGGGGCGCGGGCCGCGCTGTCGCGACGGGCTGGCCGGACGCATCGAGGCGTCCCTGGGATACCGCGGACCCCAGGGCTGACGTGCACAGAGCCACGCGCACGGCGCGGACGGGCCGCACCCCAGCACCGCCCGTAGCCAGGTCCGGGGGCCGGGCGCCCCTGGAGTCGAAGGCCGGTCGGGACACCGTGCGCCGCCACAACCTCAGCCTGGTGCTGCGGGCGGTCCGGGACGCCGGTGAGATCACCAGGGCGGGGGTGTCCGCCCGGGTGGGCCTGACCCGGGCCGCGGTCTCCTCCCTGGTGGAACAGCTCCTGGAGAGCGGCTTCCTGTCCGAGTCGGGGAAGAGCTTCAGCGGCCAGGCCGGGCGCCCCGGCACGGTCCTGAAGGTCTCCCGCACCGGCGTCGCCGGCCTCGGCGTGGAGATCAACGTCGACTACGTCTGCGTCTGCGTCGTCGACCTCGCCGGCACCGACCGGGTCCGGCTGGTGGAGCACCTGGACAACCGCGGGGCGGCGCCGTCCCGGGTGCTGGCCCGCGCCGCCCGCATCGCCACCCGCGCCCTCGCCTCCGCCGACGAGCAGGACCTGTGCCCGGTGGGCGCCGCGCTCGCCCTGCCGGGCCTGGTGTCGGCGGGGACGGTCCGCGCCGCTCCCAACCTCGGCTGGAGCCGGGTCCCCGCCGAGGACCTGTTCGCCGACGCGCTCGCCGGGCACCGCGCCAAACTGCCGGCGCTGCCGGTGCGCTCCGAGAACGAGGCCAACCTCGCCGCCCTCGCCGAGCTGTGGTTCGGCGGTCTCGGCGAGGCCCGTACGTTCCTCTACCTCACCGGGGAGATAGGCGTCGGCGGGGCGCTGGTGCTCGGCGGCGAGTTGCTGCGGGGCGCGCACGGCTTCGCCGGGGAGATAGGCCACGCCGTCGTCGCCCCCGACGGCCCCGAGTGCCGGTGCGGCTCGCGGGGCTGCCTTGAGCAGTACGCCGGCCAGTCGGCGCTGTTGCGCGCGGCGGGGCTGGACGAGTCCGACGGGGCGAGCGCAGTGACCGAACTGGTCCACCGCGCCCGGACCGGGGACGAGCGGGCGCTGACCGCGCTGACCCGGGCGGGGGTGATGCTCGGCCGGGTGCTGTCCGGCGCGGTGAACCTCTTCGACCCCGACGCCGTCGTCCTCGGCGGGATCTACCGTCCGCTGGTGCCCTGGCTCGCGCCGCCCGCCGCACGGGAGTTGGGCTCGCGGGTGGTGTCCGGGCTGTGGCCGCCCGGCGCAGCGCGGCTGCGGGCCTCCTCCCCCGCCGCGGACGCCGCGCGCGGCGCCGCGGCCCTCGTCGTCCAGGACGTGCTCACCGATCCGCTCACCTTCAGCAGCCGCACGGCGGGCTGACCCTTCCCGGTGGAGCGGGGCCGGACCACCGGGAAGGGTCAGGTTCTGGGCACGGGCTCAGGCCGTGCCGAGCAGGTGGTCCAGGGCCAGTTGGTCCAGTTCCTCGAAGGCCATGCCGCGCGCCGCCGCCGCGTCGACGTCGAAGGTCTCGTACGCCGTTCGGTCGGCCAGCAGGCCGGCGAGCCCGTCGTCGGCGGTGGGCCGGGCCAGCTCGTCCAGTCGGGCCGCGCGCAGCGCCTCCTTCACCCGGGGGTCGCCGCGGAAGGCGGCGGCGCGGTCCTTGAGGACGAGGTAGTTGCGCATGCATCCGGCGGCGGACGCCCACACGCCGTCGGCGTCCTCGGTGCGCGGCGGCTTGAAGTCGAAGTGCCGCGGCCCGGTGTAGCCGCCCGACTCCAACAGGTCGACCAGCCAGAACGCCGACCGCAGATCGCCGGCGCCGAACCGCAGGTCCTGGTCGTACTTGATGCCGTTCTGGCCGTTGAGGTCGATGTGGAAGAGCTTGTCCGCCCACAGGGCCTGGGCGATGCCGTGCGGGAAGTTCAACCCGGCCATCTGCTCGTGGCCCACTTCCGGGTTCACCCCGTACAGCGCGGGCCGCTCCAGCCGCTCGATGAAGGCGAGGGCGTGGCCGACGGTGGGCAGCAGGATGTCGCCGCGGGGCTCGTTGGGCTTGGGTTCGATGGCGAAGCGCAGGTCGTAGCCCTGTTCGATGACGTAGGCGCCGAGCAGGTCGAACGCCTCCTTCATCCGGTCGAGCGCGACGCGGACGTCCTTGGCCGCACCGGACTCGGCGCCCTCGCGTCCGCCCCAGGCAACGTAGGTCCGGGCGCCGAGCTCCACCGCGAGGTCGACGTTCCGGATCGTCTTGCGCAGGGCGTAGCGGCGCACGTCCCGGTCGTTGGCGGTGAAGGCGCCGTCCTTGAAGACGGGGTGGGTGAAGAGGTTCGTGGTCGCCATCGGCACCACCAGCCCGGTGGCGTCCAGGGCCGCCCGGAACCGGCGGACGCAGCGGGCGCGTTCGGCGTCGGCCGCGCCGAAGGGGATCAGGTCGTCGTCGTGGAAGGTGATGCCGTACGCGCCGAGCTCCGCGAGGCGGTGCACGGCGTCCACGGGGTCCAGCGGCGGCCGGGTGGCGTCCCCGAAGGGGTCCCGGCCCTGCCAGCCGACCGTCCACAGGCCGAAGCTGAACTTGTCCTCGGGGGTGGGGGTGACGTCCACTTCGCTGCCCGCCTTCGTCATCCGTGTCCAACGTCCTTAGGGGTTTTGTTTTCTGCCCTGATAAATGATGCACACGACACCCGGTTCACAGAAGACCTACAACATCTGTTGTTCCAGGACGGGTTGGCGTAATTTGTTCGCCGCCAGTCCAAATGGATCAGAAGGGTGGAGCAATGCCGGCTCAGGCTGTCGTCATCGGCGTGGACAGCTCGACGCAGTCCACCAAGGCGGCGTTCGTCGACGCGGCCACCGGTCGTACGCTCGCCGTGGGACGCGCCCCGCACGAGGTGACCGGCGTCCGGGGCGCCCGCGAGAGCGACCCGCAGGAGTGGTGGCGGGCGCTGCGGGAGGCGGTGGCGGCCGGGCTCAAGGAGGGCGAGGTCCCTGCGGCGGCAGTGACCGGGATCGCGGTCGCCGGTCAGCAGCACGGCCTGGTCACCTTGGACGCGGCGGGCCGTCCGGTGCGACCGGCGCTGCTGTGGAACGACACCCGCTCCGCCCCGCAGGCCGAAGCCCTCGCCGAAGCCCTCGGCGGCCCCGCGGCCTGGGCGGCGCGCACCGGCTCCGTCCCGGTCGCCGCCCTCACCGCCGCCAAGTGGCGCTGGCTGTGCGAGCACGATCCCCGGGCGGCGGAGCGGACGGCCGCGGTGCGCCTGCCGCACGACTACCTCACCGAACGGCTCTGCGGCGTCGCCGCCACCGACCCCGGCGACGCGTCGGGCACCTGCTGGTACTCGACCGCGACCGGTGCGTACGACGTCGACGTCCTCGACCTCATCGGGCTCGACGCCGCCCTGTTGCCGGAGGTGGCGCCCGGCGGCGGCAGACGCGTCGGCGCGCTCACCGAAGCGGCGGCGCGGGACCTGGGGCTTCCCGCGGGCATCGCGGTCGCGGCGGGCACGGGCGACAACATGGCCACCGCGGTGGGACTCGGGCTCGGCGCGCAGGGCGTGCTGGACCACCCGGTGCTCAGCCTGGGCACCTCGGGCACGGTCTTCACCGCGACCCGCACCCGGCCCGACTCCCCCGCGGTCTCCGGGTACGCGGCGACGGACGGCACGTACCTCCCGCTGGCCTGCACCCTGAACTGCACGCTCGCCGTGGACAAGGTGGCCGCCCTGCTCGGGCTCAGCCGCGACACCGCCGAAGCGGGCGGGGAGTTGGTCCTGCTGCCGTACCTCGACGGCGAGCGGACGCCGAACCTGCCGCACGCGGCCGGACTCCTCACCGGGCTGCGCCACTCCACGAGCCGGCAGCAGGTGCTGGGCGCGGCGTACGAGGGCGCCACGGTCTCCGTGCTGCGCGCGCTCGACGAGGTGTTGCGCGCCAGCGGCCTCGATCCGGCGGACCCGGCCGTCGCCGGGCGCCCGCTGCGCCTGGTCGGCGGCGGCGCCCGCGGTCGGCACTGGGTGGAGACGGTCCGCCGGCTCTCGGGCCGCCCGCTGCTGGTGCCCGAGGCGACGGAGCCGACGGCGCTGGGCTCAGCGGCGCTCGCGACCGCTGCCGCGACCGGCGAGGACGCGGTGGCCGTCGCCGTCCACTGGCAGTCGAAGACGGGCCGGACGACCGAGTGGCCCGCAGTGGAGCGCGACGTCGAGACCTGGCAGCGCGTCACCTCGGTCCTGGAGCGCTGCACGGACGCGCCCTTGGTCTGACGCGGCCCGCCGGGGAGGTGGCGTCGCGCCCCGAACGGTTCCCCACCTGGGCCGTTGCAGCCAGGTCTGTCTTCAGAGTCCGGGCACGATTGTTGACATGTCTGCCTCCTGTAACGGCCCGGTCCGGGCCTGACGACATCCCTTTTCCGGGGCCGCGTCGCCAGACCAGAGTGTTCCCCACGAACTGATCAGCAGGGCCGACTCGATCAGCAGGCCCAACATCTTCCGGGGGACACTCCATGGCTTCCACCATCCGCACCAAGGCCGCCATCACCGCCGCCGCCTTCCTCGCCGGCACCATGCTGCTGACCGCCTGCGGCTCCGACTCCAAGGGCTCCGGGGACTCGGCGAAGAAGTCGGAGACGGCCTCGCAGGCGGGTGCCAAGGACGTGGTAGCGGCGAAGGCGGACGGGGTCAGCGGCACGTTCACCGGTGGAGTGATCAGCTACCTGGCGCCGGGCAAGCACATCGTGTCGACCAACGGCAAGGACCAGCAGTTCATGGTCGCCGACGACACCAAGGTCCTCGGCGCCGGCACGGTCTGCGGCGCGTACAACCCGCAGTCGACGAACCCCTGCACCGTGGACGACCTGGAGAAGGCCCTCAAGAAGGGGTCCATCGGCGGCGACGTGGTGATGAAGGACGGCATCGCCGTCAGCGTCACCGAGCGCACCGCGCCGGACGAGGGCGCGCCGGTCGACGACAGCGCCCCGACGAAGCCCGGCAAGGACCAGAACAAGGGCACCGACAAGGCCTCCGGCGGCGGAACGGACAAGGGTACGGGCAAGGGCTCCGGCGGCTCGGACCGGGACACGGTCGTCGAGGGCATCAACAAGGGCAAGGGCGTCAACGGCACCTGGTTCGGCAACGTGACCTTCCTCGCGCCGGGGAAGTACGTCGTCAGCGGCGCCAACAACAGCGAACAGCAGTTCCTCATCGCGGACGACACCAAGATCTGGGGCGCCGGCGACATCTGCGGCGACGAGCAGGGCCAGTCGGCCACGCTGTGCACCGAGGCCCAGTTGGAGGCCGTCGCCAAGAAGGGCGGAGTGTCCGCCGAGGTCATCATCGAGAACGGCATCGCCACGAAGATCACGGACGACCGCTGACGGAAGCTCGATCCACCGCGGTTGCCGATCCTCCCCAGGGCCTCGTCCGGCGCACTCCCGGAACGGGGCCCTCGGCGTGCCGGCGACCCCGGCGCAACCCGGACGGAACGGGCCGCTCAGATCGCCCCCGTACTATATGCGTTCGTCGAACACACATATCGCCCTGCCCACCCGCACCCGCGTCGTGGGCAGGTCAGGCACGCCCCGGGAGGCGACCATGGGCACCCGTCGGACCTCATTGCCGGGAGTCGGTACGCAATACGACTTCACGACCGAGGCGGGGCGGCACATCTCCGTCGTGGTGCACCACGACGGCCGCCGCTTCCTCGGCTTCTACAAGTCGGACGATCCGGACGCCTGCCAGTTGGAGGTGCCTCTGTCGTCCGACGAGGCCACCGCACTGGCCCACCTCATCGACCCGGCGCCGATCGACGCCGTGCGGACGGACGGCATCGACCTCGTCACCGAGCACATCCAGATCGGGACCCGCTCCCCGTACGCGGGACGGCTGCTCGGCGACACCCAGGCGCGCAGCCGGACCGGCGCCTCGATCGTCGCCGTGCTGCGGCGCACCGGTGCGCACCCCTCGCCCGGCCCGGACTTCCGCTTCGCCCTCGGGGACACACTCGTCGCCGTCGGCACCCGTGAGGGCGTGGACGCGCTCGCCGAGATCGTTGCGGAAGGCTGAGCCGTGCACGAGACGACCACCCTCCTCATCGAACTCGGGGCGATCATCCTCGGGCTGGGCCTGATAGGCCGCTTCGCGGGCCGGATCGGGCTCTCCCCCATCCCGCTGTACTTGCTGGTGGGCCTGGCGTTCGGAGCGGGCGGACTGCTGCCGCTCAGCGCGAGCGAGGACTTCATCGCCGTCGGAGCGGAGATCGGCGTCATCCTGCTGCTGCTCCTGCTCGGCCTGGAGTACAGCGCTTCCGAGCTGGTCGGCAGCCTCAAGACGCAGTACCCGTCGGGCGCGGTGGACTTCGTGCTCAACGCGGTGCCGGGCGCGGTGGCGGCGCTGCTGCTCGGCTGGGGCCCGGTGGCCGCGGTCGCCCTGGCCGGCGTCACCTGGATCTCGTCGTCCGGCGTGATCGCGAAGGTGCTGACGGACCTGGAGCGGCTGGGCAACCGGGAGACCCCGGTGATCCTCGGCATCCTGGTCATGGAAGACCTGGCGATGGCGGTGTACCTGCCGCTGCTCACCGCCCTGTTGGCGGGCGTCGGACTCGCCGGCGGCAGCATCACGCTGATGATCGCGCTGGGCACCGTCGGCATCGTGCTCTATCTGGCGCTGCGGCACGGCCGGCTCATCAGCCGGGCGGTCTCATCGGACAACCCGGAGATGCTCCTCCTGGTGGTGCTCGGACTGACGCTGCTGGTCGCGGGCGTCGCACAGGAGTTGCAGGTGTCGGCAGCGGTCGGCGCCTTCCTCGTGGGCATCGCACTGTCCGGGGAGGTCGCGGAGGGGGCGCGCAAGCTGCTCACGCCGCTGCGGGACCTGTTCGCCGCGGTGTTCTTCGTCTTCTTCGGACTGTCGACGAACCCCTCCGACATCCCGCCGGTGCTGCTGCCGGCGCTGCTGCTCGCGCTGGTCACGACGGCCACGAAGATCGCGACGGGTTGGTACGCGGCGGGCCGCGCCGGCATCGGGCCGCGCGGGCGGCTGCGGGCGGGCGGCGCGCTGGTGGCGCGCGGTGAGTTCTCCATCGTTATCGCAGGACTCGCGGTGGCGTCGGAGCCGCGGATCGGTCCCATCGCCACGGCGTACGTCCTGATCCTGGTGATCCTCGGTCCGCTGGCGGCGCGCTGGGCCGAGCCGTGCCTGGTGCGGCTGTACGAGGCTCGCAAGCCGCAGCACGCGGTCGACGAGGCGGGCTGCGAGCGCCCGGACGGCGCCGAAGAGTCGGTCCGGCTCGACAAGGAGGGCGCCGAGGTACGCGAGGGCGGCGACCGTACGCCGACCGCTCAGGGGGAGCCGGCGTAAAGCCAAGGCTCCGACCCACTTGACGGGGCTCTACGGAGCTCCCCAGCCCCGGGCCGCCTCGCCGACTGCGCGCGAGGCGGCCCGGACTCCCTTTCGTGGGTCGGTGGGGCGGTGGGGCCGTGGGGCCGTGGGGGGCTATCTCGCGGTGCCGTGCCAGGAGTCCCAGAGCGCCGCGTACGCCCCGCCCGCCGCCACCAGTTCGTCGTGCGTGCCGAGTTCGGTGAGCCGGCCGTCCTCCATCACCGCGACCCGGTCGGCGTCATGCGCGGTCTGGAGGCGGTGGGCGACGGCGATGACCGTACGGCCCTTCAGTACGGCGGCGAGGGCGCGTTCGGTGTGGCGGGCGGTCCTCGGGTCGAGGAGTGCGGTCGCCTCGTCGAGCACGAGGGTGTGCGGGTTCGCCAGCACCACGCGCGCCAGCGCCAGTTGCTGCGCCTGCGCTCCGTCGAGCTGGTGGCCGCCGGCGCCCAGCTCGGCATCGAGGCCGCCGGGCAGTTCCACGGCCCACTGCGCGCCGACGGCGACGAGCGCAGCCGTCAGCTCCTCGTCGGTGGCGTCGGGCGCGGCCAACTGCACGTTGTCCCGGACGGTGCCGATGAAGACGTGGTGTTCCTGGGTGACCAGCACGATGTGGCGGCGCAGCTGTGCGGTGTCGAGGTCGGCGACGGGCACGCCGCCGACGCTCACCGTGCCGCCGTGCGGGGCGTCCAGGCCGGCCAGCAGCCGGCCGAGGGTGCTCTTGCCGGCCCCGGACGGGCCGACGACGGCCAGGTGTTCACCGGGGCGGACGGTGAGGTCGACTCCGCGCAGCACGTCATCGCCGCCCTCGTAGGCGTAGCGTGCGCCGATGACCTCGATGCGGTCGCCGTCGGGAGTCGGCGAGGTGGTGGCGTCCGCGCGGGGGACGAGGGCGAGCCCCTCGACGCGTGCGAAGGACGCGCCGCTGCTCTGGAGTTCTTCGACCCGGTCGAGCACGGCTTCCAGGGGTTGGGCGAGTTGGCGCATGTAGAGCGCGGCGGACACCACGGCGCCCAGGGTGACCGTGCCCCGGTCGATCAGTACGGCGCCCGCCAGCAGCACCCCGGCGAGCGGTACGACCTGCGCGACGTCCAAGCCCGGATACAGCACGGAGCGCAGGAAGAGCGTCCGCAGCCGGGTGCGCACGCAATTGTCGACGGCGTCCTGCGCGGCGCCGATGCGCTGGCGCTGTAGGCGCAGGGCCTCCACGGTCCGGGCGCCGGTGGCGGTGGCGGCGAGTTGCTCCGCGAGGTGGGAGTTGGCTTCCCCTTCGGCCAGGTAGCCGCCGAGCGCGTGCCGCAGGTACCAGCGGACGACGAGCCAGCAACCGAGGACGACGAGGAGCCCGAAGAGGCCGAGGAGCGGGTCGAGGACGACCAGCGCGCCGATGATGAAGAGCGCCTGGACGCCGTTGACGAACACGTCGGGCGCGGCGTCGCGCAGGGTGACGCCGAGGGCAGCCACGTCGGTGGTGCCGCGGGTGGTCAGGTCCCCGGTGCCGGCGCGTTCCACGACGGACGCGGGGGTGTTCAGAGCGCGGTCGGTGAACTCCTCCCGCACGTGCGCAAGGGCCCGCTCGCCGAAGCGGTGGCCTATGTGGCGGGCCCAGCGGGCCAGGAGGAGTTGGGCGAGGGCGAAGCCGAGGATGGCGAGAGCGAGCCGGTCCACGGTGGCGACCGAAGTGCCGGCGGTGACCTCGTCGACGATGTCGCCGAGCAGCCAGGGGCTAACGAGACCGGCGCCGGCGGCGAGCGCGTTGAGCACCATCATCGCCGCGAAGGGTCCCGGGGCGAGCCGGACGAGGCGCAGGGCGGCCCGGCCGACCTGGGCGGGCGTGGCGATCGGCAGCGTACGGCCGTCGGCGTCGACGCCCCGTGCGGCGGCGGGTTTGCGGGACGTCATCGCGCGACCTCCGTGGGCTGGGTACCGTCGCTGTCGCTGTCGCTGTCGGTGTCGCTGGCGGGATCGGGATCGAGGTCGTCGATGCCGCGGGAGACCAGGGCCCGGTATCCGGGCTGGGTGTCGAGGAGTTCCCGGTGGCTGCCGGTGGCCACCACCTGGCCGTCGACCAGGTAGTGGACGGTGTCGGCCCGGTCCAGCACCAGCGGCGACGTGGTGGTGAGCAGGGTCGTGCGGCCGGCCCGGGCGGTGCGCAGCCGCTCGGCGACGGCCGCTTCGGTGTGGGCGTCCAGCGCCGACGTCGGATCGACCGCGAGCAGGGTCTCGGGGTCGGCGAGCACCGCCCGGGCGAGCCGTACGCGCTGGCGCTGACCGCCGGACAGGTTGCGTCCGCGCGGTTCGACGAGGGAGTCGAGGCCGTGCGGCAGTCCGCGTACGACGTCCTCGGCGACCGCGGTGTGCAGGGCGCGGGCCACGTCGTGCGCGGTGCGCTCGTGCCGTCCGGTGAGGACGGTGCGCAGCGGGCCGGTGAAGAGGTCGGCTTCGTTGTCGGCGACGAGGATGCGCATCCGCGTCCGGTCGAGGTCGACCGCGTCGAGCCGGACGCCGCCCCAGGTGGCGTCGGAGGGGGCGAAGCGGCCGAGCCGGTCGACCACGAGGGCGCCGTCGGCGGGCCGTTCGCTGACGAGTGCGGTGAGCCGGCCGGGGTGGACGGTGACGCCGGACGTCGGATCGTGCAGTGCTGCGGGCGACGCGGGCCCGTCGTCCACGCCCGTCCCGGTGGGCTGCGCCGTGTCGGGCTCCAACTCCAGGAAGCGCAGTACGCGCCGGGCCGCGACTAGGCCGCGAGTGATGTCGTCGCCGCCCTCGATGAGGAAGGCGACGGGGACGACGAGGACGGCCGCGTACCCGTACACGGCGATGAGTTCGCCGACGGTGATGTCGCCTTGCGCTGCCATCCGCGCCGCGAGCCAGGTGACGGCGGCGAGGAAGAGCGCGGGCAGCCCGATGCTCAGGGCCTCGATCCAACTGGTGACGGCGCCGACCCGGTGGCCCTCCCGGCGCAGTGCCTGCGACTCGCGCCGGTAGCGTTCGGCGTACGTCTGCTTCCCGCCGATGCCGTGCAGGACGTGCAGCCCGCCGACGATGTCGCCGAAGCGGGCGGCGAGTTTGCCCTGGTGAT
Organism: Streptomyces sp. NPDC047315; assembly: GCF_040643215.1. NCBI lineage: Bacteria > Bacillati > Actinomycetota > Actinomycetes > Kitasatosporales > Streptomycetaceae > Streptomyces > Streptomyces sp. NPDC047315. The sequence continues at coordinate 113,660 of NZ_JBEYTZ010000005.1, read as the reverse complement.
GGCGGTACGCGGTCTCCGCGCCCTGGAGCCGGCCGAGGAGCGGGCCGACGAGGAGCGCGATCAGGGGGGCGCCGAGCAGGACCACCGCGGCGAGCAGCGGGTCCACGGCGAAGAGCAGGACGGCCACGATGACGAAGGCGAGGGCCGCGCCGACGCCGGGGCCGGTGAAGGTGAGCGCGTTGGCCATGGCCGCGGCGTCGGCGAAGCCGATGGTGACCACCTCGCCGGCGCTGACGCGGCGCTGGAGGGCCGCGCCGAGCCGGGCGGAGTGGCGCACCACGACGCGCACGGTGCGGAAGGCGGCGTCCATGCGGACCTTGGTCATGGTGCGGTGCCGCAGGGCGCCGACGAGCGCGTTGGCGACGCCGACCGCGACGAGCACGCCGGCCCAGGCGACGACGTCGGAGCGGTCGCCGTCCTTCAGTCCGTCGTCGACGGCCCGGGAGAGCAGGTACGGCATGAGGGTGAGGCCGACCATCCAGGCGCTGCCGAGCACCGCGCCGGCGGCGACGCGCCGCTTCTGGCTCGTGGCCAGCCAGATCAGGTAGCGCCCGGGGCCACGGCGGTCCGGGGTTCCCGGGTCCGTGCTCTGCGACTGAAGCTGCATGAGCCACACAGTAGGGACGCCGCGCGTGGAGATCATCCGAAAAACGGTCGGGGGCGCGCTTTCGGCCGTGGCCGGTCGCGCGCCCCCCTGCCGTTGCTGCGCCGGTCGTTGAGTCAGACCTTCGCGTCAGCTCTTCTGCATCGGCTCTGCCGTGTCAGCCCTTCTGCGTCAGCTCCTTCAGGGCGACGTTCAGTTCGAGGACGTTGACCCGGGGTTCGCCGATGAAGCCGAGGATCCGGTCGCTGGTGTGGTCGTCGACCAGCTTCTCCACCCGGTCGACGTCGAGCTTGTTCCGCTCGGCGACGCGGCGGACCTGGAGTTCGGCGTACTCGGGCGAGATGTGCGGGTCGAGTCCGGAGCCGGAGGAGGTGACCGCGTCCGGCGGGACGTCGGCGGCCTTCGGCTGCCAACCGGCCGTGGTGTTGTCGGCGATGACGGCCGCCTTCGCCGTCTTCACCCACTCGATCAGCTGCTTGCTGTCGCCGGCGCGGTTGGTGGCGCCGGACAGGATCAGGGAGTACTGGGTGTTGACCGAGTTGCTGCCGAGTCCGTTGGAGGGCCGCGGCTGGAACCACCGCAGGTCGGGGCGGTCGGCCTCCTCCGGGTCGGCCGGGTCCTTCTTCGGCAGGTTGTACTTCTGGCCGATGAGCGAGGAGCCGACGACCTTGCCGTCGGAGGAGATCTCCGAGCCGTTGGCCTTGTCGTTGAAGAGGGCCTGGGCGACCCCGGTCACGGCGAGCGGGTAGAGGACGCCGCAGACGACGGTGAGGACGAGCAGGGCCCGCAGGCCCGCCGCGATGAGCCGTCCCGTGTTGCGTACGGAGGTGTTCATGGAGGTCACCCGATGCCAGGGATTGCGGAGATGAGCAGGTCGATGAGCTTGATGCCGACGAAGGGGGCGACGAGTCCGCCGAATCCGTAGACGGCCAGGTTGCGGCGGAGCATCTTGTCGGCGCTGCTCGGCCGGTAGCGCACGCCGCGCAGGGCGAGCGGCACCAGGGCGATGATGATCAGCGCGTTGAAGATGACCGCGGACAGGATCGCGGACTCCGGCGAGGCCAGCTGCATGACGTTCAGCGTGTCGAGACCGGGGTACGCGGCGGTGAAGATCGCCGGGATGATGGCGAAGTACTTCGCCACGTCGTTGGCGATGGAGAAGGTGGTCAGGGCGCCCCGGGTGATCAGGAGCTGCTTGCCGATCTCGACGATCTCGATGAGCTTCGTCGGGTTGGAGTCGAGGTCGACCATGTTCCCGGCCTCCTTGGCGGCGGAGGTGCCGGTGTTCATCGCCACGCCCACGTCGGCCTGGGCGAGGGCGGGGGCGTCGTTGGTGCCGTCGCCGGTCATCGCGACCAGCTTGCCGCCGGCCTGCTCCCGCTTGATGAGCGCCATCTTGTCCTCGGGCGTGGCCTCCGCGAGGAAGTCGTCGACGCCGGCCTCCTCGGCGATGGCGCGCGCCGTCAGCGGGTTGTCGCCGGTGATCATCACCGTGCGGATGCCCATGCGGCGCAGCTCCTCGAAGCGGTCCCGCATGCCCTCCTTGACGACGTCCTTCAGGTGGATGACGCCCAGCACCCGGGCGCCCTCGCTGTCCTCGACGGCGACGAGCAGCGGAGTGCCGCCCGCCTTGGAGATCTCCTCGGTGAGCCCTTCGGCTTCGGGGCCGACCTCGCCGCCCTGTTCGCGCACCCAGGCCAGTACGGCGCCGGTCGCGCCCTTGCGGACCTTGCGGCCGTCGACGTCGACGCCGGACATCCGGGTCTGGGCGGTGAACGGGATCCACTCGGCCTGCTGGAGTTCGCCCTGGTGGCGCTCGCGCAGCCCGTACTTCTCCTTGGCGAGGACGACGATCGAGCGGCCCTCGGGGGTCTCGTCCGCCAGCGACGACAGTTGGGCGGCGTCGGCGAGTTCGGCGGCGGTGCAGCCGCGCACGGCCACGAACTCGGCGGCCTGCCGGTTGCCGAGCGTGATGGTGCCGGTCTTGTCCAGCAGCAGCGTGGACACGTCACCGGCGGCCTCCACCGCGCGCCCGGACATGGCGAGCACGTTGCGCTGCACCAGCCGGTCCATGCCGGCGATGCCGATGGCGGAGAGCAGCGCGCCGATGGTGGTCGGGATCAGACAGACCAGCAGGGCGGCGAGCACGATCAGGGACGTCTGGTCGTCGGCGCCGGCGTAGACCGCGAACGGTTTGAGGGTGACGACGGCCAGCAGGAAGACGATGGTGAGCGAGGCGAGCAGGATGTTGAGCGCGATCTCGTTCGGCGTCTTCTGTCGGGAGGCGCCCTCGACCAGGCCGATCATCCGGTCGATGAAGGTCTCGCCCGGCTTGGTGGTGATCTTGATGACGATGCGGTCGGAGAGCACCTTGGTGCCGCCGGTCACCGCGCTGCGGTCACCGCCCGACTCCCGGATGACGGGTGCGGACTCGCCGGTGATGGCGGACTCGTCGACGGACGCGACGCCTTCGACGACGTCGCCGTCGCCGGGGATGACGTCGCCGGCCTCGCAGACGACCAGGTCGCCGATGCGCAGTTCGGTGCCCGGGACCCGCTCCTCGCGGCCTTCGGTCAGCCGGCGGGCGACGGTGTCGGTCTTGGCCTTGCGCAGGGTGTCGGCCTGCGCCTTGCCGCGGCCTTCGGCGACGGCTTCGGCCAGGTTGGCGAAGACGACGGTGAGCCACAGCCAGGCCGTGATCGCCCAGCCGAACCAGTCGCCCGGGTCGCTCAGCGCAAGTGCGGTCGTCACGACGGAGCCGACGAGCACCACGAACATCACGGGTGACTTGACCATCACCCGCGGGTCGAGCTTGCGCACCGCGTCGGGCAGGGACTTCAGCAGTTGCTTGGGGTCGAACAGACCCCCGCCGACGCGCCCTCCGTCCGGCTTGTGCCCGGTGGGCACGTCCGAGTGGGGCGCTCGGGTCGGAGTGACAGTGCTCATGACGCGAGCCCTTCGGCGAGCGGACCCAGCGCCAGCGCCGGGAAGTAGGTGAGTCCGGTGATGATCAGGATGGTGCCCACGAGCAAGCCGGTGAACAGCGGTTTCTCGGTGCGCAGGGTGCCCGCGGTGGCGGGGACCGGCTTCTGCTCGGCGAGCGAGCCGGCCAGCGCGAGGACCAACACCATCGGCAGGAAGCGGCCCAGCAGCATCGCGAGTCCGATGGTGGTGTTGAACCACTCGGTGTCAGCGTTGAGGCCGGCGAAGGCGGAGCCGTTGTTGTTGGCGCCGGAGGTGTAGGCGTACAGGATCTCGGAGAAGCCGTGCGCCCCGGAGCCGCCGACCGCCATCTCGGCGGTGTTGGTCATCGAGTCCGGCGGGGTCGGCAGGGCGATCGCGAGCGCGGTGAAGCCGAGCACCAGCGTGGGCGTGACCAGGATGTAGCAGGCCGCCAGCTTGATCTCGCGGGTGCCGATCTTCTTGCCGAGGTACTCGGGCGTGCGGCCGACCATCAGACCGGCGATGAACACCGCGATGATCGCCATGATCAGCATGCCGTAGAGGCCGGAGCCGACGCCGCCGGGGGCGATCTCGCCCAGCTGCATGCCGAGCATCGCGATTCCGCCGCCGTAGCCGGTGAAGGAGGACATGAAGCTGTTGACCGCGCCGGTGGAGGTGAGGGTGGTGGCCACGGCGAAGATCGACGAGCCGCCGATCCCGAAGCGGACCTCCTTGCCTTCGAAGGCGCCGCCGGCGTCCTGGAAAGCCGGGCCCGGGTGGGCGAACTCGGTCCACATCATCAGGGAGGTGAAGCCGATCCAGATCAGCAGCATCGTGCCGAGGATGGCGTAGCCCTGCTTGACGTTGCCGACCATCCGGCCGAAGGTGCGGGTGATCGACAGCGGGATCACCAGGATGAGGAAGATCTCCAGCAGGTTGGAGAGCGGGTTCGGGTTCTCGAAGGGGTGGGCGGAGTTGGCGTTGAAGTAGCCGCCGCCGTTGGTGCCCAGCTCCTTGATGACCTCCTGGGAGGCGACCGCGCCGCCGTTCCACTCCTGGCTGCCGCCCATGAACTGACCGACCTCGTGGATGCCGGCGAAGTTCTGGATCGCGCCCATGGACACCAGCAGGATCGCGCCGATCACGGCGATCGGCAGCAGGATGCGCACGACGCCGCGCACCAGGTCGGACCAGAAGTTGCCCAGCTCACCGGTGGCGCTGCGGGCGAAGCCGCGCACCAGGGCGACGGCCACGGCCATGCCGACGGCGGCGGAGACGAAGTTCTGCACCGCCAGGCCGCCGGTCTGCACGACGTGGCCCATGGCCTGCTCGCCGTAGTACGACTGCCAGTTGGTGTTGGAGACGAAGGAGGCCGCGGTGTTGAACGCCTGGTCGGGGTCGATCGACTGGAAGCCGAGCGAGCCCGGCAGCGCCCCCTGGAGGCGCTGGAGCAGGTAGAGGAAGAGGACCGACACGGCGGAGAAGGCCAGGACGCCCCTGAGGTAGGCGGGCCAGCGCATCTGCGTGGTCGGGTTGGCACCGATGGCCTTGTAGATCCACTTCTCCCCGCGCAGGTGCCTGTCGGAGGAGTAGACCCGGGCCATGTAGTCGCCCAGCGGGCGGTGGACCAGGGCCAGCGCCACGATCAGCGCCAGCAGCTGGAGCACACCGGCAAGTACGGGACTCATATCGGGGCTAGAACCTCTCCGGGTACAGAAGGGCGAGGACGAGATAGCCCAGAAGGGCGACGGCGACGATCAGGCCGACGACGTTTTCGGCGGTCATAGCTTCGCCACCCCCTTGGCGATGAGAGCCACCAGCGCGAACACCGCGATCGTGGTGACGACGAAGGCCAGGTCGGCCATCGTGAACTCCTGCTCGGATCGGAACTGCACGGTTTTCGGACTGTTCGAGGAAACCTCCTTTCGGGGGGTTCGCCGCCCTGCGTTGACACGTCCCATACGGCGGGGTCAGCGCTCTTGACGCAACCTGTACGGAGTCCGTACGGGCTGCCGGTCGAGCGCGGTCGGGTGAGGATGGCCGAAAGGCCGTCGGCCCGCAGGTCAGGGGGGCGACGGCGGGCTACGTGGGATCGGTGTGCGACGGGCCGGGTCGAGGGGGCCGGCCCGTGCTCGTCCGGCCCGGGACAGGGAGCACGCATGGCCGGGACTCAGCCAGGCACGGGCACCGGCGGCGCGGCGGGCGCCACCGCCCGCTGCCGCGCCTGGCTGCTGCAGGGCCTGAGCGAGCAGACCGCCCGCCACCCGGGCCCGCACGGCACCCCGCCCTCCCAGGCCAAGGGCCACCGCTGGTATCGGGTGATGTGCCTGACCGGCGTGGACTACTTCTCCAGCCTCGGTTACGCCCCCGGCATCGCGGTCCTCGCCGCCGGTCTGCTCTCCCCGCTCGCCACCCTCGTCCTGATCGCCCTGACGCTCTTCGGCGCACTGCCGGTCTACCGGCGGGTGGCCCGCCGCTCCCCGCACGGCGAGGGCTCCATCGCGATGCTGGAGCGGTTGCTGCCGTGGTGGACGGGGAAGCTGCTGGTCCTGGTGCTGCTGGGGTTCGCGGCCACGGACTTCATCATCACCATCACGCTCTCCGCGGCGGACGCCTCCGCCCACATCGTGGAGAACCCCTACGCCCCGGCCGTGCTGCACGGCGAGAACCTGTGGATCACGCTCTTCCTCATCGGACTGCTCGGCGCGGTGTTCCTCAAGGGCTTCCGGGAGGCCATCGGCGTCGCGGTGCCGCTGGTCTCGGTCTACCTGCTGCTGAACCTGGTGGTGATCGCGGCCTCCGCATGGCAGGTGCTGACCGGCCCGGTCGTCATCGGCGACTGGTGGCACGCGATGCTGGGCGAGCACTCCTCACCGCTGGCCATGATCGGCGTGGCGCTGATCGTCTTCCCGAAGCTGGCGCTCGGCATGTCCGGCTTCGAGACGGGTGTGGCTGTGATGCCGCAGATCAAGGGCGACCCGACGGACACGTACGACAACCCGGCCGGCCGCATCCGCGACACCCGCAAGCTGCTGACCACGGCCGCGCTGATCATGAGCAGCTTCCTGCTGCTGTCCAGCCTCGCCACGGTGATGCTGATCCCGGAGGCCGACTTCCAGTCCGGCGGGCCGGCGAACGGCCGCGCCCTCGCCTACCTCGCGCACCAGGAGCTGGGCGAGGCCTTCGGCACGGTGTACGACGTCTCCACCATCTGCATCCTGTGGTTCGCCGGCGCCTCGGCCCTCGCCGGACTGCTGAACCTGGTCCCCCGATTCCTCCCCCGCTACGGCATGGCACCCGAGTGGACCCGGGCGGTGCGCCCGCTCGTGCTGGTCTTCATGGCGATCGCCGTCGGCATCACGCTCTACTTCGACGCGAACGTGGACAGGCAGAGCGGCGCGTACGCCACCGGCGTGCTGGTGCTGATGCTCTCCGCCGCCCTCGCGGTGACCGTCTTCGCCCGGCACAGCGGCGACCGCCGTGCGATGGTCGGCTTCGGGGTGATCACGGCCGTGTTCCTCTACACGACGGTCACCAACGTGATCGAACGCCCCGACGGCATCAAGATCGCCGGGCTGTTCATCTTCGCGATCCTGGTCACCTCCTTCGCCTCCCGCATCCACCGCTCCTTCGAGCTGCGCGCGGAGGACGTCGTCTTCGACCGGACCGCGGAACGGTTCGTCGACGAGGCGGCGGCGCGCGGTCCGCTGCGGCTGATCGCCCACGACCCGAGCGTGCACACCAAGTCGGAGTACCGGGCGGCGGAGTACCGCAAGCGCGAGGAGACCCACCTCCGGGGCCGGCGCCCGGTGCTCTTCCTGGAAGTCGTCGTCCGGGACTCCTCCGACTTCACCGAGGACCTGTCCGTCCACGGGTCGGAGGCGCACGGGGTGCGCCGGCTGCGGGTGTCGGGCCCCACGGTCCCCAACACCATCGCGGCGGTGCTGATGCGGCTGCGGGACCGTACGGGCGAGGTGCCGCACGCGTACTTCACCTGGACCGAGGGCCATCCGGTGAGCCATCTGTTGAAGTTCCTGGTCTTCGGGGAAGGCGAGACGGCGCCGGTGACCCGTGAGGTGCTGCGCCGCGCGGAGCCGGACCCGGCCCGCCGCCCCCGCGTCCACGTGGGCTGATCCCACGCGGGCCGCCCTCCCGTCGGCGCAACCGCCCGGCCTGCGGTCGACGTCGTCGTGGACGATACGTTGAACTTTTGACTTCTAGTGATGTCTGGGGTTGGGGAGGCTCATGGGGCGGGTGAAGAAGGCCGCGGAGGGCGGGCGCCGTTGGCGTCGGCTCGGGGCGTGGGAGTACGCGACGGCCGTGGCGGGGCTGCTGACCGCGCTGTTGCTGCTCTTCCCGGGGCTGGTCCCGAACAGCGGACCGCGCCTGGGCAGCCTGCTGGAGACCTTCCTCCCGTGGCTGGGCCTGGTGGCCCTGCCGCTGGCGCTGGTGGCGCTGGTGCGCCGCTCGGCGGTCGCGGTCGGCGCCGCGCTGGTGCCGGTGGTGGCGTGGACGGTCGCGTACGGCGGGGCGTTCTTCGCGGACGAGAACGCCGCGTACGACCTGACGGCGCTCCAGCACAACGTCAGCGACGGGAACCGGGACGTGGCGGGGACGGCGCGGGCGCTGGTGCGGGAGCGGGCCGACCTCGTCGCGCTCCAGGAGGTCACCGACAGCACGCGCGAGGCGTACCGGACGGCGCTCGCCGAGGAGTACCCGCACCACGCGGTCGTCGGCACGGTCGGTCTGTGGTCGCGCCATCCGCTGGTGGACGCGCGCCCGGTCGACATCAAGCCGCAGAGCGTTCCCGACGGTTGGAGCCGGGGCCTGCGGGCGACCGCGCGCACCCCGCACGGCGAGGTGGCGGTGTACGTCGCCCATCTGCCGTCGGTGCGCGTGGCGGCGACGGGCTTCACCACCGCCCGTCGCGACGAGAGCGCCCGGCTGCTGGCGGCGGCGATCCGCGCGGAGGAGGTGGAGCGGCTGGTGCTGCTGGGCGACCTCAACTCCACCACCGAGGACCGCGGCCTCGACCCCGTCCGCTCCCAACTGCACGCCCCCGAGGACCCGTTCGCCTTCAGCTGGCCGGCGTCCCGGCCGCTCGCCCGCATCGACCAGGTGCTGGCGCGCTCGGCGCGGGTGACGCAGGTCGCGACGTTGGGGCGGACCGGGAGCGACCATCTGCCCGTCCGTGCCCGCATCAGCTTCTGAAAAGCCTTCTCCACGAGTGCGCTTGACGGCCCGTTGGCCATGACGTCGGAGGTAATCGCCCTGGTGACAGGGGCGGGGACAGACTGTGAGCACTGCACGGGCGAACGGCCCGCAGCCGGGCCGACGCCCCGTACCCACCTGCTCTGGAGCTCATATGCGACGCCGTCTGACCTCTCTGCTCGTCCTCGCCACCGCCGCCGCCCTGCTCCCCTTCGGCACGGGTACGGCCTCGGCGACCGGCACCACCACCGCCGACCCGTGCGCGCCGTACTCTGCCCCGGCGCCCTCCGCCGCTCCCGCGGCAGGGTCCGACCGCGCGCCACTGCCGCCGAACGCCGCCGCCTTCATGGCCGCGTACCGGGCGTGGGGCGAGCGGCCGACGGTGGAGGCGTACATGCAGCTGTTCACCGCGAACGGCACGCTGATGGACACCGGCCTGTCGGCGCCGATCGGCGCGGCGGCCATCTGCGCGCAGATGAAGAGCCTGCTGAAGGAGGTGCCGGACTACACGTTCGAGCCCCTGCCGGGCACGGTGTCCTCGAAGGACGGCCGGGTGCTGTACGTGAAGGCGCGCAACACCGGGACGGTGACCGTGCCGGACGAGACCGGGGAGCCGGGCAAGGAGAAGGAGATCCCCTTCGACTACATCACCACCCACCGGCTGGTGCTCGACGGCAGCAGAGTGGAGCAGGGCCGCCGCTTCTGGGACCAGACGGAGCTCTTCCGCGCCATGTCGCCGTCGCTGCCGAAGCTGTTCGCGAACCTGACCCCGGTGGCGCCCGCCCCGCCGCGCACCGACGACCGGCTCACGGCGTGGAACACCCGGGACTCCGCGGCGCTGGTGGCGGGCGTGGGCAACCTGGCGAAGCTCACCGGACCCGGCCTCGACACCCCGCTGGTCGACCGCCAAAGCGCCCGCGCGTACCTGGAGCGCTTCTTCACCCGGGCCCACGCCCTGAACCTGACGCCGGGCCACACCGTGCGCCAGGGCAACGTCACCTACCGCGAGTGGGTGGGCCGCGCCGTCGTCGGCCCCGAGAACCGGGACATCACGTACGGCATCACCGAGCGCTTCACCCGCACCGCGGCCGGGGCGGTCGAGTGGGACCTGGCGTTCGAGACCCTCGACCTGGTGGCCACCCAGTGCGAGATCGCCGAGTTGCGCGCCATCCTCTTCCCGCCGGCCGGCCCCACCCAGCCGTGCACGCCGCCGGCCGCCGGTCGCTGAGCACCGCAGCACGACGGGCCGGGACCGCTGGGAAGCGGTCCCGGCCCGCGTGTACTTACGTGCAGGTCGTCGATCCACCGAGGTGTGTCGGCAACCCCGGACGCAGGGGCTTGAGTCCGGGCTCACACGATCCGGTCGGTGTTACGGCAGGCGGATCGACTGGGCGTGGTGGAAGAAGTTCGTCGGGTCCCACGCCTTCTTGGCCTGCTGTAGGCGCGGGTAGTTGCCCGCGTAGTACAGGCTCTCCCAACTCGCCGTCGTAGAGGTGTTCCAGGCCCGGTCCCCGAGGTCCTTGTCGGGGTAGTTGATGTAGCAGCCGTCGTTGACCGGCCCGGGTTCGGGTACGCCGCCGGTCTCGGCGTACATGTCCCGGTACAGCTCCCGTATCCACTTCACGTGCCCGGCTTCGGTGGCCGGGTCGGTCCAGTAGGTCTGGAACTGGAGCTTGAGCACCGAGTCGCGCTGCGGCACGGCGGTGTCGGCGGACTGGACGGTGTTGATGCGACAGCCGTACGAGTCGACCTGGACCAGGGCGTCGGCGTTCCGGTAGGCCGTGTTGGACAGGTGCTTGTACAGCGCCGCGATCTGGAAGTCGGAGAACCCCTTCTTCGCGTACGACGACTTGTACTTGCCGTACAGGTGCGGGCTGCCGCCGCTGAGCGAGTCGGTGGCGATGTACCACGGGAGCCGGCGCGGCTCCTCGAACTGCACGAGGGCCTGGTGCTCCCCCATGCGCGTCGTCATCGCTCCCAGCGGGGCGCTGACCCCGGCGAACACGGCCTGGATGTAACGGTCGAACAGACCGCGGGCATCGGGGACGGTGGCGTCCATCTGGGTGATCAGACCGATCTGCCCGTTGGAGACGTGGTTGAGCTTCAGCAGCCCGAACAGCGAACGGTAGGGCGAGTCGGGACCGCTGTTCTGCTCGTGCCAGGTCCCCCAGTTCCTCACCAGCCGGGTGAAGGAGTCCTGGGTGATCTGGTTCCACTTGATGGCCGCCGCCTGCACCAGGACCTCGGAGGGCGGCTTGGGCAGTGCCTGTTCCGGGTTGGTGCCCTGCGCCTTGGGGTCCCGCAGCCAATAGCGGGTGATCAGCCCGAAGTTCCCGCCGCCTCCCCCGGTGTGCGCCCACAGCAGGTCCCGCTTGCGGGCGCCCTCGGCGGTGTCGGCGGGGGTGTTGCGGGTGACCTTGACCAGGTGGGCGTTTCTGTTCGCGTCCACGCACACCACCTCCACGCCGTGGAGGTAGTCGACGGTCAGCCCCATCAGCCGGGAGAGCAGACCGTAGCCCCCGCCGGATATGTGACCGCCGGTGCCCACCGATGCGCAGGAGCCGGCGGGGATGGTGACCCCGTACAGCTTGTACAGGGTCTCGTACACCTGGAGGTTGGACGCCCCGGCCTCGACGACGAACGCGCTCTCCTGGGTGTCGTAGTACACCTGGTTCATCGCCGACAGGTCGACGACCACCTGGACGTCCTTGTTGAAGACGAAGTCCTCGTAACAGTGCCCGCCGCTGCGCACGGTCAGCCGCTTGTTGGCCGACGCCGCCTCCCGCACCGCCCGTAGCGCCTGGTCCGGCGTGGTCACCAGCCGCACCCGCTCGGGGCTCGCGACCCAGCGCTGATTGGTCCCGCGCACCAGGTCGGGGTAGCGGGCGTCCTGCGGCGCGACGTCGACGAGGTCCGCGAGCGCCGCGGCCCCGACACCGCCCCCGGCCGCACCGGGCGCACCGACTGCGGCCCGCGCGCTCGCGGGCAGGGCGGCGGACAGGGCCGCACCACCGGTGACGACGGCGGCGCCGGTCAGGACGGAACGACGTCCAAGAGGTCGATCGGAGTTCTTCTTGCTCATGTTCACACTCCTCCAAGGAGTCTGCTGAGACAGGGAGTTGATCGATGATCGATCGCGGGTTCGACCGCGATTGGACGTGACACTAAGGCATGGGCATATGGCGGGCGCAATACCTAGATGGCATGAGAAGCCAGATCTACCGCTGAAATCATGATTGGTTGCAACATGTGCAACTACGTCCGATTCCAGGACCGGTCCCGCAACCGCCACGAGGGCAGCCGGGACCTCCGGACGTGCTCTCCGTCCGGCTGACGTTCGATCAAGAAGAGGGCGGACGGGGCGCGGGGGTTGCCTGTGGCTGCCAACCTGAAGCGTCAGCCGCCGCGTTCACCGACCGTGAGGTCGGGCAGCACCCACCACCGCGGCGCCGCGCCACCGACAGAGGTGTGGAGGTGCCAGATGCGCACTCATCCCAGCAGGCGCAGCACTGCGTCCTCGATCTCCGCTGCCTCCGGCGGCAGCCCGGCATCCCAGTGCGGGCTCGCCGCGGAGAGCTTCGCGTGCAGCTCCTCGGCCAGCACCCGGCGCTCGCGCCCCGCACCGGCCGCCGCGATGCGACGCCCCCAGCGCACCGTGTCCACCAGCGCGGACTTGATCTCCTCGCAGCCGAGGTAGAAGGTGAGGCCGGCCGATGCTCCGGCGCGGCAATCGACCGGGGCCACCCGCTCCCAGCCCGCGATGATCCTCGCGCGGTCCGAAGCCGTGTACGCGGTCTTGTGCAAGTGGTCGGCGAGGTCGTAGACGGGATCCCCCCACAGAGCGAGTTCCCAGTCCAGGACGACCAGCCCGGCCCGATCCGAAAGGATCATGTTCTTCCGGTGGATGTCCCCGTGCAGCAGTCTGAAGGGCCGCTGGACGAGTTCGGCGTCAGCCCGTTCGATGAGCAGCCCGCACGGGTCCTCGGGCACGCCCAGAGCTCGGTACAGTGCGTCCACCGAAGCGTCCGCCCGGTCCCGCAGACCCTGGGCGAAGTCGAGGAGGAGTCGGGCGAAACCACGGGTGTCCCCGTCGTCCGGCCACCCGGGCGGCACCGGGCCGAGAGCGGTGGCCGGTACCTGCAGGACTTCCGCGAAGAACTGTTCCACGCCGTCGAGAACCAGATCCGGCAAGGGTTTGCCGTCCTGCGCGACCTCGTCGACCCGGCGGCCCTCGATGAACTCGTGGATCTGGAACACCGGATCCACAGCAGCGTGCAGGAGGCGCGGGGCCCGGGTCACGTACGGGCGGATGGCCTCCAACACTTCCGGCTCCGGCCAGAGGGTGAGGTCCATCGGCTCTGCACCGGGGCCCGGAATCCGCACCAGTACGGGGCGTGCGCCGACTTCCACCCGTACGTTGCGGTTGTAGAACCCGGACAGCGCGTGCTCGTGCGCGCATGCCTCTTCGTACAGCGCCATGGCGTCCATGTCTATCTCTCTACCCACGGTGCAAGTACCCGAGCAATCCGGTCCGGCGTCAACGACGGGGGCTCCCCCCACACCGTCCGAGCCGAGTTCACCTTCCGCACCAGGCGGGCGACGAGGAACTCCCGTCCCGGTTCGTCCGCTTCCGCGAGCTGCTTCGAGTAGCGGATCGTGTCGACGATCGCCGACTTGATGCGCTCGTGTGCCAGGTAGAGGTCCAGTTCCGCGTCCGGCCCTGCCGTGCACTTCTCCGGAAGGCGGGTGCGCCACTGCCTCAGGAGCCCGGCGCGCTGGTGGTCGGGGTAGTCCATCTTGTGGAAGTGGACCGCAATCTCGTACAGGGGGTCGCCCCACAGCGCCAGCTCCCAGTCGAGGAACCAGGTCGCCCCGTCGGAGACGATCATGTTCTTGCGGTGGAGGTCGGCGTGCAGCACCACGAAGGGACGGCCGGTGACCGCGCCCCACCGCGGTTCGAGGACCGCGAGCGGCTCGTCCGGGATTCCCAAGCCGGCGAACACCGGGCCGTACTCGTCCCGGTGCGCGTCGTAGATCTCTTGGGTGAGTCGGGCCAGCAGCCTGCCGAACCCGCTGCTGTCGCCCGAAGCCGGCCAGTCTGACGGCAGGGGCAGCGCCTTCTCCTGCGGAATGCGGGCGAGCTGGTCCATCACGTCCACCACGTCGCCGATGACGTGGTCGGGCACCGCACTCCCCCGGGGGGAGAAACCGTCGAGTACCCGGCCCTCGATGAAGTGGTGGACTTGGAACCGGGGAGTCAGCGACACGTGGCGCAGCTCTGGTGCTCGGGCGACGTACGGTCGAATGCACGCGAGCACGTCCTCCTCGTTCCACACCCGCACGTCCATGACGTCCGCGCCTTCGAGGGGGATGCGTACGTTCACCTTCCCTTCGGGCGTCGACACCCCGACGTTCCGGTTGTAGTAGCCGGCTGCGGCTTCGCCCGATCCCTGGGCCTGCTCGTACAACTCCAGCCAGTTCACTCGCCCGCCTCCAGGAACGCGGACAGGACGGAGTCGGCGCGCCGTTGGAATTCGTCGACGGGGCCGAGCGGGCGCACGACGGGACGGGCCCTGTCGGCGAGCGCCGCCAACTCGGGATCGTCGATGCCGATCCGCTCCGCGGCCCGGTGGATCACCAGGATCAGTGAGGGATAGACCTGACAGGCCTCGAACTCCCGGGCCGCGTGCACCAGCAGTTCGCGGGTGCCCTGCCGGTCGCCCTGCCGCAGCAGGAGGAAGGCGCGGAACATGTCGGCCCGGGCCCGACCGGAGCGGTAGCCGGCGCGGTCGAGAGCCGCGTTGGCGTTGAGGAAGGAGGACGAAGCCCTGTCGTACTGCCCCAGCCTGGTCTGTGCCATGGCCATGGCGGTGTACGCCTTGCCGATCTCGTGCTGTGCGCCGAGGTCGCGCTGCACCTCCAGCGCAGACGAAGCCGCTTCCACCGCCGCCTGCGGATCCGTGAAGGCGTACAACTCGGCCCGGTTGGTCATGACGTTCGCCAGGCCCACCAGAGCGTTCGACGCCTGGTACTCGGCCTCGGCCTCGGCGAGGAGGCGTCCCGAGCTCTCGAAGTCCATCAGGAATCGGTACCCGAGGTGCATGAGCCGCTTCAGGTCGCCCCGGGTGACTGCTTCGTCGCCGGTGCAGATCCCGTGCACCTGTTCTGCCAGCGAGAACGCCCCGGGGAAGTCGCCCTGCCACATGCGGAGGTCGGCGACGCAGAGGCCGGCGGCCGGGCGCGCCTCGCCTCCGTGTTCCGTCCAGACCCGCTCGAAGATCGCGACGGCCAGGCTGCTCTGACCGGCGATGCGGCGGGCGTTGGCCCCCGCGAGGGCGAGCCGCGCGGACACCAGGTCCCGCACCGGCCGGTCCAGGTCCGGGGTGAGCGCTATGGCGCCCGCGGCGTCCCCCAGCTCCAGCCTCGACTCGGCGTCCAGGCAGTCCGCGGCGTCGTGGAATCCGACGGCCGCCTCATCGCCCGCGTCCTCGCTCCTCTCCGCCAGATGCTGCCTGAGGTCCTTCACGATCCCGTCGACGGCCTGCCTGCCGCTGAGCGTGACGGCCCGGTCGGCATGCCTCAGGATCCCATCCGGGCTGATGTCGGCGGCGCGCAGTCCGTGGTAGACGGCTTCACGCAGGGGTGAGAGGCGGGCCCTGCCTCCGCTCGGGCCCCGGCCGCCTTCCATCTGGTCCGCAAGCCCCTCCCAGTGGGCGCGCAGGACGCCGTGCACCCGTCGCTGAACCGCGGTCGAACGGTGGCGTTGCAGTGCGCCGATCATCAACTGGTGCAGTCGGTACCAGTCTTCGGGCAGGGGATAGGCGAAGGAATAGGCCGTGAGGGACTCCCAGACCAGCAGGTTCGCAGGCAGGTCGAAGGCTCGGGAGATGGCCTGGAACACCCCGAAGTCGAAGGTCCGGGCCGCACTCAGCAGCTCCAGGATCCGCACCTCGTCGGGGGCGACGTGCTGGAGGAACCTCTGGACGATCTCCTCGGATGTGGCCGAGTGCTCCTGCCGTGCCGCGTTCTGCAGATGGGTGTCGACGGCCAGATGGAGGTAAAAGGGCACGCCTTCGCTGGCCTCCGCGATCGAACGCTGCCGGGGGATCTCAGTGATGCCCGCCTGGGCGAGTAGTTCCAGCCGGGCGTCCATGGGAAGCCCGTCGATGTCGGTCCTGCTGATCACCGACTCCCATTCGGGGTCGTACACCGCCCAGGGCAAGGGCTCGCGGCTGGCCAGCACGGTCAGCCCGCCGTGCAGTTGGCCGAGCAGGTCGCGCAGCCAGGCGTCGGTGCCGAAGCTGCGACCGCCGGGCAGGGGCGTGGGGACGAGCGCTTCGTAGGCGTCGACGTACACGACGTAGGGTGCCTCTTCAGCGGAGGCCCTGAGTTCGTCGGCGAAGAGGTACGACACCGCGTGCCCGAGCTCCGCGTTGCTGAGCCCGTCGAGTTCGTTCAAGGTGGTGTCGGCTTCGATCCGTTGACGGCGCTGGCGGTTCTTCACAGCGTGCCCGGTGAGCCGCACCAAGCCGGCCGCCGTACCGAAGACCGGGATGCCCATCGCGTCGTCGAGGATCCGCGTGAGGATGTCGCTCTCCTCCGCGAAGGGGGTGTTCTGCCGGTTCAGTTGCAACTGCGGATGCACGCGCTGCCAGAGCACGGCGTAGGCGATGTCGAACCGGTCGAACTTCACTCCCTGGGCGCCGAACTCCATGCGGAGCACGGCGAGGGCGTCCTCCTGCTGGCGCATGGTCGGCAGCTGCAGGTCGAGACGGGCGGTCCGGCAGTTCTCCGGGGTGCGGTTGCGTAACTCCTGCAGCAGCCGGGACTTCCCGATGCCGCCCACACCTACGACGTTCAAGATGCGGGGTCCGTCGCCGATGGCGCGCAGTTCCCCGTCGTAGGCCGCGAGCGTGCCCTCTCGGTTGAAGAACTGTCGCTGCAAGGCCGACACACGCCGGTACTGCGGCCTGATGGACATGCTGACTCCCCCTGTATCGCTGCGCCCAGGCGAGGGCAGGCTATCCGTCCGCCGCAGGTACGGAAAGGGAAATCCGGGAGCACGGAGTGAGGCGCCCCCGGCGCGCGCCGGCGCGCCGAGTTCGGTGCCCGTCGCGCCCGAGCGAAGCCGTGGCCATGTAGCCAACGGGCCGTACGACGACTCGTGTTGACAGATCAAGGATACGATTCGGTCCGCGTCGTCCGGGAACCGAGCGGCGCCCGGCGCGCATCGGTATGGGCGCGGACCGGCGCACAGGAGCGCGGGCGCGCGGGGCACTCGGGGTGCGCCGGACGGACACGATGCAAAGGGCGGGGATCGTGACGTATGCAAGAGCCCGGCTGGGGTGGGGAACCCTCGCCGTGTGCGGGGTGCTGGTGGCCGGCTGCACCGGGGGCGGGGACGGGGGGAAGCCGGCGGCGAGCGGCGTGGTCGTCGCGTCGCCGGATCCGGCCGGGTCGCCGGTGCAGCCCATGGCGGAGGCGGACGCCGCGTTGCAGCCCACGACGGGGGAGCAGGCGCGGAAGGTGGTCGCCAAGCTGATCGCCGGGCCCGGGGACTTCGGTGCCGAGGTGAGCAAGTCAGTGCCGTACGAGAACGATCCGCGCACCTGGTCGGTGTTGGGGGGCAGTTGCGTCTGGAACCGCGAGCCCTTGCCCGACGACGTGTTGGCCTCCCTCACGCGGCACTTCGAGGTGCCGCCGACCGCCGGCAAGGGGCGGGTGCGGCTCTCCGCCACCGTCACGCTGCACCGCACCGCGCTGGACGCGGCCTGGGAGCAGTCCCGGATGATGGAGGAGGCCCTGGACTGCGACGAGCAGGTGCTGCGGAAGGGCGAGCGGCTGATCAAGCTGATACCGCAGCCGTCCCGGCAGGGGGAGGCCGCCAACCTGTACAGCGAGGACTCGCTGATGGAGGCCGGGGAGTGCGTCAGCGAGGTGCACGGCGGTCCGTATCCGTACTGGTGGCAGCAGGTGACGTACGGCTCAGCGGTGATCTCGACGTCGGTGTGCGGGGGCCGCGGATACGACGAGAACGCGCTGATGAAGATCGTGAGTGAGGCCCTGCCAGCGATGGAGCTCCGGGCACGTGGGGAAATGGGCTTCCAGCCCAAGGGGAAGGCCGGTGAGTCCTCATCCGGCGGGCCGTCATCCGGTGCACCATCCCCGGGCGGTGCGGCGTCGCCGTCCGCCGGGAAGGAGGGCAAGTGATGGAACGACTGCTTCCGTCCGACCCCTCGCGTCTCGGCGGCTATCGACTGCTCAGCCGGCTCGGCGCCGGCGGCATGGGCGTCGTCTATCTCGCGCGCGCCGAGAACGGCGACCTCGCCGCGGTGAAGGTGATCCAGCCCGAGTACGCGGAGGAGCAGGCGTTCCGGGCCCGCTTCCGGCGGGAGGTGGCCACGGCCCGCCGGGTGCGGAGCCCGTGGGTGGTGCCGGTGCTGGGCGCGGACACCGAGGCCGGGTCGCCGTGGCTCGCGACCGCGTTCGTGCCGGGGCCGTCGCTGGCCGAGGCGGTCGTGGAGTGCGGTGAGCTGCCGCCGCGGGCGGTGCGGCTGCTGGGGAAGGTGCTGGCGCGGGCGCTGGCCGCGGTGCACGCGGCGGGTCTGGTGCACCGCGACGTCAAGCCGGGCAACGTGCTGCTCGCGATGGACGGCCCGCGGCTGATCGACTTCGGCATCGCACGCTCCACGTCGGCCGAGGCGACCGAGCTGACCTCGGCCGGGGTCGTGGTCGGCACGCCGGGCTTCCTCTCCCCCGAGCAGGCGCGGGCCCGTGAGGTGGGCGCGGCGAGCGACGTGTTCTCGCTGGCGTGCGTGCTGGTGCACGCCGCCACGGGCCGGCTGCCGTTCGGCACCGGCGCGGTGGACGCGCTGCTGTACCGCACCGTGCACGACGCGCCCGATCTGACGGGTGTAGCGGACGAGGAGCTGCGGGAGCTGCTCGGGCGCTGTCTCGCCAAGGACCCCGCCGAGCGGCCGGGCGCCGCCGAGGTGGACGAGGCGCTGACGGAGGACGCGCCGGAGGGCTCCGTCGACTGGCTGCCGGATCCGGTGGTGCTGCTGATCGCCCAGCGCTCGGACGCGATGCTGGCGCTGCCGGGCATCGAGCCGACGCTCCTGCCGGAGGGCACCGTGCAGCAGCCCGTGCCGGGACGGCGCCGGTTCCTCGCGCTGGCCGCCGGCGGTGCGGCGCTGTTGGCGGCGGGCGGCGGGACGGCGCTGTGGGCCGGGCTGCGCGACGACGACAAGAAGCCGGTGGCCGGCCCGACGCGGACCATCGCCGTGCACGCGGACCTCAGCGGCCCGCGGAAGGCCGAGGGCATCGCGCAGGAACGGGCCGCCCGGCTGGCCGTGGAGGAGTTCAACGACCGGGCGGACAAGCCGTTCACGCTCCTGCTCGACGTGGTCGACGACAAGGGGGAAGCGGCCCGTGCCACCGGCGCGGCACGGCGGCTGACCGCCGATCCGAAGGTGCTGGCCGTCGTCGGACCGACCGGGCCCGTCTCCACCGCAGCCGCCGTGGAGGTCTACGAGCGCGCCGTGCTGCCGCTGGTCTCGGTGTCCGAGTTGTCGACCACCACCGCCCACGCCGCGCTGCACGAGGTCCCGAAGTGGTACTTCCGGGCCGCGCCGATCGGCCCGTACACGTCCTACGCGACGATGACGGCGCTCTTCGCACAGGGCGTCAAGCGCCCGACGATGCTGATCGACCGCGTGGGCGGCATCACGCGCTGGGAGCTGACCTACCTGGCCACGCAGGCGGCCCGGATACTCAAGCAGGACCTGTACGTGCGGGTGGTTCCGGAGCGGGCCCAGCCGGAGTCCGTACTGGGCGACATGCTCGCGCGGAAGGTCGACGGCCTCTACTACACGGGCACGCCGCAGCGGGCCGCCCGGGTCGCGCGCGCCGTGCGCGAACGCGGCTTCACCGGGCCCCGGTTCCTCGACGTGCACTCGGCGACGCCGGAGTTCATCGAGGCCGCGGGCGCGGCGAGCGACGGCTGGCAGGCGGTCACCTCCCACATCGGACCGGACGCCGCGCCGGTGCGGTCCTTCGCGCGCGCCCACCGCGAGCGCTACGGGTCCGCCCCGACGGCCGGTGCGGCGGAGGCGTACGACGCGACCCGCATGCTGGCGGACCGGATCTCCGCACTCCCGGGCGACGCCGGTCGCCGGCAGTTGGCGGACGCCTTGGCGAAGGTCCGGTTCAAGGGGTTGACGCACACCTTCGCGTTCGACGACAGCCGTTACCTCCAGGCGGAGCAGGTCCACCACCACACGATCAGGAAGGGCCGGTACACCTATGTCGGCCCCGTGAGCCTGCCCGCCTGACGGCCCGGCACGGACCGTACGGACAGCGAGGGACGACGCATGCGCGCACTACGGCCCGAGGACCCCGAGTCGCTCGGCGGCCACCGGCTGCTCGCCCGGCTCGGTTCGGGCGGCATGGGCACGGTCTATCTGGCCCGGGCCGGCGACGGAACGCCCGTCGCCCTGAAGGTGATCCGCGCCGAGCACGCCGCCGACCCGGCGTTCCGGGCCCGCTTCCGCCGCGAGGTGCAGTTGGCGCGGGGGCTCGCCGGGCGGTGGCTGGTGCCGGTGACGGCGGCCGACGCGGAGGCCGCGGCGCCGTGGCTGGCGACCGCGTTCGTGGCCGGCCCCTCGCTCGCCGAGGCGGTGGCCTCCCTCGGCGCGCTGCCGGCGGGCACCGTCGCCGCGCTCGGCGCCCGGCTGGCGCAGGCGCTGACCGAGGTCCACGCGGCGGGTCTGGTGCACCGGGACGTCAAGCCGGGGAACATCCTGCTCGCCCTGGACGGGCCGCGGCTGATCGACTTCGGCATCGCCCAGGGCGCGGGCCTCACCCTGCTCACCGCGCCGGACGCGGTGATCGGCACGCCGGGCTACCTCGCCCCGGAGCAGACGCGGATCCCCGGCGAGGAGGTGGCGGCGCCCAGCGACGTCTTCGCCCTGGGCTGCGTACTGGCGTACGCGGCGAACGGGCGGCGGCCGTTCGGGACCGGGGACCCCAGCGCGGTGCTGTACCGCACGGTCCACGAGGAGCCGGACCTCGACGGGCTCGACGCGCTGCTGCCGCCGGAGTTGGCCGGGGCGATCACCGACTGTCTGGCGAAGACGCCCGCGCAGCGGCCCACCGCGGCCGGGCTGCGGGAGGTGTGCGAGGCGTACGCGAAGTCCGACGGCGGCGGCTGGCTGCCGCCGGAGGCGCTGCGTCTGGTGGCCGACCGTTCGGCGCGGGCCCTGGACCCGCCGCCCCGGCCGCCCGCGGTGCAGGTCGGGTCCGGTGGTGCCGAGGAGCGCCCGCCCACCCGGCGCCGGGCGTTGGTGATCGGCGGTTCGGCGGTGGCGGCCGTCGCCGCGTCCGGGACCGCCGCCGCCGTGTTGCTGACGCGCCGCGACCCGGGCGGGCCGGCGGCCGGCCGTCAGGTGCCCACCCGCACGATCGGATTCCAGGCGGACCTCTCCGGTGGCCTCAAGGACGTCGGCAGGGCGCAGGAGCGCGGGGCGCGGATCGCGGTCGACGCGCACAACGCCCGCAAGGACGTGCCCTTCCGGCTCGCCCTCGTGGTCCACGACGACCGCGGGGAGGCCGGGCGGGCCGAGCAGGCCGCGCGGCGCCTGGTCAGCGACCCCGCGGTGAGCGCAGTGATCGGCCCCAACAGCGCTGCCGCGGCGCGCGTCGCCGCGCCCCGGTACGCGGCTGCGTCGATGCCCTTCTTCTTCGTCTCGCTGGACAAGAACGACGCCGGACCCGACGCGGACAGGATCCGCACCCTGTGCATGGTCCGGGCGCCACTCTCGTACCGCCACTACCCCGTGCTCTCCTATCTGACCCAGGTGGCCGACAGCCGCCGAACCGCGATCATCCAGGACGCCGAAGCCGGCCAGGCGATCCGTGCAGCCGTCCGGAGCCTGGGCAGCTCTCCGCCCAACCACGACCGGGGCGGCACGGCTCCGCTGCACGTGATGCCGGCCGCTCGGGACGACTTCACGCCGGTGGTCCGCGCGGCGCTGGGCACCGAGCCGCAGGCCGTGGTCTTCGCCGGCACCTCGGCGGTCCGCGCGGCGGCCTGCGCCCGGGCGCTCGCCGAAGCCGGATTCAAGGGAGCACGCGCCGGCTTCGAGCCCGCGATGCGCCCGGAGTTCTTGAAGGCGGCGGGCGCGGCGGCCGAGGGCTGGGTGTTCGAAGCCCCTTACGCGGAGCCCCAGTCGGCGACGACGAAGGCCGCACGGACGTTCACCGCCGCCCACCGCGAACGGTACGGCACGGCCCCTGGCCGCTGGTCAGCCGAGGCCCACGACGCGGTGGGGCTGATCGCCACCGCCCTGACCGCCTTCGGCTCAAGGACGTCCGTCGCCCCCGGAGAGGTGGCCGAGCACGTCTTCCGCTCCTCCTACGAAGGCGTGGCCAAGCCGCTCCACTACCAGTCCGACGTCACCCAGATGCTCCAGCTCAGGGAGTCGGCGTTCCTGTACCGCGTGCAGAAGGGTGCGTTCCGCTTCCTGGGCCGCTACGACCAGGTGAAGTGAGCTCGACCTGCACCGCACCCCGAGCCGCGGCCTCAGCGGCGGTGGACCTCCGGGTTCCACACCCGGCTGCACGTACGGCACTCCAGCATCCCGTTCAACCGGTCGTCGCTGACGACGGTGCGCGTACGGCCGCCGCCGCAGTCGGGGCACTTGCGGCCGTCGCGGTTGACCCAGCGGAGTTTGGGGCGCCACTCGGACAGCAGCCACGTCACACCCACGACCACGACGCCCAGCACCAGCAGCAGGGCCACACCGAGCACGGACACACGTCCCCCTTCGTGCAACGTGAGCGCATCGGGCTCGCGTTCGACGCATCGTAGCGTCGTCGCTGGTCACCGCGGATCGCACCGTTCGAGCGCCGAGGGCCGGCGTGAATCAGCCGGCTCATCGGCACCTCTACCACCATGTGGTGGCAGTGGCTACCGTGGGCGGTGTTCCTCAGTGCCTCCGCTGCTCCCAGCAGGACCTCCCTTGCTCCGCCTCCGCGTTCCCCTACCGCCAGGAGTGCGTCGTGAGAAGTGCTGACCGGAAGCCCACCCGCAGTCCGCAGAACCCGGGGGCGCAGTGCCTGGCCACCGCGCGCGATCGGCTCGCGGCGGACCTCGCCGCGCGCGTGGGGGCCGACGGGGCCGTCGCGAGCCCCTGCGCCAGCCGCACCCTGGAGACCGCGCTGGTGGTCGCCCTGCTGCGGGAGACGGAGTTGAACGCCCCGGCCCTGCGGCGCGCACGGCGCCATCTGTCGTCCCGCCCCACCGCGCACGCCTTCGACCGCGCGCTCGCCGCCGCCGCGCTCGGCCGTCCCGACGCGGCGGCGCCCGGCCGGGCGCTGGACTGGCTGGTGGGGTTCGACCACTTCACCGCCGACCGCAAGCGACTGCTGTTCACCACGGTCCTCGCCGCCCTGGACGTGCCCGGCTTCGCTCCCCCGGACCTCGCCGCCGAGATCGGCTACCGGGGCCTCGCGCCCTGGGTGGAGCTGCTGTTGTGCGCGTCCAGGGTGCTGCGGCTGCTGGCCGGCGGCGAACCCGTCGATGCCCACGTCGCCTTCCTGGTACGGCAGTTGGAGCACGGAAGCACCAAGAGGGTCTGGCAGGGCAACGTCCTCGCCCACGCCCTGGCGCTGATCGCCCTGCACCGCAGCGCGCCCGGCCATCCGTTGGTGGGCCGGGGCGTCGCGGGGCTGCTGTCGGTGCAGAACGACGACGGCGGCATGCCGTTCATCGAGGGGATGAACGTCTTCTGCACGGCCATCAGCGGCATCGCGCTGGCCGCCGCAGCCCCCGCGGCGCCGTCGGACGGCGCGGGCCCTTCGACGCTGCTCGCCATGGGCGACTTCCTCGCACGTCAGCAACTCCCGAACGGCGGGTGGGGATACACGGCCGGAGTGACCCAGGGGGACAGCGACGACACCGCGTACTGCCTGCAGTTCCTCGGCTCCGTCGATCCGCTCCGCTACGCGCAGCAGCTCGACGCCGGCCTCACGAACCTGGTGCAGCACGCCAATCCGGACGGCGGGATACCCACCTTCTTACCCGGGCACCCCTCCGAGGTCACCATGACGGCCGGCGCCGTGACCGTACTGGCCGGGCACCCCGCCCGACGTCCAGAGGTCCTCCGTGCCGCGGTGGACTTCCTGCTCGCCGAGCACGTCAACGGCGTGACGTACGAGCGCAGTTGGAGTCGTAGCGAGTCCAACTCGATCTATCGCGTGGTCA
The DNA here is from genome assembly GCF_040643215.1 of Streptomyces sp. NPDC047315. Lineage (NCBI taxonomy): Bacteria > Bacillati > Actinomycetota > Actinomycetes > Kitasatosporales > Streptomycetaceae > Streptomyces > Streptomyces sp. NPDC047315. Next base: position 89,637 of record NZ_JBEYTZ010000005.1, on the reverse strand, counting down.
CGGCGCTGCGCGCCGCAGCGCCGCTCCAGGACGCCCGCCGTCGGCAGGAGATAGCCGGGGCCGTCGCCGCGGCGACCCGCCGGCTTGCGCAGTGCCAGCGGGCCGACGGCGGTTGGGGGCAGGTGCCGGGCGAGCCCAGCGACGCGCTGAGCACCGCGTACGCGCTCCTGGCCACCGGCCGCGGCTCCGCCCCGTCGTGGGGTGCGGGTCTGGCGTATCTGCTGACCCAACAGGGCAACGACGGAAGAATCGTTTCCCGACCCGATCAGGCCGCTCCCCGTCCACTGCCGTACGACGTGCCCGTCCTCGCGGACGCCTTCGCCCTCTGGGCGCTGGGCACGCTCGGTCCGCGACCGGACGCCCCGGCAGCCGGCGCGGCCCCCTCGGCGAGATTCGGAGAGGTCACACGGTGAACGAGAACGAGGCACCCGTGCCGCCCGCGCGGGCGTCCGGACGCGGCGGCGACGGTGCGGACCTGGTCGAACGGCTCGCCCGGGCGCAACAGTTCGGGCCCGTCGCCGCGCTGCCCGACGGCAACGGCACCAGCGTGCTGGTGACCGGGCCCGACGCCGTCCAACACGTGCTGGCCAAGCGCACCGACCGCTACGGCAAGCGGCTGACCCGCACCCGCTTCCTGATGGGCGAGGGGGTCGTCGCCGCGACCGGCGACACGTGGAAGCGCCAGCGCAGGCTGTTGCAGCCGCACTTCACCGCGCGCGCCATCGGCACGTACGACGAGGCCATGCACGCCGCCGCGGACGCCGTGGCCGACCTGTGGGCCCAGTCCGCCGCCGACGGCCGCCCCCGGGACGTCGCCGCCGACATGCGGCACTACGCCCTCGACGTGATCTGGCGGTGTCTGACCGGACGCCCCGGCGACGAGGACACCTACCGGGACCTGGACGCCGTGAACACCATCTTCGCCTCCGTGCCCGCGCTGCCCACCGGCGACCCGGCGGCCGACCCCGTCATCGCCGCGCATGTCGCGACCGTCCACGCCGTCATCGACCGGGCCATCGACGAAGCCGACCGGACGGGCTCGGCACCGTGGCTGCTGCCCACCCTGCTGCGCGCCGGCGACCTGCCCGAACGCATCGTCCGCGACGAGGCCCTCAACCTGGTGGCCGCCGGACACGAGACCTCCGCCCACGCCCTCGCCTGGGTCTTCGTCCTGCTCGACGGGCACCCCCGGGTGCTCGCCGAGGTCCGCAGCGCCGGCGCCCCGGGGTCACCGGCCCGGCTCGCCGCCCTGCGCGCCGTCGTCAGCGAGGCCGTGCGGCTCTACCCCGTGGCCTGGCTGCTGCGCCGTCATGCCTTCGCCGACGACACCCTGTGCGGCCACCGCATTCCGATCGGCGCCACCGTGCTGATCAGCCCCTACCTCACGCACCGCGACCCCGCCCTGTGGCCCGATCCGCAGCGCTTCGACCCGGGGCGCTTCACCGACTCCGGGCACCGGCCCGCGCACCCGGCGGCCTACTTCCCCTTCGGCTTCGGCCCGCGGGCCTGTCTGGGCGCGCAGTTCGCCGTGCGCGAGATGACGATCGTCCTCGACCGCCTGCTGGCCCGCTTCACACCCGCCCTCCACCGCACGCCGTCCGCCCACTTCGGCCTCACCATCCGCCCCGACGGGCCCGTCACGGCCACCATCGGCGTCACGGGCGAGGGGTGAAGTCGTGCCGGCCGTCTGGCACGGGCCACACCCCGACCGCGCCGTCCGAGGGGCTGCGGCCGGGGTGCCGTCCCCGAGAGGGCTCCCACCGGGGGCGGCCGGTCGGCTCACCGGCGTACGGAACTCACTTCAGGCGTAACGCTCCCGAGGGGCACAGCCCGACCGCCTTCTCCACCGCCTCGGCGTCCTGACCGACGGGGTCCGCGACCAACTGGGTGACCAGCCCTTCCTCGTCGTCCTGGTCGAAGACCCCTGGTGCGGTCAGCACGCACATCCCGGCCCCGACGCACACCTCGCGATCGACCGTGAGCCTCACGTCGTCCTCCCTTCGCGACTGCCGACCGCGGCCGGCACCGTCAACCGACGATGACCATCGTGCACTACCAGGTGACGGGAAGGGCCTTGGCACCGTAGATGGCCATGGAGCTCTTCGTGCTGCGCAACGGCACCTCGTCGCCGGGGACGGCGAGGCGCAGCCCCGGGAACCGGGCTGCCAGCGCGGGGAAGGCGACGCGCATCTCCACCCGGGCCAGTTGCTGACCGAGGCACTGGTGGACCCCGTGGCCGAACCCGACGTGCCCGACGGGGTTGCGGCGCAGGTCCAGGGCGTACGGATCGGGGAACTTCGCCGGGTCGCGGTTGGCCGTCAACGACGCCAGCATCACGGTCGATCCGGCCTTCACCAGGTGGCCGTCGAGTTCGACGTCCTCCAGGGCGACCCTCGACAGCAGGGGCACGATGGTGAGGTAGCGCAGCAGTTCCTCGACCGCCGTGTCGACCAGCTCCGGCTCCGCGCACAGCGCCGCCCACTGGTCCGGGTGTTCCAGCAGGGCGAAGGTGCCCAGCGCGATCATGTTGGTCGTGGTGTCCAGACCCGCCGCGAGGAGCAGCACGCCGACGCCGGTGAGTTCCTCGTCGGTCAGGTCGCCGGTGGTGAGGTCGCTGAGCAGGTCGTCGGTGGGTGCGGCGCGTTTGGCCACGACGAGTCGGCGCACGTAGTCCTTCAGCGCGGCGAACGCCTCGTACTGCTCTTCCTGGGTGGCGTCGTCCTTGGAGACCCTGGCGATGAAGGCCTCGAAGCGCTGCCGGTCTTCGTAGGGCACGCCGAGCAGTTCGCAGATCACGGTGGCGGGTATCGGCTGGGCGAAGGCCGTGACGAGGTCGACCGGCCCGCCGTGCCGCTCCATGGCGTCCAGGTGCTCGGCGGTGATCTGCTCGACGCGCTCGGTGAGCTGCTTCATCCGGCGTACGGTGAACTTGCCGGTCAGCAACTTGCGGAAGCGGGTGTGCTCCGGTGCGTCCTGGCTGATGAAGATGCCGGGGTCCGCGGGGGGATCCGTCCTCAGCGGGCCCGGGGCCGGTGGGTGGACGAGTTCGATGCGCGCGCTGAACCGCGGGTCGGCGAGCACGCGGCGCACCATGGCGTGGCCGGTGGCCAGCCACCCCTCGTGGCCGTCCGCGAAGGCCAGCGGGGTCAGTGGCGCCCTCGCGCCGATCCGGGCCAGTTCCGCGGGTGGGTCGAAGGGGCACCCCGGGGGGCGTTCGGTGGGCAGCTCAACGGCGAGTTCCGCCATGGTGTCACCTCGCAGGTCGATGGAGGATCACTGCGTTTCGACGTTAGAAACGGGCCGAATTGCCGGTCAATGGCCGTTCTGTTGAATTCGCGGCGTCGTCGCTGGTCAGTACCGCATTTGCCGATTGCAACGACCGTGCCGATTAATGCACGTGGCTGAAGGTGCGTTGCCACGCCCGGTGCCCGGTGCGGATACTGGCGGCCAATCGACCGGATCGAAGGAGTCGGCCGACATGCCAGGACGCAGGCTGACCAGGGCCGAACGGCGGCAGATCGGCGAAGGGTTGGCGCGGGGCCTGGAGTACGCCGCCATCGCCCGCGCCCTGGGTCGCCCCGCGTCGACCGTGCTGCGCGAGGTCGCACGCAACGGCGGGCCCGGGCGCTACCACGCGGAGATGGCGCACCTGGCGGCGAGCCACCGCGCGCGGCGCAGGCCCCGCCCCGCGGCACGGCCGATCGAGGAGCACTCCGGCCCCGCTCCGCACGCGAAGGCCGTGTTCGTGACCGAGTTCAGCGCGGCGCTGGTCGAGACGGGGCTGTCGCGCACCGCGGCCGGCGTGCTGGCCTGGCTGTACGCATCCGAGTCCGGCAGTTGCACGGCCGCCGAGTTGGCGCAGCGCCTGAAGGTCAGCGCCGCGTCCGTCTCGCAGGCCGCCGCGCTCCTGGAACGGCACGCGCTGATCCGTCGCGGCCGTGACGGTCGGGGCCGACGGCACCGGTACTTCCTCGACGACGAAACGAGCTTCCGCGCCGTGATGGTCGGCGTACGCGCCAACCGTCGGCTTGCCGCGACCGCGCTGCACGGTGCAGACGCCTTCGGGGCCGACACCGTCGCCGGGGCGAGGCTCGCGACGACGGGTCGGCTCCTCGAACGGCTCGGCAGCGACTTCACGCGGTGCGTGGTGAGGTGTTGGCCGGACGCGGCGGACGAGGCGCGGGAGTTCAGCCGAAGTAGCTCGTGATCCGCAGGTCCCGGAAGACGAATTCGTTCGTCCCACGTGCGGTGTGCTCCTCGTTGCCGACACGTCTTCCCCGCGCCACACGGTGTCGTCGCGGCAGGGGCGGCATTGACAGCCGCCGGGGATCGGCGCCACGGTGAGGGGTCTGTCGTGACCCGAGGCTGGAGGTCGTCCCTTGGCCGGTTCATCAGCACCCCGTTCGGACACCGACCTCGTCGAACGCGTACGCGAACGACTACCGCTCGTCCGCTCGCACTCGGCGAGCGCCGAGGAGCGGCGGCGGGTGACGGGCGAGGTCGTGGCGGCGCTCTCGGACGCCGGGATCCACCGGATGAACGTCCCCCGCCACTACGGGGGTTACCAGTCCACCTTGCGCACGCAGATCGACGCGCTGAGCGAGGTCTCCACCGCGTGCGGTTCGGCCGGGTACGTGGCGATGATCCAGGTCGGGAACGCGTTCATCGCGGCCCTGTTCCCCGACGAGGCTCAGGACGAGATCTTCACCGGTCCCGACGTACGGGTCGGCGGCACCCTCATCCCGACCTCGAAGGCCGTTCCGGTGGACGGCGGCTACGTGGTGAACGGCAACTCCCCCTTCGCGACGGGCTGTCAGGACGCCGACTGGCACCTGCTGACCGCACTGGACCACTCCGGGGACGGCCCGCCGAAGATGCTGTGGCTGGCGATCCCCATGACCGACCTCGAGGTGCTGGACGACTGGAACGTCACCGGTCTGGTGGGGAGCGGCAGCAACACCGTGGTGGCTCGGGACGTGCACGTGCCGGCCCACCGCGTCCTGCCGGTGGAGCCGCTGCTCGCGGGCTCGTTCCCGTCGCGGCGCAACGGCGCCGACCCGTTCTACCGGATGCCGGTGCTGCTGCTGTTCTGCGCCTGGGCTGCTGCGAACGCCGTCGGCATGGGGCGGGCGGCCCTGGCGGAGTTCGAGGAGCGCATCCACCGGCGGGGCATCACGTACACGTTCTACGAGCGCCAGCACGAGGCGCCGGTGACGCACCTTCAGTTCGCCGAGGCCGCGATGAAGGTCTCCTCCGCGGAGCTGCTGGCCGACGACATGGTGGCGCTGATCGAATCCAAGGCGCGGGACGCACAGCCGTACACGACGCAGGAGCGGGCCAGGGTCAGGGCGCAGTGCGGGTATCTGACGCGGCTGTGCAAGGAGGCCGCCGATCTGATCGGTTCCGCTTCGGGCGCCTCGGCCCTGCACCGGGAGGTCCCGATCCAGCGGATCGTACGGGACCTGAACGCCCTGAGCGTGCACTCGTTCGTCAACCCCGCCGCCAATCTGGAGCTGTACGGCAGGGTGCTGTCGGGGCTCGACGCCAACACGCCCTTCCTGTAGACGCACTCCCCCGGGAAGCCGGGAAGTACCGGAAGGTGCCAGGGCTTCTCCTTCGACGCCATCGGGAAGACCTACGCCGCCATGGGGGTGCGTGCACTGCCAGTTCGCCTTCGTGGCCAACGTGTCCACCACGACCGTCGCCTTCGTGAGCACGACGGGTGCGACGGGTGCGACGGGTGCGAACGGCCCGGTGATCGACGACGTCTGCGTCGAGCCCCGGTCGTCCTGCCCGTCCTGCGCGGCCCGCTGACGGAGCGCAGCGCGCACAGCTCCCGTCGTCGCCCCGATGCGTGACGCGGCGCGCGGTCGGGAGCCGGGTCAGACCGTCGGAGAGGGCCCGCGCCGTCTTCCGGTATCCGGGCACGCCTTCACCCTCTCCGGGCCAGGACCGGCCTCATCCTGGCTTGATTTCATCGTGAAATCATCTTGGTGAAGGTTGAGTCGTGCGGTAATGTCTTTGCGCATGCCACCAGGAAAGTCGTAAGTTGCAGCACGGCTAAAATGTCTGAATCACTCCATGTGATCCGTGCGCCACTTTCATGGGGCCCAACTACTGTGCGTGCGACACCTCGACCCCGCCCGCGGGGTTGGTCGATCAATATCCAGCACTTCACATCCAAGCGATCAAGCGCAATATGAGAACGCGCGATCACCTCTGCCTTTCATGGCGATCTCATCGATGGGTCCGTTCGCCTGCCCGCGAATACGCCGTCCGGAGAAGGATGCTGTGCGAAATGTTATGGACGAAGGTTTACCGCTACTGCCACCGCAATTACGCACCTGGACTGCGCAGACCCATGACCTGACCAATCCGGTTTTCTCCATCTGTGACTATCTGGAGATCCACGGGCGCATCGATCCCGACGTGATAACCGCAGCGCACCTGCAGGTGGAGCGGGAGGTCGATGCGCTGCGCCTGCGCATCGACACCGTGGCCGGGGAGCACCGGCAGTTCGTCAAGGCGGAGCCGTCCCCGCTGCACCGGATCTACGTGAGCGACGATCCCGATCCCCGCACGGCGGCGCTGACCTGGATCGAGGCGGACGTCCGGCTGCCCGCGGACCCGGAGCGGCTGTGCACCGCCGCGCTCATCGAGACGGCGCCGGATCGGTTCCTGCTCTACCGGAAGGTCCATCACGCCGTGATGGACGGCTGGAGCCTGGCGTTGGTCTTCAACCGCACCGCCGCCGTGTACCGCGAACTCGCCGCCGGTCGCAGCGGCGCGGACGGTGCGCTCACGCCGTTCTCGCGCCTGGTGGAGGGCGAGGCGGCGTACCGGGCGGGGAAGGGGTTCGCCAGGGACCGCGAGCACTGGCTCGACGCCTTCGCCGACCTGCCGGAGCCCGTCGGGCCGTCCCGCGGGCGAGCCGCGGTGGGCGCCGGCCGGCGGCGGCGCCGGCAGCTCGCGCCCGAGCTCGTGGCCAAGCTCGGCGACACCGCGCAGAGCCTGGGCGTGACCTGGTCGGACCTCGCGGTGAGCGCGATCGCGGCCTACGTGGGAGCGGCGGCGGGCACCTCGGACGTGCTCCTCGGGCTGCCCACGGCCGGACGGCTCAGCCCACAGGCGCGCAGGGCGCCCGGCATGGTCACCAACATCCTTCCGCTACGGGTCCCCTACGACGCCGGAGCCGCCCTCGCCGACCACGCGCGGCGCGTCTCCCGCGGGGTGCGCGAGGTGCTGCTGCACTCGCGCTACCCGACCGCCGAGCTGTCCCGCGACGTCGCCGAGCGCGGCGGGTCGGGGCGCCTGTGGGCCGCGATGGTCAACGTCATGCTCTTCGACCACCGGCTGGACTTCGCCGGTGCGCCGGCGACCGTGCACACCGCCTCGATCCCGCTGACGGTCGACCTGACCGCGTACCTGCTCCAGATCGACACGGCCGGCACGGTGGAGCTCATCCTCGACACCCATCCGGACCTCTACGACGAGCAGGCGACCGACAGCCACCTGGAGGGGCTGTTGTCGCTGCTCGACGCCGTGGCCGCGGCGGGCCCGCAGACCCTGCTGCGCGAGGTCTGTCCCGAGCCGCTGCCGGCCCCCTGACCCGCGCCCCACGTCACCTCGCCCCGCCGCAGCCGAACTCCGCGCCGGTGCGCCCTTCACGCACGCCCGCGCCACAGCACCGTTCGACGCTCACTGCTCACTGCTCGCCGTTCGCTGCTCCACGCACACCGCCCGGACCGCGGGCCGCCCGTGCCCCGGGCCGCCCTCCCCCACCGGTCAGCACCGACTGCCACCAGCGGAAACGGAGACAGAACCATGGAGGCCCCGACAGGCCAGAGCGCATCGCACGAGCCCAACGGTCCCCCCGACACGGCCGAACTGAAGGCGACCCTGAAACGTCTGCGCACCGAGCCGCGCGGCTGGGTCTTCACCCTCAAGGTGGGGCTGTGCGCCGTCCTCACCGCAACCGGCGTCGCCCTCGCACTCCAGCCGGCCCTCTGGAGCCGGATCGTCGGAGTGGTCCTCACCGGCGCCATGTTCGCGCACGCCGCGGAGCTCCAGCACGAGACGCTGCACAACCTGGCGTACCGCCGGCGCCGGGCCAACACCGTCTGCGGCGTCGTCCTCGGGATGCCGATGCTGATCTCCTTCGCCGCCTACCGGGCCACGCACATGCGCCACCACCGTGACCTGGGCACCCCGCAGAACCGGGAGTTCTTCGACTACGGCGACCAGTACGGGACCAGGGGCGACCGGTCGAGGCTCGCCGCCGGCTTCGACTGGGCCGCGCGGTTCACGATGGTCCACCACTACGGACTCTTCGCCGCCAACCTGTGGCGCTCGCTGCGCCGGAGGGACTTCGCGGGGGAGAACGCCCGCGTCTCGCGCCGGATACGACGCGACCACCTCCTGACGGCGGGCGCGGTCCTCGCGCTGGCGCTGCTCTCCTGGTGGACGGGGACGGCCGTCGTCCTGTGGGCGTGGCTGCTGCCCCTGGTGCTCGTCGCCGCTCCGGTGCACGCCGCGATCGAACTGCCCGAGCACTACGGGTGCGAGACGTTGAACCGCGATCCGTTCGCCAACACCCGCACGATCCGCTCCAACCGATTCGCCACGTGGTTCACCAACGGCAACAACTACCACGTCGAACACCATTTGATGCCCAATCTCCCCATCGAGCGGCTACCGGATCTGCACCGGGAAGTCAGGGGCCGCATCCGGTATTTCCACCGCGGCTACATCGAGTACTTCGGCAAGTTGGTCCACAAGTGATCCGGAGGATTCGACCGTGCACGTGACATTTCGCCTGGCTTCCACCGAAGCGGAACACGCCGACGTACTCGAACTGCGCGACGCGGTATACGTGCAGGACCAGGAGAGGTTGGCCGACGCCACCGACACCGCCGCCACCTTCGACCGGTTCGACGGCCAAGCCCAGTACATCGTGGGATATCACGGTGATAACGCGGTGGGCACCATCAAGGTCGTGCCGGACTCCCCGCTCGGACTGCCCTGTGACGACACCGTCGACCTCTCCGGTTTGCGTCCGGGAAACCGGCTCGTGGAATTCGGGCACCTGATGACGCTGCCGACGGTGCGGAGCCGGAACATCGGCGTCGCGCTGATGCGCGAGGCGCTGGTGCACAGCGTGCGCGTGCACCGTGCGACGCACGTCCTCGGTGACTTCTTCGTCGACGACGACTCCGGTGGACTGCGGAGCTTCTACCGGGCCATCGGATTCGTCGCCCTGCACGAGCCCTACCGCGACGTGCGCTTCCAGGGCGCGCCCCTGAGCCTGGTCGCCGTGCTGGACACGGTCGACGCGGCGCGGCGGGCGCGCGCCGACGAGCACCGCCGCAACCGGATGCTGCAGTTCTTCTTCGGCGACTACGACACCTACGCCGGCGACCTCCCGAAGGAGGTCACGCATGCGCACCCGGCGCCAACTGCTGGCTGAGGGGAAGGCCGCCCACAACCACCCCACCTACGCGCGGATGGCCTTCGTCATGGGGTGCGGAGTACAGGGCCGCGGCGAGGGCAGCCGGGTCCTGGACGAGGACGGGTCGTCCTTCCTCGCCCTGTTCGACCAGTACGGCAACCAGTCCTTCGGCTACGCACACCCCCGGATCGTGCAGGCCGTGCGCGACCAGTTGGACAGCGGCGTGCTGAACAGCACCAAGATCATGTTCGAGGAGGTGCAGATCCGGCTCTCCGAACGCCTCGCGCGGACCACCGGGAACCGGCTGCCGTACTCCTACCTCGCCAACGGCGGCGGGGAGAGCATCGACAACGCGCTCAAACTGGCCCGGGCCGCCACCGGCCGCCCCGGTGTCGTCAGCGCCCGCGGCTGCTTCCACGGCAAGACCCTGGCCACGCTCAGCGCCTCCGGCAGGCCGGAGCACCGGGACCGACTCGGCCCGTTCATGGACCACTTCCAACAGGTGCCCTTCGGTGACGTGGACGCGCTCGCCCAGGTCCTGGACGACGGCGTCGGCGCCGTCCTGTTGGAGCCGGTGCAGGCGGAGGCCGGCGTCATCGTGCCGCCGCCCGGCTACTTCCGGGAGGTGCGCCGGCTGTGCACCGAGGCCGGTGCCCTGCTGGTGCTGGACGAGATGCAGACCGCCTTCGGCCGCTGCGGCACGTTCTTCGCGCACGAGCAGTTCGGCATCACGCCGGACCTGGTGTGCGTGGGCAAGGCGTTCGGCGGCGGGGTGCTGCCCGTGTCGGCGGTGCTCGGCACCGAGGAGGTGTGGGCCGTGCTGCGGGAGTTGCCCTCCACCTTCGGATCGAGCCTGGGCGGCAATCCGCTCTCCTGCCGGGTGGGGTTGGAGACCGTCGCCATCGCCTCCGACGAGGCGTTCTTGGCCACCGTCCGGGACCGGGCCGCCACCATCGGGCAGCGGTTGGCCGCAGCCGCGCGACGCCACCCGGGCGTGGTGGCCGCGCACCGGGGTCTGGGCATGATGCACGGCATCGAGTTCCACGACGAGGCGACCGCGGGACGGGTGCTCGGCCGGCTGCTGGAAGAGGGCATCACCTCCACGTACTCCCTCTACAACCCGAGGGTGCTGCGGGTGCAGCCGCCCATGGTCATCACCGTGGCGGAACTCGACCACTGCCTGTCCGTCCTGGACGCGCTGCTGGCCGAGGCAGCCGCACCGCGCGGCGCCGCGGACCGCGGGCCGGCCGACGAGCCGGGCGCCCTGCTGTCGCCCGTCACCCGCACGGTGCGGCTGCCGCACTCCGTACCGGACGTCCTGGCCGCCCTGCACGCGGCGCCGCGGGCCCTGGACCCCTTCGCCGCCGACGGCCTGCGGTCGACGGTCGGCTTCGACCCCGAGTTCGCCGGGCGCCTCGGCTCGGACCCGGTCGTCTGGGCGGACCGGGCCGAGGTCATTGACCGCGGGGTGCGGCTCGCGGCCGAACCCGGCTGGCTGTGGCGCACGTTGGAGCGCGAGACGACGGTGACCCCCGACGACGACGGAGGCAGCGTGCTGCACGTCCGCGTCGCCTGGGACACCGACAGCGGCGCTTACGAGGACATGCTCGGCGGACGCATCGGCTTCCTGGTCGACCGGGGGCTGAGCGAGCGGCTGGCGGCCTTCCCGTCCGTACTGCCCGAACCCGTGCGAAGCCCTGCCCGAAACCCCCGGTGAGCCCCGCGTCCCACCGTCCCGCACCACGCCACTGACAGCACGAGAGGGGACCGAAGAGTGAGCATGAGCCTGTCCAGCCTCACCGACCGATACCGCGCGCACGGCACCGCCCGGGTGGTGGAGATCGACGTCTCGGGCACGCGCCGCGAGATCACCCAGAGCGAACTGCACGCGCTCGCCGCCCGCCGCGCCGAACAGCTGACGGCCGCGGGAGTTCGGCGCGGTCACGTCATCGGCATCCGGGCGGGCAACAGCATCGACTGGCTGACCTGGGACCTGGCGGCGCTCGCCGTCGGCGCGCTCCTCAAGGCGTTCCCGGACGCGACCGACGTCCCCGACCCGGAGAAGTTCGTGGCCGAGCACGGACTCGCGCTGCTGATCGCGGACGACCCCGTGCCGGCGACCGCGCCCGCGGTGGTGCGGCCCGACGGCGTGCCCCCGGCCGGCGCGGTACCGGCCACGGCGGAGGTCACCGACCGGCCGGACCTGCACAGCCTGGTCTACTCCTCCGGCACCTCGGGCCGGTTGAAGGGCCTGGAGATCAGCGCCGCCGGCACCGCCTACGTCATCAACCGCTTCGTCGACGCCTTCGGCCTCACCGGCGACGACCGCCATCTGATCTTCCTGCCGCTCTCCAACTACCAGCAGCGGCTGTCGGTGTACTGCTGCCTGTGGCTCGGCGCCGACCTGGTCCTCGCCCCGTACCAGCGGGTCTTCCCCTCGGTGCGCCGCGAGCGGCCCACCTTCCTGATCGGACCGCCGGTCTTCTACGACACCGCGCTCCAGCTCTACGCCGGCGGCAAGGCCGGCGGCACCCTCCACGACTTCCTCGGCGGGCACATCCGCTTCCTGATCACCGGCATGGCCCCGATCCGCCGGGAGACCCTGGACGGGTACTGGTCCCGGGACGTACGGCTGTTGGAGGCGTACGGGCTGACCGAGACCGGCATGATCGCCTGGAACACCGAGGACGCCGCCCGCCCGGGCACGGTCGGCCGGCTCATCGACCCGGAGGCGGTCACCGTCCTCGACGACGGCGAGGTCGTCATCGACCGCCCCGCACCGCTCAGCCTCGGCTACTTCGAGACCGACGGGGAGTCGGCGCCCGAGGACACCTTCCGCCCCGACGGGTCGATCCTGACCGGCGACTACGGGCGGCTGGACGAGGACGGGTACCTCACCCTCGTCGGACGCAAGAAGGACGTGATCGTGCTCGGCACCGGGCGCAAGGTGCACCCGGCGGAGGTGGAGGCCGCGTTCGCCGCGGTGACGGGCCTCGCGGAGATCGTCGTGGTGCCGACGCCGCACTCCGGTCGGATCGGCGCGATCGTCACCCCGGCCGACCCGGGCGACCCGGAGCTGCGCTCCTCGCTGCGGACCCGGATCGCGGAGGTCAACCACGCCCTCGACGCCGACCACCGGGTGACTTCGCTGGTCTTCTCCGAGCGACCGCTGCGCTCCGACCCCGCCTTCATGACCGGCAACCTCAAGCTGAGCAGGGGGAAGGCCGCTGAGCACTTCGCCGGCGCCGGCGAAGCCGTGCTCGTCGGAAGCGCAAGCGGGAGCGGGCACGGCAGCGGAAGCGGGCAGGGGAGCGCGAACGGGAGCGGGCGCGGGGGCGCGCGGTGAGCGACGGGACGCGGGCCGCCCCGCCCGCGGCGGACCCCCCGGGCTCCCCCGTCGTCGACGCCCAGGTCCAGTTGGGCAGCGAACTCGCCATCCCCCGCGCCTTCCTGGAGTACCAGGCCGCCAACGTCCACCACCGGCTCACCGCCCACGGCCACGGCGTGCGCCCATCCCGCATCCTCGACCAGGTGCTCGCCGTCCACCAGGACGACGAGGCGGACAAGCTGGTCGCCGAGATGGACGAGGCGGGCGTGGACCGGGCGTTCCTGGTGGTGCCGGACTTCTCGCATGTGGCGGACTGCCGGCTCGACCGCCCCGAACTCGCCGAGCTGCACCACCGGGTGACGCTGCGCCACCCCGGCCGCTTCCACGTCTTCTGGGGCGTGGACCCGCGGGCCGGGCAGGACGGCGTGGACCTGTTCGAGCACTGCGTGAGCGCGTACGGCTTCGCCGGGTTGAAGCTGTACCCGCTGTGCGGCTACTCGCCCAGCGACCGCCGGCTGTACCCGTACTTCGAGGTCTGTCGGCAGTACGGGCTGCCCGTCATCAGCCACACCGGCCCCGGCTGGGGGCCGCTGGACTTCACGTACGGCGCCCCGCTGCTGCTCGACGGCGCCGCGCGCGACTTCCCCGGGGTGGACTTCGTCCTGGGGCACGGCGGCGTCACCCACGTCGACGAGTCGACGTACCTGTGCGCCCACCGCCCCAATGTGCACCTGGACATCAGCCAGTTCCACTCGGTGCTGCACGCGGACGGCTGGCAGGCGCACGTGCGCGCGCTGCTGCGCACCGGGATCAGCCACAAGGTGCTGTTCGGCACCTGCTGGCCGTCCTACCGGCTGTCGGAGTCCCTGACCTCACTGGTCACCGCCTTCGCCGCCGGCTCCCCGGCCGTCGAGGGGCTGCGGGAGCGCGACCGCCGACTGGTGACGAGCGGCAATGCGCTGCGACTGGTCGGCCGGGCGGGCGACCGCACAGCGGAGGGCCGCGCGCGGCCCGGCGAGACCCCGGCCACCGACCAGGGAGCCGGCCCGACGGACAGGAGTGGACGGACATGAGCGACGAGGCGCTGACCCTGGAGAAGTCCCTGATCTCATGGGTGGAGGAGTGGACGGCCGGCGACGCCCAGGTGGCCGTGGACGCGGAGACCAACCTCAGCCACACCGGCGTACTGGACTCGATGGCGGTCGTCGGCCTCATCTCCCACCTGGAGGAACAGGCCGACGCACCCTTCGACTTCGCCACGTACGACCCCGCGGACGGCGTCACCATCCGCGGCCTGGTCCAGCACTGCATCGGATGACCGGCATCTACGACGGCCACTGCCACGTGGCCACCGCCCGGTGCATCCCCCGGCAGTTCGTGGCGGACGTCGCCGGCAACGTGCACGCCGGGCTGGCCGCCCGGGGGCCGGCCCCGTCCGTGGACCGGATCGTCCAGGGGTACGCCGCACAGCACCAGGACCACCTCGCGGACGGCCTGGTCGCCGAGATGGACGCCGCCGGAGTGGAGAAGGCGGTGCTGCTGGTGCCGGACTTCTCGCTGCGGCTGCCCGGCAGCCCGCCGCCGGAGGAGGCCGCCCGGCTGCACCACGCCGTACGGCAGCGCCACCCCGGCCGGTTCTGGGTGTACGTCGGCATCGACCCGCGGCGCGGCCCCGACGGCGCCCGCGCCTTCGAGGACCAGGTGGAGCGGTACGAACTGGACGGGGTCAAGCTCTATCCGCCGTGCGGGTTCTCGCCCTCCGACCCCCGCCTCTACCCGTACTACGAGATCTGCGCCGCCCGGTCGCTGCCGGTCTTCGTGCACACCGGACCCACGGCCGCGAGCCTGGACTACGAGTCCGCCCACCCGCTGCTGATCGACGGCGCGGCACGGGACTTCCCCACCGTGCCCTTCGTCCTGGGGCACGCCGGTCTCACCCACGTCGACGTCGCGGGCTATCTCGCGGCGTACCGGCCCAACGTCTATCTGGACATCGGGGGCTTCGCGAGCACGCCGACCCTGCGGGACTGGCCGGGCCATCTGAACCGGCTGTTCCGCCTGGGGCTCAACCACAAGGTCCTCTTCGGCACGGACTGGCCGCTGGGCCGCCTGGCGGGCGGACTCAAACGGCTGGTCGACGAGGTCGTGCACGGGCCCACGGTCTTCGCCGGGGTGCCGGCCGTCGAACGGGACCTCGTGCTCGGCGGCAACCTCCTGCGGGTCCTGGCGCCGGGGAGCCGTCCGAAGCCGTAGCCCGCCCCACGCCGCCCCGGGTGGGGCCGCGAACCGCTGGACGTACGAGGAAGGAGATGAGCGATGGCGATGACCAGATCGGGCAGTGCGTCGGTGCGCCACCGGCGGGGAGCGGACCTCGCGCCCGTCGGGGCCGACGTCACCTTGGTGGACCTCTTCGAGACGCAGGTGGCGCTGCACCCCCACCGCACGGCCGTCACCTGCGGGCCGGACCGCCTCGGCTACGCCGCCCTGGACGAGCGCGTCAACCGGCTGGCCCGGGCGCTGATCCGGCGCGGCGCGGGGCCCGAACGGCTCGTCGCCCTGGCGCTGCCGCGCTCGATCGACCTGGTGGTGGCGGTCCTCGCGGTCCTCAAGTCCGGCGCGGCCTATCTCCCCCTGGACCTCGACCATCCCAGGGAGCGTCTGGAGCGCACCCTGCGGGACGCCCGTCCGGCGCTGCTGCTCAGCCTCGATCCGGTGGAACTGCGCACCGAGGCAACCCATTTGGTGCTCCGTGATCCGCGGACCGCCGCCGACGTGGCGGACTGCCCGGCGAGCCCGCCCACCGCGGTCGGCCGCCACGCCGCGCTGACCGCGGACTCCGCGGCGTACGTCATCTACACCTCCGGCTCCACGGGCCGACCCAAGGGCGTCATCGTCACCCACCGCAACGTCGTCCGTCTCTTCGCCCGCACCGCCGCCGCCTTCCGCTTCACCGAGCACGACGTGTGGACCCTCTTCCACTCCTACGCCTTCGACTTCTCCGTCTGGGAGCTGTGGGGCGCGCTGCTGCACGGCGGACGGCTGGTCGTCGTCCCCTACGAGGTCAGCCGCTCGCCGGAGCGCTTCCTCGCCCTGCTCGCCGACGAGCGGGTCACGGTCCTCAACCAGACGCCGTCCGCCTTCCGGGCCCTGGTGCACGCCGACCGCGACCACCCGGCGACCGGGGACCGACTCGCGCTGCGGACCGTGGTGTTCGGCGGCGAGCCGCTCGACCTCGGCGCACTCGCGCCCTGGTACGAGCGGCACGCCGACGACGCCCCGGCGCTGGTCAACATGTACGGGATCACCGAGACCACCGTCCACGTCACCCTGACCGCGCTCACCCGGTCCGACGCCGCCACCGGCGCCCCGAGCCGGATCGGCGTCGGCATCGCCGACCTGTCCGTCCACGTCCTCGACCGGGCTCTGCGCCCGGTGCCCAGCGGCGTGCCCGGGGAGCTGTACGTCGCCGGGCCGGGCGTGGCCCGCGGTTATCTGAACCGCCCCGGCCTGACCGCCGGCCGCTTCCTGGCCGACCCCTTCGGGCCGCCCGGCGCCCGGATGTACCGCAGCGGCGACGTCGTCCGCCGCACCGTGCGGGGCGAGTTGGAGTTCGTCGGCCGCGCCGACGACCAGGTGAAGATCCGCGGCTTCCGCATCGAGCCCGGGGAGGTCGCGGCCGAGTTGGAGGCCCAGCCCGCGGTGCGCCGGGCCGCCGTCGTCGTCCACGAGGACGCCTCGGGCGAGCGGCGGCTGGTCGCCTACGTCGTCCCCGACCGCCGGGCCCGGGCGACGGGGGACGGCACGGCCGCGGCGCAGGTCGACGACTGGGCGGAGGTGTTCGACACCCAGTACACGGGGGTCGCCACGCGCGGCGCCCCCGCCTTCGGCGAGGACTTCACGGGCTGGCACGACAGCTATGCCGGTGGCGCCCCGCTGCCGGTCGACCACATGCGGGAGTGGCGGGACGCGACCGTGGAACGCATTCGGGAGCTGCGCCCCCGCCGCGTCCTGGAGATCGGCGCCGGCGCCGGTCTGCTGCTGTCCCGGCTGGCCCCCGAGTGCGAGGAGTACTGGGGTACGGACCTGTCCGCGCGGGCGATCGAGGCGCTGCGCCGCGAGACGGCGTCCCGTCCCGACCTGGCCGGCCGGGTCCGGCTGCGCCACCGGGCCGCCCACGACCTGGGCGACCTGCCGGCCGCGCACTTCGACGCGGTGGTGCTCAACTCCGTCGTGCAGTACTTCCCCGACGCCGACTACCTGCACGACGTCCTCGGCCGGGCCTGGGGGCTGCTGCGCCCGGGCGGTGCCCTCTTCGTCGGGGACGTCCGCGACGTGAGGTCCCTGCGCTGCTTCTCCGCCGCCGTGGCCCTGCGCCAGGCGTCCGCGGACGACGACAGGGCCGCGCTGCGGGGCGCCGTCGAGCGCGAACTGGCCCTGGAGGCAGAACTGCTGGCCGCACCGGACTTCTTCCACGCCGTCGCCCGGCGGCTGCCGGCCGCGGGCCCGGTGGACGTCCGGGTGCGCCGCGGTCGGCACCACAACGAGATGACCCGCCACCGGTACGACGCGGTGCTGCACAAGCAGGACGCGTCGCCCGCGCCCGCAGCGCCGGAGCCGGTCCGACTGCGCTGGCCCGAGGACCTGGCGTCCGCGGGCGTCCTCGCCGACCGGCTGCGCACGCAGCGGCCCGAGCGGCTGCGGGTGGCCGGCGTCCCCAACCCGCGCACGTCCCAGGAGGTCGCGGCCAGCCGCGCCTTGGACCACGGGGCGGACCTGCCGGAGCTGCGCGAACTGCTGGCGCGTGCGCCCCGCGGGGTCGAACCGGACGCGTGGTACGCGCTGGGCGGCGAGTTGGGCTACCGGGTCGCGGTCGCCCCCTCCGCAACGGCGGTGGACACGCTGGACGTCCTCTTCGACCGCGCGGGCGGTGCCCTGGCGGCGTACGAGCCGGCCACCGGGCTCGCCGAGCCGGCCGCGTACGCCAACAGCCCTCTGACGGCCCGTCACGGCGCGCGGGTGACCGCGGCGCTCAGGGCCCGGCTGCGGGAGCGGCTGCCCGACTACATGGTGCCGACGGCCGTGGTGTACCTGGAGCGGCTGCCGCTGACGGTCAACGGCAAGCTGGACCGCGGCGCGCTGCCGGCGCCCGTGCTGGAGTCCGGCCGGAGCCGCCCCGCGCGCACGGAGCGCGAGCGGACCCTGTGCGCCCTGTACGAGGAAGTCCTCGGCGTCGCTGGCGTCGGCGCGGACGACGACTTCTTCGCGCTCGGCGGCCACTCTCTGCTGGCCACCCGCCTGGTGGCCCGGGTCCGCGCCGCGTGCGGCGTGGAGGTCTCGGTCCGGGCGCTCTTCGACGCCCCGACGGTCGCCGCCCTGGCCGCGCTGATCGACGCGCAAGGCCGCACGGGTGCCGATTCCGCGGCGCGTCCCGGTGTCCTGCCGGGCGTGCGCCCCGACCCGTTGCCGCTCTCCTTCGCCCAGCGCCGCCTGTGGTTCCTGCACCACCTGGAGGGCATGAGCCGGGCGTACCACGTGCCGTGGCTGATCCGGCTGACCGGCGCCCTGGACCTCGACGCCCTGCGGGCCGCCCTGGCGGACCTGGTGGCCCGGCACGAGGCCCTGCGCACCGTACTGCCCGACCAGGACGGCGAACCGGGGCAGCGGATCCTCGACCCGGCGCACGCCCCCGTGCCGATGGCCGTGCACGACGCCACCGACGCAACCCTGCCGGCCCTCCTCGACGACGCCGTCTCGCCCGGCTTCGACCTCGCGCGCCAGCTGCCGGTGCGCGCCGATCTGTACCGGCTCGGCCCGCAGCGGCACGACCTGCTGCTGACGGTGCACCACATCGCCTGCGACGGCTGGTCGCTGGCGGCGATCACCGAGGACCTGACGGCGGCCTACGCGCGCCGCGCCGGGACGGCGCCGGTGGGCGCGGACGTCGAAGCGCCCGCCCAGTACGTCGACTACACGCTCTGGCAGCGCGCCCTGCTGGGCGACCCCGGCGATCCGGACAGCGTCCTGGCACGGCAACTGGACTACTGGCGCACGCGCCTGGCCGACCTGCCAGCCGAACTGGACCTCCCGTTGGACCGGCCGCGACCAGCGCACCCCACCCACCGGGGCAGGACGCTGCCCGTCGCCTGGGGCCCGGAGCTGCACCGCGCCCTGACCGAGCTGTCCCGACGCACCGGCACCAGTTTGTTCATGGTGCTCCAGGCCGGGCTCGCGGCGCTGCTGACGCGGCTCGGCGCGGGATACGACGTCCCCGTGGGCTCGCCCGTGGCCGGCCGCACGGACCAGGCCCTGGAGCGTTCTGTCGGCTTCTTCGTCAACACGCTCGTCCTCCGGCTGGACACCTCCGGCGCGGCCACCTTCCGGGACCTGCTGGGCCGGGCGCGTGACGCGGCGCTGGGGGCCTACGCCCACCAGGACCTGCCGTTCGAGTACCTGGTGGAGGACCTGAACCCGCCCCGGGCCGTCGGCCGCCACCCCCTCTTCCAGGTCTCCCTGGCACTGCAGAACGTGCCGCGGCCCCGCTGCGCCGTGCCCGGCCTGGAGGTCGACACCGAGCTGCTGCACCCCGGTGCCTCCCGCTTCGACCTGCTGGTCGACCTCACGGAACGGCACGGCGCCGACGGCGCGCCCACCGGCCTGGACGGCTTCGTCGAGTACAGCACCGAACTCTTCGACCGCGACACGGTGCAGACCCTGGCCCGCCGTCTCGCGCTGCTGCTCACCCGGGCGGCGGCCGAACCCGACGTGCCATTCGAAGCGCTGGACGTCCTGCTGCCCGAAGAGGAACGCGACCTCGAAGCGCCTGCCGTGCCCGCGCCGCCACCGGGCACGCTGCCCGGGCTCTTCCAGGACCAGGTCCGCCGCACTCCGGCCGCGCCGGCCGTGAGCTGCGGCGACGACCACCTGACCTACGCGGAGCTGAACGCCCGGGCCAATCGGCTGGCGTGGCGGCTGCTGGCCGAGGGCGTCGGGCCCGAGCAGCTGGTGGCGCTGGCCCTGCCGCGTTCGGTCGACATGGTCGTCGCGCTGTTGGCCGTGCTGAAGACGGGCGCCGCCTATCTGCCCCTGGACGTGCGCCACCCGGCCGAGCGGATCGCCCTGCTCATGGCGGACGCCGCGCCCGCCTGCGTGCTGACCACCGCCCGTGACGCGGGGCTGCCCTTCGGGGACGTGCCGCGGCTCCTGCTGGACGACGAGCGGGGTACGGGCCCGGACGCCGACGCCCGCGACACTGACCCGTGCGACGCGGACCGTACGACGGCGCTGCGCCCCGAGCACCCCGCGTACGTCATCCACACCTCCGGCTCCACGGGCCGCCCCAAGGCAGTCCTGGTCCCGCACTCGGCCGTCGTGAACCTCGCCCGGTGGGCCGATGACGCCTTCGGGCCGCGCCGGCTCTCCCGCGTCCTGGCCGCCACGTCCCTCACCTTCGACGTGTCGGTCTTCGAAATCCTCTGCCCCTTGCTCTGCGGCGGCGGCGTGGAAGTGGTACGCGACACGCTGGCCCTGGCCGAGCGCCCGGCGAGGCGCCCCAACGGGAGCAGCGGGAGCCTCGTCAGCGCGGTGCCGTCCGCCCTGTCGAACGTCGTCGCCCACCTCGACGCCGCACTCGACGTCGGTGACGTCGTGCTGGCGGGCGAGGCGCTGCCCGCCCACGTCGTCGCGGAAGTGCGGGGCGCCGCCCCCGGGGCCCGGATCGCCAACCTCTACGGGCCGACCGAGGCGACCGTCTACACCACCGCGGCCTGGCTCGGGGACGGCGAGGAGCCGCCGCCGATCGGCCGTCCCCTCCCCCACACCCGCACCCGGGTGCTCAACCCGCGTCTGCGGCCGGTCCCGCCGGGCGTGCCCGGAGAGCTGTACATCGCCGGGGCGGGGCTCGCCCGCGGCTACCGCAACGCCCCCGGGGCGAGCGCCGACCGGTTCGTCGCCGATCCCTTCGGCGCCCCGGGCGAACGGATGTACCGCACCGGCGACGTCGTCCGCCGCCGCCAGGACGGCACCTTGGAGTTCGTCGGCCGCGTCGACGACCAGGTCAAGATCCGGGGCTTTCGGATCGAACCCGGCGAAGCGTCGAGCGCCCTGGTCACCCATCCCGCGGTGGCCCGCGCTGTGGTGACGGTGCGGGAGGACCGGCCGGGCGACAGACGACTGGTGGCCTACTACGTGCCGAACGGCGACGGGGCCGGCGCGCGCGGTGGGGGCGACGGGGCCGGCGCGCGCGGTGGGGGCGACGGGCCCGAGCCCGCGGAGCTCCGGGACCACCTGGCCCGCCTCCTGCCGCAGTACATGGTGCCCGCCGCCTTCGTCCGGCTCGACGCCCTGCCGCTGAACGCCAACGGGAAGCTCGACCGCGCCGCGCTGCCCGCGCCGCGGGCCGAGGGGCAGCGCACCGTGCGCACCCCGCGCACCCCCGACGAGAAGGCGCTGTGCGACCTGTTCGCGGACGTCCTCGGCATCGACCGGGTCGGCGTCGACGACAGCTTCTTCGACCTCGGCGGCCACTCCCTGCTCGCCACCCGGCTGGTGGCCGGCATCCGCACCCAACTGGGCGCGGCGGTCGGCGTCCGCGACCTCTTCGAGGCGCCCACCGTCGCCGCCCTGGTGCCGCGGCTGCGCCCGCAGCACCCGGCGGAGCCCGAAGCCCCCGCCCCGGCGGGCCCCGACGAAGGGAAGTAGGCACCATGGCCGATGCGTACGAGACGGGGCCGGGGGCGCTGCGCACGCCCCCCGCCCTGACGCTCCTGCACGATCCGCCGGAGCCCGAACTCGACCTCGTGGTCATGCCGTTCGCGGGCGGCGGCCCGTCCGCCTTCAACTCCTGGGTGGCGCGGATCCGGCCGTCCTGGCGGCTGGCCGCGGTCTGTCTGCCGGGCCGCGGCGCACGGTTCACCGAGCCCTTCCACACCGACTCGTCGGCGGCGGCGCGCGAGGTCGCCGACGCCGTCGGGGCCCTGCGCCGCCACGGCGCGCCCCGGCCGCTCGTCTACTTCGGCCACAGCCTGGGCGCCCGGCTCGCCCGGGACGTCGCCGCGCTCGCGCCGCCGGAGCTGCTGGGGGTCGCCGGCTGCTCGCCGGACCGCGTCGACCCCGCGGAACACGCCCGCCTCGACGACGCCGCCCTGGAGCGCATGACCCGGGCGGCCGTCCGCGCCACGGGGCTCGCCGACGCGGAGCTGCTGGCGGAGCTCGTCGAACTGACCTTGCCCGCGTTCCGGGCCGATCTGGCGCTGTACGCCGGGCACCGACCGCCCACGACCCCCTTGGCCTGCGACGTCGTCGCGTACTACGGCGAGCGGGACGAGGTGCCCGCCCGGCCGTGGACGCGGCACACCACCGGGCGCGCCACCGTCGTACGGCTCCCGGGTGACCACTACGTCGTCCAGCGGGCCCCGGGGCCGCTCGTCACCGACCTGGGGCGGCGGCTGGACGCCGTCCGCTCGGCCACGTCCCGCTCCGCCGTCGAGAGGTGAAGGCACCGCCCATGAAGTACACACAACTCGGCCGCTCGGGTCTCACGGTCAGCCGGCTCGGTCTGGGCACGATGAACTTCGGCGTGCACACCCCCGAGCCGGAGGCGCACGCCATCTTGGACCGGGCCGTGGACCGGGGCGTCAATCTCGTCGACACCGCGAACACCTACGGCTCACGGCTCGGGGCGGGCGAGACGGAGCAGATCATCGGCTCCTGGCTGGCCAAGGACCCCGCGCGCCGCGATCGGATCGTCCTCGCGACCAAGGTGTACGGGATGATGGGGCGCGAGCCCAACGCGGGGCGGCTCTCGGCGATCCACATCAAGAAGGCGTGCGAGGACTCCCTGCGGCGCCTGGGCACCGACCACCTCGACGTCCTCCAGGTGCACCACGTCGACCGGCGGACGCCGTGGGACGAGACCTGGCAGGCGCTGGAACTCCTCGTCGCCCAGGGCAAGGTGACGTATCTCGGCACGTCGAACTTCGCCGGCTGGCACCTGACCCGGGCCCAGGAACACGCCCTGCACCGCGGCGGCGTGCGCCCCGTCAGCGAACAGTCCGTGTACAACCTGCTGGAGCGCACCGTCGAGTTGGAGGTGCTGCCGGCCTGCCGCAACTACGGCGTGGGGCTGCTGCCCTACAGCCCCCTGCACGGCGGACTGCTCAGCGGGGCGCTGCGCCGCGCCGCCGCCGGGGGCCGCACCGGCCTGCCGAAGTCGGCCCGGCAGCTCCAGCACCATCGCGATGCGGTCGCGGCGTACGAGAAGTGGTGCGCCGACCTCGAACGGGCGCCGGCACAGGTCGCGGTGGCCTGGCTGTTGCACCAGCCGGGCGTCACCGCACCGATCCTCGGGCCCCGTACGGTCGAGCAGTTGGAGGACGGCCTCGGCGCGCTGCGGATCTCGCTCGACGGGGACCGGCTGAAGGAACTCGACGCGCTGTTCCCCGGTCCCAAGGGGCCGGCGCCGGAGGCGTACGCCTGGTGACACCGGCCGGCCGGGCCTCGCGAACGCCGACGGGCCCGTGTGCCCGTCGGCGTCAGCGGCGTTCGACGACCCCGTCCTGCGTCGACTCCTCCGGTTCGACCGGTGCCGTCTTCGCCGCGGGCCACAGGCGCTCTCCGACGACGAGCACCGCGCAGGCCGCGACGGTCAGCAGCCCGCCGACGAGGAACGCGCCGCGCACGCCGGTGAGCGGCAGCACCAGCCCGCCGAGTGCGGCGCCCGCCGCGATGCCGGCGTTGTAGGCGGCGGAGTTGGCGGCGAGGGCGATCTCCGTGCGGGCCGGCGCGCACTGCAGCATCTCGTTCTGGGTGGCCATGAAGACGGGCCCCAGCGAACCGCCGAGCAGCGCCAGGAACACCACCGCCGCCACCGGGGACGAACCGGTCGCGTACAGGCCGAGGAGTCCGACCGCCTGCGTGGTCACGGCCGTCGTCAGGGCGCCGCGGGGGAAGCGGTCCAAGAACGCCCCGGTGATGCTCACCCCGGCGACGCCGGCGAGCCCGAAGACCGCGAGCAGCCCGCTGACGGTGCCGTCCGAGAACCCGCTCACCTCGCCGAGGAACTTCACGACGTAGGTGAAGCCCGCGAACGCGCCGGTGACGGAGAGGGTCGTGGTCGCCAGGACGATGCCGAACCGGCGGGTGTCGGGCGCGGTGCCGTACGCGGCGTGCCCCTCCTCCGGGCGGGAGGTCGGCAGCAGTGCGGCGATCGTCACCAGGGAGGCCAGCCCGAGCCCGGCCAGCACCGCGATCGGCACGGTCCAACTGCTCTGCTGCCCCAGCCAGGTGCCGGCGGGAACACCGAGGACCAACGCCAGCGAACCGGCGACGGACAGCGCCCCGACCACGCGCCCGCGCACCTCGGGAGCGAACAGGCCCACCGCGACCGGCCCCATCACGGCCCAGAACAGCGCCTGGGCGAGCGCGGTGACCAGCCGGGCGGCGAGCAGCACCCAGTAGGAGGTGGCCAGCGCCGACATCAGGCTGGACACGACGAGCGCCGCCAGCAGCACCGTCAGGACGTGCCGCCGGGGCATGGCGCGGGTGGCGTGGGCCAGCGGCAGGGACACCACGGCGACGGTCACGCCGTAGCCGGTGACCAGGTAGCCGACCGCGGACAGGGAGACCCGTAAGTCGTCGGAGATGAGCTCCAGGAGGCCGATCGGCAAGTTCTCCGCGGTGTTGAACGTGAAGGCGGCCAGCATCAGGGCCACGAGCACCGCGAGTTTGCGCCAGAGCGCCGGTTGTGCCGCGACCATGCGATCTCTTCCTGTTCGCGTCTGTTGCTCCCTGCCCCTCCCGTCCCACGGTCGAGGGCCTTCAACGTATCCACAACGGCGCTGGTACGGGCCCTGTTGGCGGGAGGCTGGCCAAGGCTGGCCTAAAGTCCACGGTGCTGACAGCCCCGCGGGCGGTAGGGGGCCTCTTCGGTCGGGCCCCCTACCGCCTGTGCCGGGGTGGACGGGTCAGTGAGACGCGTCCCCGACGTTCGCACGGCTCGGCTCGCGCTGCGCGGCACCGGCGGACGGACCGGTGGGCGGGGGCGTCGGCCGGGTGAGCTTCTCGCCCTCGATGTCGACCTCCGGCAGGGCCCGGTCCAGCCAGCGGGGCAGGGACCAGGCGCGGTCGCCGAGGAGGGCGAGCGCGGCGGGCACGATCGTCATGCGGACGACGAAGGCGTCGAAGACGACGGCGACCGCCAGCCCGAAGCCCAGGGACTTGATCATGGAGTCGTCGGAGCCGACGAAGCCGGCGAAGACCGAGATCATGATCAGGGCCGCGACGGTGACGACGGTGGCGCTGTGCCGGAATCCGCTCACGACGGCGGCCCGGGCGTCGGCGCCGTGGACGTACGCCTCCCGCATCCGCGTGACCAGGAACACCTGGTAGTCCATGGCCAGGCCGAAGACGATGCCGACCATCAAGATGGGCATCAGGCTCATCACGGGACCGGTCTGCTCCAGTGCGAACAGGTCCTTGAGCCAGCCCCATTGGAAGACGGCGACGAGCGCGCCGAGGGAGGCCAGCACCGACAGCAGGAAGCCGAGGGCCGCCTTGACGGGGACGAGGACTGAGCGGAACACCAGGATCAGCAGCAGGACCGCCAGTGAGACGACGAGTGCCAGATAGGGCAGGATCGCGGCGCTGAACTTCGCGGAGATGTCGATGTTGAGCGCGGTCGTGCCCGTCACCAGGGCGCGCGCCCCGGTGTCGGATTCCATCGTGTCGGCCAGGCCGCGGATCTCGTCGACGAGTTCTTCCGTGGCGTCGCTGTCCGGAGCGCTCCGGGGGACGACGGTGAGGATGGCGGTGTCGCCCGCTTCGTTGAACGCGGCCGGGGTCACCGCCGCCACGTCGGGCCGGGCCGCGAGGGTCTTGCCGAGTTCCGCTGCGCCGTCGCGGGCGACGGCGGGGTCGCGGTCGTCGACGGTCACGGTCAGCGGGCCGTTGACGCCGGGGCCGAACGACTGCGCCAGCATGTCGTACGCCTTGCGCTGGGTGGAGGAGGCGGACTTGGAGCCGTCGTCGGGCAGTCCGAGATCGAGCTTGGTGGCGGGCAGGGCGATGACTCCCAGCGCCAGCACGGCCAGGACCAGGGTCCTCGCGGGCTTGCGCAGGACGTGGCTGATCCAGCGCTGGCTCAGCGGCGTACGACCCTGCGGCGTGCGGTCATTCGGTGTGCGGTCCTGCGGCGACCGGTCCTGGCCGGTCGGTCCGGCGGCGGGCCGCTTGCGGGCCTTGCCGCGGACGCGCTCCCCGGCGAAGCCCAGCAGGGCGGGGACCAGGGTGGTGGCGACGAGTACGGCGACGATCACCGCCCCGGCGGCGGCCAGGCCCATCGAGGTGAGGATGGGCAGGTTCACCACGGTGAGGCCCGCGAGGGCGATGACCACGGTCAGCCCGGCGAAGACGACGGCCGACCCGGCCGTGCCGTTGGCCCGGGCGGTGGCCTCCTGCGCGTCGTGCCCGTCGGCGCGCTCCGAGCGGTAGCGGGAGACGATGAACAGGGCGTAGTCGATGCCGACCGCGATGCCCAGCATGGTGGCGAGGGCCGGCGTGTTGCTGTTGAGGTCGAGGGGGCCGCTGAGGGCGGTGATGGCGGCCATGGTGACGCCCACGCCGACCACCGCGGTGAGCAGCGGCAGCCCGGCGGCGACCAGGGAACCGAAGGTGATGACCAGGATGACGGCGGCGAGCGCGAAGCCGACGACCTCGGCCGTGTGGCTCACCGCGGGGGGTGCCAGGGCGTTGCCGGACGCCTCCACCGTCAGGCCCCGGTCCCGGCCCGACTCCAGGGCCCGCTCCAGACCGCTGTGGTCGCGGTCGGTCAGCTCCGTGTCCGCCGCCGTGTAGGTGACCTGCGCATACGCGGTGCTGCCGTCGGCGCTCACCGCGCGGGCGGCAAAGGGGTCGGTGACCTGGCCGACGCGGTCGGAGGACTCCTTCACGTCCGTCAGGGTCGCTTCCAGCGCGGCCCGGTGTTCGGCGGCGCCGATCTGCTCGCCGTCGGGAGCCCGGACGACGACGCGGGCGGTGGCCCCGTCGGCGTTGGCGGCCGGGAACTTCTCCGCCAGCAGGTCCATCGCCCGCTGTGCCTCGGTGCCGGGCAGCGTGATGGCGGTGCTGGGCGACCCCGAACTGCTCGCGGCGCCGACCCCCACGGCGCCCAGGACGAGGGTCCACAGAAGGACGACCAGCCAACGCCGTCGGAAGGCGAAGCTGCCGACCCCGTGCAGGAACGTAGCCATGCGGTTGATACTCCGAATCAGGAAGTGCAGATGGGCGTGTGGTGCCACCGGTGCGCGAGGGCGCGACGGACTCCGGCCCGAGGCGGATCCGCGGATCGGTGGATGGGCGTGCCGGGGAGGGACACGGCCTTCGGGCCGCGTCGTGGCACGGTGAAGTCGTCGGCCGCGCGCCGGGGTGCGCGCGGCCGACTGCGAGCGGTGCTCGTGCGGAACCGGAACCGGAACCGGCTCCGTGGTGGTCAGTTCACCCGGTCACCGGGCCGTGGACCCGGTTGCCCGGCCGTGGACCTGGTTACCGGGCAGTGGACCCGGTCATTCGGCGGTGGACCCGCTCAGCCTGCGGTGGGCGGAGCCTTGAGAGCCGGCAGCAGAACGGTGTCGATGACGGTCATGAGCTGTTCTTCGGTGGCTGGGGAGCCGTAGAGGATGTCCAGCGCGAGCCAGGGACCGAACACGACCTGTTCCGCGACGGCGAGGGCCGGGTGCCCCGCGGCGATCTCCCCCCGGTCCACGGCCCGCTCCAGCAGTCTGGTCAGGTCGTTGACGATGGGGTGGATCAGCACCTCTCGGACGACGCCCATCAGGGCCTCGTCCTGCACGATCGCCTGGGGCAGCGACGCGAAGGTCTCCTTGTCCGGGTCGTTGGTGACCAGCAGGTGCACATAGGTCGTCAGATCGCTGTGGAGGCCGCCCGTGTCGATCCCGGCGAACGCCTCAAGCCGCTCGCGGCCGTGCGCCCGCCACGCGGAGATCACCAGCCGCGGCTTGCTCTCCCACTGCCGGTAGAGCGTGGCCGTACTGCACTTGGCCCGCCGGGCCACCTCCGCCATGGTGAGGCTGTCGTACCCGACCTCGCCGACCAGTTCCGCCGTCACCCGCAGCAGCTCCTGCTCCCGCTCCGGGGTGAGCTTGCGCCGACGCGATGCCTCCGGTGCCTCGGCCATGACGCTCCTGATCCGGTCGTTCGATGCTGACAGGTGAACCGTACCCGCCCCACATATCGAAAATCAAATTTTCGAAAACGCGATTTTCTCTAAGGGTTCACGGCGCCAGCACCCGCCCGAGGAAGCCGCGCAGATAGCCCGCGACGACGTCCAGGTGGCTCTCCAGCAGGAAGTGACCGCCGTTGATCAGGTGCACTTCCGCGTCCTTGGCGTCGCGGGCGAAGGCCCGTGCGCCGGCCGGACCGAAGATCTCGTCGTTGCGGCCCCAGACGGCGAGCACCGGGACGTCGCTGCTGCGCAGGAACTCGTGCAGCAGCGGGTAGAGCGGGCGGTTGTTCTGGTAGTCGCGGAACAGCGCCAGTTGGATCTCGTCATTGCCCTCGCGGGAGACGAGGGCGTGGTCGTGCTCCCAGGTGT
Organism: Streptomyces sp. NPDC047315; assembly: GCF_040643215.1. Taxonomy (NCBI): domain Bacteria; kingdom Bacillati; phylum Actinomycetota; class Actinomycetes; order Kitasatosporales; family Streptomycetaceae; genus Streptomyces; species Streptomyces sp. NPDC047315. The sequence goes on along the minus strand of NZ_JBEYTZ010000005.1, from coordinate 61,257 downwards.
CCGGGCTGACCAGGCTCGGGTCGGGCACGCCGTGCACGTACTGCCAGCGGATGGCGTCGCGGCTCAGCGCGGTGCGGACGGCGGGTTCGGTGTCGGGGCCGGGGTTCGCTCCGTAGGCCCAGAGGCCGTCCCAGAACGACTCGACGAAACCGTCCTCGTAGCCGTTGCCGTTCTGGGTGACGAGGGCGGAGATCCGTTCGGGGTGCCTGAGCGCGAGGCGCCATCCGATGGGGGCGCCGTAGTCCTGGACGTAGAGGGCGTAGCGGTCCAGGCCCAGCTGGCCGAGCAGCGCGGAGGTGAGGTCGGCGAGGGCGTCGAAGGTGTAGTCGAACTCCGTCGCGGGCGGGGCGTCGGAGTGGCCGAAGCCGAGGTGGTCCGGCGCGATGACGCGGTAGCGGTCGGCCAGCAGCGGGATCAGTTCGCGGAACATGAACGAGCTGGTCGGGTAGCCGTGCAGCAGCACGATCGCAGGGGCGTCGGCGGGGCCGGCCTCGCGGTAGAAGATCTCATGACCGTCGACGACGGCGGTCCGATGGCGTACTGAGCTCATATCTAACCCCTTCAAGCATTCAATCCGGTTAGCCTCTCGCCAGGCAAGCATGAGTGAGCTAACCTGTCAAGCGACTCGATCCGGTTAGAAAGAGAGGGGTGACCGATGGACGCACTGCTGGACCTGCTCAACAGCAGGCCGCTGATCAACGGCGAGGAACAGGACGCGCTCGGCGACCCGGCCGGAGCCAGACGCTGGGCGCGCGAGCACGGCGGCGACGGCAGCCCTACGGAACTGGCGCTGCTGCGCAAGACGCGGGACGCCCTGCGGGACGTGGTGCGCGGAGAGTGTTCGCCCACCGCGCTGGGTCCGTTGCTCGAAGGGGTCCACCAGATCCCGGAGTTCACTTCGGACGGCCTTCAGTGGACGGTCGAGACTCCCCCGCACGCCCGGCTGGCCGTCGAGATGGTCCTCGCCTGGGCCGCCACCGAGCAGCACATGCCCGGCCGGCTGCGCCCCTGCGCCAACGACGAGTGCCAGCTGTTCCTGCTCGACCGCAGCCGCGCCAACCGCGCCCGCTGGTGCTCGATGGCCGTCTGCGGCAACCGCGAGAAGGCGCGTCGACACTACGAGCGCACCCGCTGACCTGCCCCGGGCTTCGGTGGCGCCGGGTCGGCCGTACGCCCGTCCCGGCGGGCGCCCGGGAGATGACCGGGGCGCCCGCGCGAGTACTACTCTCCGAGCGGCTACCGGCGACGCAGCGACGGGTCGAGCAGCGCGGGTGGGGTGTCGTTCTTCTCGTGCGCGGCGAGGTCGACACCGGGCGCGACGATGGCGTCGATCGCGTCCAACACGTCGCCGGAGAGCACGGTGTCGGCGGCGGCGAGCTGCGAGTGCAGGTGGTCCAGCGTGCGGGGGCCGATGAGCGCGCTGGTCACGCCGGGGTGCGCGGTCACGAAGCCGAGGGCGAGCTGGATCATCGTCAGCCCGGCGCCGTCGGCGACCTCGGCCAGCTGCTCGACCGCATCGAGCCTGGCCCGGTTGGACGGGAGTGCGGTGTCGAAGCGCTGCGGCATGAAGGTGGAGCGGTTGGTGGCGACCTTCCGGCCTTCGCGGACCGCGCCGGACAGCCAGCCCGAGGCCAGGGGGCTCCACGCCAGCACGCCGAGGCCGTACTCCTCGGTCACGGGCAGAACGTGGGTCTCGACCCCGCGCTGAAGGATCGAGTAGCTGGGCTGTTCGGTGACGTAGCGGCTCAGCCGGTGCTCGCGGGCGGCCCACTGCGCCTGGACGATGCGGTGCGCGGGGAACGTCGACGAGCCGAAGTGGCGGACCTTTCCGGCGCGTTGGAGGTCGGTCAGCGCGGACAGGGTTTCCTCGTCACTGGTGCTCGGGTCCCATCGGTGGACCTGGTAGAGATCGACGTGGTCGACGCCGAGGCGGCGCAGGCTGTCCTCCAGCGCGGTGACCAGCCAGCGGCGCGAGCTGCCCCGGCGATGGCGCTCCTCCCCCACCGGCATGCCGGCCTTCGTGGCCAGCACGACGTCGTCACGGCGGCCGGCGACGGCCTTGCCGACCATCTCTTCGGACTCGCCGCCGCTGTAGACGTCGGCGGTGTCGATGAGGTTGATGCCGGCCTCAAGGGCGGCATCGACGACGGCGGTGACCTCGTCCTGGGTGGTGCGCCCGATCCTCCCGAAGTTCATCGCGCCGAGCGCGAGGGAGCTGACCTGCACACCGGTGCGACCCAAGGTGCGGTACTGCATGGCTGTGTTCCTCCATGGCGGATTTGTGCGTGTTGGCGAACTGCACGGAGCCGGTCCCGGACCCTGCGGCGCTGGGGGTGAGCGGCGATGAGGCGCCAGCTCGACTAAACTCAAAGCGGAACCTTGTTCCAGATACGATACGGAACACTGTTCCGCTTAGTCAACCAGCAACCGGACGGAGAGCGCGGTGCCCACTTCAGACCAGCCAGTGAAGGCGTCGAGCCGAAGCAAGCGGGCCGATGCGCTGCGCAATCAGCAGGCGCTGCTCACCGCCGCCGCCGAGGTGTTCGCCACCTCCGGCATCGATGCGCCGATCCGCGAGATCGCAACCAGGGCCGGCGTCGGCATCGGGACGATCTACCGCCACTTCCCGACCCGGGCGGACCTCGCCGTCGCCGTCTATCGCCATCAGGTCGAAGCGTGCGCCGAGGCCGGCGCGACCCTGCTGGCCGACGCCGACTCCCCGCTCGCCGCGCTCCGCCAGTGGGTCGACCTCTTCGTCGACTTCCTGGTCACCAAGCACGGACTCGCCAACACGCTGCAATCGGACAGCGGATTCGACGCGCTGCACGCCTACTTCCTCGACCGCCTGGTGCCGGTCTGCTCCCAACTGCTCGACGCCGCGGTCGCCGCAGGTGAAATCAAGCCCGGCACGCACGCCTACGAACTGATGCGCGGCATCGGCAACCTCTGCATCGGGCGTGACAGCGACCCGCGCTACGACCCCCGCCGACTGATCGCACTGCTACTCCAGGGGCTGCGGCAACCGCAGTCACCCTGACGCGCGGGCGCCTAGAACACGTCGCGCAGGGTCTCCAGGAGGCGGGCGATGTTCGCCTCGTCGCGGCGGTAGTAGGTCCACTTGCCCCGGCGGGTGGCGATCACCAACCCCGCCTGCCGCAGCGTTGCGAGGTACTGCGAGGTGGTTGACTGCCCCAGACCCACGCGCCGCTGGATGTCGGTCACGCAGACGCCGATCTCGACGTCGCCGGGCTCCTGACCGGGGAAGCTCATCGGCTCCTTGAGCCACACCAGCATCTGACGGCGGGTCGGGTTGGACAGGGCCCGGAACACAGCCAGCAACTCCGCCTCCGAGAACATGCGGCGATCGTAACGCACCGCACATATTGACGATTCGCGATATGTAGATCTAAGGTTGCGGCATGTCGACTTCGATGCGCGTGGTGGAACTGGTCCGCTTCGGTGACGCGGACACCGCGTTCGCCACCCGAGACCTGCCGAGACCCACTCCAGGACCCGGTCAGGTGCTGGTGCGCGTGCTGGCCACCTCCGTGAACCCCCTCGACCTGCAGACCCGACGCGGCGACTACCGCGACCAGGTGGCGCTGCCCGCCGTGATCGGCAACGACGTGTCCGGCGTGGTGGTCGAGACCGGCCCCGGGGCTGCCGACTTCCAGCCGGGCGACGAGGTCTGGTACCTGGCGCCGGTGTTCGCCGGGCAGGGCACGTACGCCGAGTTCCACGTCGTCGACCAGGCCCTGGTCGCCCGCAAGCCCGCACGGCTGTCGCACATCGAGGCCGCCGGTCTCGCGCTCGTCGGCGTGACGGTGTGGGAGGCACTGGTCGAACGCGCCGGCGTGCGGGCCGGCGAACGGGTCCTGGTCCACGGCGGAGCGGGCGGCGTCGGCTCGGCCGCCATCCAGGTCGCCCGCGCCCTGGGAGCCGAGGTGGTGACGACCGCGCGAGCACGGGACCACGAGTTCGTCAGAGGACTGGGAGCCGACGCCGCGATCGACTTCTCGACCAGTGACTACGTGCCGCAGGTCCGCGCGCTGGGCGGGGTGGACGTCGTCCTGGACACGGTGGGCGGCGACACCCTCACCCGCAGCCCGGAAGTCCTCGCCGACCGGGGCCGCGTGGTGTCCATCGTGGACATCCCCGAGCCTCAGAACCTGCTCGCCGCGTGGGGCGTGAACGCCACCTACCACTTCCTCTTCGTCAGCCCCGGCCGGGCGAAGCTCGAAGCCCTCGGGGACCTCGTCGACCAGGGCGAACTCCGCCCGGTGATCGGCGCCGTGCTCCCCTTGGCCGACATCGCACAGGCACACGCACTGCTCGAAGGCGGCTCCGCCGGCGAGGGCCGCCGACGCCCACGCGGCAAGATCACCATCGCCGTGCACCAGAGCACCGACCCCGCCCGCCGCACTAGCGACTGAACGCCCCATCTCCGCCGGCGTACCGAACCACAGCAGTTCGCCCTCGCTCACCCATGCCACGATGCGGGGGTGGATACGGCTGAAGTCACACGTGCGATCGCGGCTGCGACTTCGGTCGCCGCATCGCTCCACCTACCGGCCAACGACGCAGTGGTTCTGCACAACTCGAACAAGCTGGCACTACGGCTGACACCATGCGACGTCTTCGCCCGGGTCGCTCCGGTGGGTCAAGAGGTTGCACAGTTCGAACTCGATCTCGCTCAGCGGCTCACCGAAGCCGGATGCCCGGTGTGCCCCGTGGAGCCTCGGGCGGCCTCGCGCGTGTACACGAGCGACGGTTTCGCAGTGACGCTGTGGACCTACTGCGAACCCGTCACGCCCCACACCTCACCGGTCGACTACGCCAAGGCACTGGAGCAACTGCCCACCGGCATGCGCAAGGTCGACGTGCCGAGCCCCAGGTTCACGGACCGGATCACCGAGGCGGAAGAAGTCGTCGCCGACCCGAGTCGCTCACCGGAACTCACCGACGCGGACCAACTTGTACTGGCGACGCCTGTCACAGACCGGCCGGGCCCTCGTCCTTGCGCAACAGCCATTCCCTGACCGAAGGAACACGGTCAAGGAGCTGGCTGACCTGCATGCCTTCTACGCGTGACGTCACCCTCGGCAGCGGAGCGAAGTCGTCAGGAAGCACGTCCAGCAGGCTCATCACGCGGTCTCCCGCACGCAGAGTGAGCAACAGCTCGCACCGCAGCTGACGTGGAACGTCCGGGCGGTGCGAGAGGCTGTTCCACACGGCCGGCCACAGGTAGTGGGCACCATCGGGCGCCGCATTCGCACGCACCCACGCCGGGTCCAGCCGCTGGTTCAGGCTGAGTTCACACGCCCGCTCCTCCAGCCTGAACAGCGAGGCCGAATCGATGACCTTCACTTCGCGAGGCAGCGGCTGATCGAAGTACATCGCCCCATTCACCTGTTGGGTGCGTCCAGCCTGCCGGGCTCAGTGGCGGCGGCGTAGCGGCCGGCGAGTCTGGCGCAGGCTTCATGGAGGGCTGGTGGGCCGATGACGTGCAGGTTCGCGTCGAATCGGCCGAGGCTGGCGGCGAGGGCGGTCCAGGACCAGGATCCTGTGATGACGCGGCATCGTGTGGGCCCGAGCGGTTCCACGATGCCGTCGGCGGTGTGGGGTGCGACGTCTGAGGCGGGGAGATCAAGGATGGCCTCGCCTTGGCAGGGCCAGGCGGCTTCGGTTCCGTCGGAGCCCCGGAAGCGGCTGGTGACGAACGTGGAGACGTCCCCACCGGGCAGCCGGCGTGCGGTGAAGCGCGGACCGGTCGGTGTGCGCGGGGTCATGCGGTCGGTGCGGAAGGTGCGCCAGTCGTCGCGATCGAGGTCCCAGGCCAGCAGGTACCAGTGGGTGCGCCAGGCCACGAGGTGGTGGGGTTCCACGCGGCGTCGCTGTGGTGCGGCGTCCCGGTGTGGGGTGTAGTCCAGGCGCAGCACCTCGCGGCGCTGGATCGCGGTGCTCACGGTGGTGAGCAGGTCCAGGGCCTGGGCCGGTGGGGCGCCGGGATCGGGTGGGCGCACGGTGGTGACGTGGAGTGCGTCGATGCGTTGCCGCAGGCGCGGGGGGAGGACGTTCCGGATCGTCGTGAGTGCCCGGTCGGCGTCTTCCGCGATCGCGGGGTGGGCGGTGCTCTGCAGGGCGACGGCCAGGGCGATGACCTGCTCGTCGTCGAAGAGCAGCGGTGGCATCTGCGATCCGGGACGTAGACGGTATCCGCCGCCCGGGCCCTTGTCCGTGGCCACCGGGTAGCCCAGCGCGCGAAGGCGGTCGACGTCACGGCGCACGGTGCGCACGGTGACTTCCAATCGCTCGGCCAGGTCGTCTCCGCTCCACTCCGGTCGTGCCTGGAGCAGGGAGAGCAGGGCCAGGAGCCGCGAGGACGTTTTCTGCATGCCTCCATCATCCACCAGTACAGGACACAACCTGTCCTGTACTGGTGCCATGCTCCTTCACAGATTCCGAGGAAGGGCGTTTCGCCCGTCATCCGCATGTGCCTCATCCGGCGCATTTCAAGGTAGGAGCAGACCATGTCCGTCACCACCACCACGCATCTGAACTTCCGCGGCTCGGCCCGTGAGGCGCTGGACTACTACCAGTCCGTCTTCGGCGGGCACGCCGTCGCCGTGACCTACAAGGACGCCGGCAACGTCTCGAACGAGAACGAGGCGGACTGGGTGATGTGGGGCCAGGTCGTCGCCGACAACGGCTTCCACGTCATGGCCTACGACGTGCCCTCGGCGATGCCGTACGAGAAGGGCACCAACCCGTTCTTCGTGTCCGTGCGCAGTGAGGAAGCCGACGAGATCAGCACCCTGTGGCAGCGACTGGCCGCGGGCTCGAACGTGCTGCGCCCGCTGGAGCCCGCGGCATGGGCCCCGCTGTACGGCATGCTGACCGACCGCTTCGGCGTGACCTGGGTCCTGGACGTCACGGCCCCCTACAACGGCTGACCCACCCCCGGGCGGGCACCCCCGCAACGGGTGCCCGCCCCGCTCGTCTTCGCCATCAGCACGCCGACGGCAGTCGGCCCCCACGGAAGCGGACCCTGTTATGCGCATGCGTCAGCTCGGCCGGACCGGCATCGAAGTCAGCGCCTACTGCCTGGGCACCATGATGTTCGGCCCCAACGGAAACCCGGATCACGACGCATGCACCCGCATCGTGCACCGGGCCCTGGACGGCGGCATCAACTTCATCGACACGGCCGACGTCTACGGACACAGCGAGGCCGAGCAAATCCTCGGCCGCGCCCTCAAGAGCCGCCGCGACGACGTGGTTGTGGCGACCAAGTTCAACGGCCCCATGGGCGAGAGCCCCCTCCACAGCGGCAGCTCACGCCGCTGGATCATGAAAGCGGTCGAGGGCTCACTACGCCGCCTGAACACCGACTACATCGACCTCTACCAGATCCACCACCCCGACCCGCACACCGACATCGAAGAGACGCTGTCCGCCCTCACCGATCTGGTCCGATCCGGCAAGGTCCGCGCCATCGGCTCCTCCAACCTGCCCGCGAGCGACATCGTGCAGGCCCACTGGGTCAGTGAACGCCGGGGCCTGCACCGGCTGCGCACCGAGCAGCCCACCTACTCCATCCTCAACCGGGCGATCGAGCGCGAGATCCTCCCCGTCGCCCGGCGCTTCGGCATGGGCGTGCTCGTGTGGAGCCCGCTGGCCATGGGCCTGCTCACCGGCCGCTACCGCAAGACCGACGCCCCGACCAGCAACGGAACCGCCCGCATGCGCTGGGTCCCCAGGCATTTGACCGACCCCCGCAAGCTCGACGCCGTCGAGCAGCTGGTCCCCCTCGCCGAACGGGCCGGCCTGCCGCTCACCCACCTGGCCATGGCCTTCGCCACCGCCCACCCGGACGTCACCTCGGCCATCATCGGCCCCCGCACCCTCGACCAACTCGACGACCTGCTGGCAGGCGCCGCGACCGTGCTCGACGACGCCGTCCTGGACCGGATCGACGGCATCGTCCCGCCGGGCACCGACATCGGCCCGCTCGACGTGGCCTACCAGCCCCCCTCCCTCACCGACACCGGCCAACGGCGTCGCCCCGGATCCGAGCGTGCCGCAGCCTGACATGAGCGTCCTGACCCAGCGCGACCTCAACCGGGCCACCCTCGCCCGCCAGCACCTCCTCGAACGCGAGGACTGCACCGCCCTCGACGCCGTGTCCCACCTGGCCGGAATGCAGGCCCAGGCCCCGCAGGAACCGTTCACCGGCCTCTGGTCGCGCGTCAGGGCGTTCACCCCAGCCGACCTGGACAACCAGCTCATCGGCCGCCAAGTTGTGCGCACCCACCTCATGCGCCGCACCGTCCACCTCGTCACCGCCACCGACGCGCTCGCCTGGCGCGCCCGCCACGACGCCATGCTGCGTCAACGCGTCCTGTCCACCTACCGCAGCGAACTCGCCGGCATCGACCTGGACGAACTGAGCACCGCGGGCCGGGCCGTGCTGTCCGACGACCAGCCACGCGCCATGGGCGAACTCGTCGGCGCCCTCCGCGACCGCTGGCCCACGCCGCCCAGCCGGGTGCTGGGCGAACTCCTCGTCGCCGCACTCATCCCCATGGCCCAACTACCCCCCAGAGGACTGTGGAAGACGACCGCGGGCGTCCGCAACCTCTCCCTCTCCACCTGGCTGCACCAGCCCGTCCCCCAACTGCCCGCCGACCCGGACGATCCGACCGGACAGCGACTCGTCCTGCGCTATCTGGCCGCCTACGGCCCCGCCACCACCGCGGACATCCGCGCCTGGAGCGGCCTGGCCGGACTGCCCACCGCGGTCAAAGCCCTCCGCGGCGACCTCATCACCTACCGCGACGAACGCGGCCGTCTCCTCCTCGACCTGCCCGACGCACCCCGCCCACACCCCGACACCCCCGCGCCCGTCCGCTTCCTGCCCGCCTTCGACAACGCGATCCTCGGCTACCACGACCGCAGCCGCATCATCGACGACCCCCACCTCGGCCTCTCCGTCGCCGGACAACGCGCCGTCCTCATCGACGGCCGCGTCGCCGCCACCTGGACCACCGACGACCGCCGCCTCACGATCAACCCCCTGCGCAACCTCAACCGGACCGAAAAGCAAGAACTGCAGGCGGAGGGCCGGAACCTGGCCACCTTCCTGGACCAGGGCATCGACACGATCCACATCGCCGAACCCACCTGAACCAGAGCAATGCCAGCGTGGGTCATTCGAAAGCGTTCTACAGCCCCACGGAATTCCCCTCAGACACGGCCTAGTACTGCAACGGCACTTAGGCGTACGCCAGTGCTTCCGTGTCACAGCTCGCCAATCGGGAGATTTCGATCATGACCATCCCCCTATCCGCTCTGGACCTTGTGGTCGCGGAGTCGAACCGGACTGCTGTCGAGTCGCTCGACGCAACCAGGCGAACCGTGCTCCGATTGGACGAACTCGGTTACCGGCGAGTCTGGTTCGCTGAACATCACGGGACCGAACTGTCGGCGAGCGTGGTACCGGCGGTTCTGATGGCGCACTTCGCGGCACCGACACGGCGTATCCGGCTCGGGTCCGGTGGCGTCCTGGCGCCCAACCACGCGCCACTGGCCGTGGCGGAGCAGTTCGCTACCCTGGCGACGCTGCATCCGGATCGCATAGACATGGGCATCGGCCGCGGGCCGGGTACGTTCGACGGGTCGATCGTGCGGGCGCTGCGTCGGGGCGGTGAGCCGACCACGGGCGCGGAGTACGCCGAAGACGTGGCCGCGATCTTGCGCTATCTGTCCGGCGAAGGCGGAGTGCAACTGCTAGCCGGCTGGCGACCGGACGCACGGGGCGCCAGCCCATGGCTGCTGGCATCCAGCCCGGCCAGCGCGGAGTTGGCGGCCCGGCTGGGACTGCCGATCGCGCTGGCGCACCACATCCGGCCGGACCAGAGCGTGGCCACAGCGGAGCGTTACCGAGAACTGTTCACACCGTCGCGGTGGGCGGACCAGCCTTTCGTGATGGCCGCGGTTGAGACAGTCGTAGCCGACACCGACGAGGAGGCCGCACGCCTGGCACGCCCAACCGACGTCGCGAGGTCCAAGCAGACCTCGGCGGCGCTGCTCTCCCCGGAAGAAGCGGCCTCGTACGAGATCCCGGAAGAGACGCGCGGCACCGTGGAGGCGATCGGCGCGTCGCAGGCGCGCGGCTCGGTGGAGACGGTGCGCCGCCGGTTCGCGGCGATCGTGGATCAGACCGGCGCTGACGAGCTGATGCTGTATGCCTCCGTGTATGACGCCGACGCTCGGATCCGTTGCTACGAGCTGGCTGCGAAGGCCGTCGAGTAGAAAGCGGGGCGGGTCTCTCTGTGATCACGGCTGTGCGTCGTGGGGCAGCCAGGTGCTCGTGCGGGGCGTCACTTGATGGGCGTTGCGGTGCCGTTGGGGCCGCAACGAACCGTCCACGGTTCCTCGGGACCGAGGTTGCTCTCGTGGATGCGGATGTGGACCTGGGTTGCGGGTCTGTCGCCCGGGACCTGGGCGTGGGCGGCGGTGCAGACGATCTGGCTGACGACGGTGAAGTCGAGGTCGCCTGTGGCGACTTGGAGGGGGATGGAAACGTCGACGGTGCCGGTTGTCGTGGTGGCGGTGAGACGGCCGACCGTCGGAGGGACTTGGGTGGTCAGGCCGCGTTCACGTTCGGCGGCGGTGGGACCTTTCAGGAGAAGGTCAAGAGCCTGTTGCGGGTCGAGCGGCCGGTCCGTGGGGCGGGTGACGGCGCGGACGCCGTAGGGGTCGGCGAAGTAGATGCGGACGGAGCTGTTTGTGGTGCCGGGCTGCGGGATTCCCGAGGCGGGCGCGCCCGCCCGCACGGGTCCGGTGGCGCTGATCCCACAGCCGGTGGCTGAAGCGATGAGCAGCGCGGCAGCGCAGGTGCGGAGGGCGCGCCGTCCCCGGAGGTGATGGGTCATCGCTGTTCCTGGGGGGCGGCGGCGAGCGGAAGGGTGAGGGTGAAGACGGCGCCACGGTCGGGGGTGTTGCCCGCGGTCAGGGTGCCGCCGTGCAGGAGGGCGTTCTCCTGGGCGATGGCCAGGCCGAGGCCGCTGCCTTCCGAGCGGGTGCGTGCCGCGTCGGCTTTGTAGAAGCGTTCGAAGACCTGGGGAAGGACGTCGGCGGGAATGCCGGAGCCGTGATCGATGACCGTGACGACCGCTTTGCCGTCCTCGACGTGGGCGCAGACGGTGACGGGGGGCTTGCCGTGGCGCAGGGCGTTGCCGATGAGGTTCGCCAGGACGACGTCGATTCGGCGGGGGTCGGCGTGTACCGGAACGGGGGTCGGCAGGTCGGTGCGAACGCGTTCGTCGTCGGCCCAGCCGCGCAGTTGGAGGGTCTTGGACACGACGGTGCGTAGGTCCAGGTCCTCGGCGTCCAGCGGGGCGGCCTTGGCGTCGAAACGGGACACCTCCATCAGATCCTCGACCATCCGGGCGATCTTGCGGGTCTCCTCGCTGATCAGCCGCACGGCGTCGGCGGTGTCGGTGGGCAGGGCGCCGCACGCGGCGTCCTCGTCGAGGACCTCCGTGACGGCGACCATGGCCGCGAGGGGGGTGCGCAGCTCATGGGCGACGTCGGCGGCGAAACGGCGCGCGCCCGCTTCCATGCGGCGCAGTTCGGCGTCGTCCTTCTGCAGGGTCGCGGCCATGGTGTTGAAGGAACGGGTCAGGTCGGCGAGCTCGTCGTGCCCCTCGGCATCGAGGCGGGTGTCGAACTCACCGGCGGCGACGCGTTCGGCGCCGCTGCGCAGCCGTCGTACCGGGCGCAGCACGCTACGGGCGGCGAACAGGGCCGGGACGACGGCGAGGACGAGTGAGGGTATCGCTCCGGTGCGGGCGGCGGTGACGAGAGCGTCGATGTCGGCCTGGTCGCCGTCGAGGGGGAAGGAGGCGTAGACGGTCAGCCCGGAGAGCTTGCCCGCGCTGCCCGGGCGTGACGGGTCGTGGGTGTAGGCGACGGGCATGCCGACGGTCAGCCAGGGACGGCCGTCGCGTTCGGTGCGCTCGTACGCCGCCTGCCCCTTGTCCTTGACGGTTTCACGAAGTCCGCGGGGCACGGGTGGTGCGTCGGGGGAGGCCGAGACGGGATCGCCGCCCTGGTACGAGGCGGAGGACCGCCATGCCCGGGCGCCTCCGGCCCGGTCGAGCTGGACCGTCACGCTGCGCAGGTCCTTGCCGCTGGGCGGCATGGTCAGGTCGGGGGCGAGGGAGTCGAGCTGGGTCCGCAGGTCGGCGACGGCGGAGTCCTGGGTGCGCGCCAGGATCGCCGAGCGGGCCTGCTGGAAGGTGAGGCCCGCGGTGAGCAGGGCGCCGAAGGCCGCGGCCAGGAGGAAGGCGGCGACGAGCCGTACCCGCAGCCCCCTGGGAAGGCGGAGCCGGGTGTTCACTCCACGGGTCCGAAGCGGTAGCCGAAGCCGCGCACGGTCTGCACGTACACCGGCTGGCGCGGATGGTTCTCGATCTTGGCGCGCAGCCGCATCACGCAGGCGTCGACGAGTCGGACGTCCCCGTAGAAGGCGTACTCCCAGACCTGCTCCAACAGCTGTTGCCGGCTGTAGACCTGTCCCGGGGTAGAGGTCAGGAACAGCAGCAGCTTGAGCTCGGAAGGAGCCAGTGCCAGTTCGGCGCCGTGTTTGGTCACCACCAGGGTGGTGCGGTCCACCGTCAGGTCGCCGTAGTGCTCCACTCCTGCCGGAGGTATCGCCCCCTGGGTGTCCTGGGCGGGTGCGACGCGGCGCAGGACGGCCTTCATCCGGGCTTCGATCATCGCGCCGCCGGCCGGTTTGGTGATGTAGTCGTCGGCGCCCGCTTCCAAGCCGACGACCACGTCGATCTCGTCGCCGCGCGCGGAGAGGATGATGATCGGAACCTGCTTGCTCTCACGGATCCGGCGGCACACCTCCAGGCCGCTCATCTGCGGCAGCATCAGATCGAGCAGCACCAGGTCGGGCCGGTAGCGCTCCAGGGCGAGGAGCCCGGTCTCGCCCCGGGCGGCGACCTCCACGTCGTGCCCCCGGCGCCCGAGCGCGAGCGAGACGCCCTTTTGTACGGCGGGGTCGTCTTCGATGAGCAGGACTCGTGCCATGGGCGGTGCTCACTTCTCCATCTGCTCGGTCGGGGCGAGGGGGGTGTATTCGACCAGGATGTTCGAAGGGTATGACGCTTTTCCCCGCGTTTCATGACGAAACGATGACAACCGGTCGTTGCCGGTAAATGACCGGTTCTGTCGGAGACATGAGCAATGACGCACACAGCAGCCGGGGGCCCCGCACCATCCGACGGACGGTGGTCACCACCGCCGCGGTCCTGGGTCTGGCAGGAACGGCCGCCGTCGCCATATCGCTGGATTCTAGCGGCGAGGCAACCAGCGACACGGCGGCGGGCCCGAGTACGGCAGCCGCTCCCACACCGCCCACACCCGCCCTGCCAGGACCCACCGTGGACATGGCCATCGTCCGGGAGTCCGAGGACGACGGGAAGACGGTGAACCTCACGCTCGACGACGGCCCCGACCCACGCTGGACCCCCAAGGCACTGGAACTGCTCAAGCGGTACAAGGCCCAGACCGTCTTCGCCTTCACCCCGCCGAGTCGCCAGATCGCGGCGGCTCACGGGATGCGGAACCTCGGCTGGAACGTCGATCCCGGCGACTTCCGCCGGCCCGGCGCCGACGCGATCGTCCGTGCGGTCCTCCCCTGGTTCACCGAGCAGGGTTACGCCTTCAGCTTCCCCCGGGCCACATAACGGTCGCTCACCGCGACCTTCGCCCCCGCGGGATCGAAGCCGTCGGCTGTACGGAGTCGGGTTGGACCGCGCCGGAGCCGTCCCAGGCGAGACCAACAAGTGCGCCCGACAAGCACGGCACGGACACCGTTGCGGTGACCAGGGCTCTGGCAGCGTATGCCGACGTGTCTCCTGCCACGTGACGAGACGATGACAGCGCTCCCGGTCGCACCAGCGGGCGGTTTCGCTGGAGTCATGAACAGGAAGAACTCTTTCTCCTCTCGACGTCGGTACGCCCTCGCCCTCGTCATCGCGACGAGCGGGCTTGCCCTCACCGCCTGTGGCGGTGCCGACGACATCCGTACCGAGGGAACCACCACAGCCGCGGTACCAGGCGACCAGTCGTCCGCCGGCAGTGAGAAGAAGGGCACAGGACCGGACAAACTCCTGTGGATGGGCGACTCCATCGGCGAGGCGCAGGCCCCCGCTCTCGGGGCGGCGCTGAAGGCCGGCGGCGTGGAGTTCAAGTCCGTGGCCGCCGCCGGTGGTGGCGGCGTCATCGGCGAGATGGCCGCTCCGACCTGGGAATCGCTCCCCAAGGAGCTGGCCTCGTTCAAGCCGGACGTCGTCGCCTACCAGATCACCACCTTCGACTGGGGCACTCCCCAGGAGCAGCGCACCGCCTACGAGCGCCTGGCCAAGACCGTGAACGATGCGGGCGCCGAACTCGTCATGGTCTCCGCACCCCCCTTCAAGGTCGACGACTTCTACAAGCCCCATGCAGCCGCGATCGGCACCGCGCCGAAGTCGGCCAAGAGCGTCGCCGACCAGCGTCCGGACTCCGTCCACTTCCTCGATGCCGCACCGCTGTGGGGCACCGACAGCGCCGCCGCCAAGGCGCAGCGCAGCAAGGACGGCATCCACTCCTGCCAGCAGGGCTCGGCAGCGTTCGCGCAGTGGTTCGGCAAGGAGCTCAACGCGCTCTACTCCTACGCCCCGGCGGCGGCCGACCAGTGGGCCACCGGGGCATGGACCGCGGAGAAGGTCTACGGAAAGTTCGGCTGCTCGTAGCCGGCAGGGGGCCGCTGCCGCCCTTCCCGTACCGGACACCGACATAGGGGTGCCGCGGCCCGTGCTCGGCCGCGGCACCCGGTCCTTCCCGACGGAGACCCATGACCGCTCAGACATCACCTTCCCACCGACGCCCCCGCTCCCGGACCACTGTCCCGCCGTCGCCCGCCGGTCGGCACATCGCCCCTCTCAACGGACTGCGGGGGCTCGCCGTCCTCGGGGTGCTGTTCTTCCACGCCGGCCACTTCAGCGGTGGCTTCCTCGGGGTCGACCTGTTCTTCGTCCTGTCCGGTTTCCTGATCACCGGCCTGTTGCTGAGGGAGGCACAGGCACACAACGGCCGCATCGACCTCCTCGGCTTCTGGGGACGGCGTGCACGCCGTCTGCTGCCCGCACTCGCCGTCATGATCGCGGGCACCCTGCTGCTCCTGTGGGCCTTCGGCCCGCCATCCCTGCTCCGCCACGCCCTTGATGACACCCCCTGGGTGCTGGCGAACCTCACCAACTGGCACTTCATCGCCGACCAGGTCGGCTACTGGCAGGCCGGCGACACGCGAGTATTCGGCCACCTGTGGAGCATCGCCGTCGAGGAGCAGTTCTACCTCCTGTGGCCGCTGGTGACCGGCCTCGCGGCCCGCGGCCGGTACGGAGACCGGTGCGTCGCCGCGGCGGCCGTGACCGGCGCCGCCCTCTCACTGATCGTCATGATCGCCCTCACTGATCCGGTCGACACCACCCGCGTCTACGAGGGCACCGACACCCGCGCCTTCTCCCTCCTCCTCGGCGCGCTGATGGCCACCGCTACCGCGTCCCGCCTCCTGGACCACATCAGCGAACGGACGGCGGGATGGTGGGCCCTCGTCCTGGCCTGCGGGATCGGTGCCTACTGGATCACCGCCGACGGACAGAACTCCCCCTCGCTCTTCCACGGAGGGCTCTTCCTCCACGCACTGGCCGCGGCCCTGCTGATCGCCTGCCTCGCCCGAGCCCCACACACTCCCCTCGGACAGATCCTCGGCACACCCGCCCTACGCTGGTTCGGCCTGATCTCCTACAGCCTCTACCTGTGGCACTGGCCCATCTACCTGATACTCAGCGAGGAACGCCTCGGCCTGGCCGGTTGGGACCGTACGGCCGTCATCCTCAGCGCGTCCATCGCAGCCGCCGCCGTCTCCAAAAGGCTCGTCGAAGACCCCATCCGGTTCCGCTCCCCCTGGGCACAAGGCCGCACCGGAGCAGCCGCCCTCCTCGCCACCTTCACCGCGCTGGCAGCCCTATGGGCACTCATCCCCGAACCACGCACCGGAGCCGGCACCGTCGACATCACGCGCCTCGTCTCCGCACCACCCACCGAAGCCGGACCCCGCCCTCCCAGCGGCGCGCCCTGATCAGTTCGGGCCGTCGGCGTCCCAGCCGTACCTCCTACTGTGCTTGTGCGCCCACTTAGCCTGTGCAGGCGCCGTTCCCAAGAGCACGCCACCCGCAGGCCACAGAGTTATGTCAACAGCCCCGCTACCCGCAACCGTCGTCATCGACGGCACCCTGTTCACCGACGCGCTCCCACGCCCGCTACGCACCCTCCCAGGCTTCTCCATCGGCATGCCCACCGCCGAGAAGACAGCCCTGCACACCCGCTACGACCAGCGGGCCGCCTACGCCTTCACTCCCCACAGCCGCCCCGACACCGACGGCTACCAGCGGTTCAAAGGCCCCGCGCTCGCAGGACACCTCCGGTGCCCCAACGCACCCAGATCCCTACGCTTGCCCCACACACACCCCACCATCAACTGCCGACCCGGCAGCGACTGCGCCTGCGGAAAAACCGTCACCCTGCCCCCGGACCTCATGCCCTGGACCCACCAACGCACCATCTGGGGCACCACCGCCTGGGCCGCCGACTACGGACGCCGCGCCGCCGTCGAATCCGGCAACGCCGAAATCAAAACCCACCGCCTCCACCTCGACCGCGGCTTCACCCGCGTCTTCGGCACCACCAAAAACAGCATCCTCATCGCCTTCGCCCTCGCCGGCCTCAACCACACCCTCCTCCGCACCTGGCACACCAAACGCAACCAACCCGACCCCTGGGCAACACACACCGGCGAACCCGACAACACCTCACAGACCACACCCACACCCCGAACCCGCGCACGCCGCCGCCACACCAGCCTCACCACCCTGACCAACAAACCACCCCCAAGCTGACCAGTCTCAGCAACCACACACCACCACACCCAGCACCATCACGAGCAACCACGGCGTGCCCCGAAACCACCCCACCCACGGGCGAAACCGCCGACACGCCGATCCTCACGCCAGAACCAGCACCGCAGAGCACCGCCCGCACCGGCAACCAAGCCCCACCACACAAAACCCCGCACATACCAAAAACTCCCAGCACGGGACCAAGCCCGTACTGGGAGTTATGTGAAGCCAACCTGGGCAATTCTGTGAACTACCCCTGGTGTCCGAGGGGGGACTTGAACCCCCACGCCCGATAAAGGGCACTAGCACCTCAAGCTAGCGCGTCTGCCATTCCGCCACCCGGACCGGTGGCCACCTTGGGTTTCCCCGTGGCGACAAGACAACAATACCAGGGGTTCGAGGCGGTCCACGACCACGTTTTCGCCGGTCAGGGAGGTGGGCGTGACGGTGGGGGATGCCGTGGACACCCTGTGGCGTGGGGTCGACGGACGGCACCTGGGTGCTTACGGAACGTGAATGCGAGGCGGCATCGACCGGGGGCGCTGGGGTGCGGTGGAGGGTGGGGTGTGGTGCGATGGAAGAGAGTGAAGGCCCGAGGAACCCCCTGCTCGCCCAGGGCGCGTTCCCGCCTCACTGCTGCGGGTGACGCGTCGCGATCCACATGCTTTTGCGGGATCTGCAAGCTCCGGAAGATCGATACCGGCGCGTCCACGCCCGGCGACGGCTGAGCCGGAGGACCGAGGGCCGGCGGACCACGGACGACGCTCCGAGGAGGACGCCATGTCCGGCACCGGAAATCCGAACGGTCTTCCCCTGCCCGAGAACGAGCGGGAGGACCCTTTCGACATCGTTTACAGCGCGCGGGTGGACCGGGAACTGACCGGGGAGGTCTCCCGGGTGCCGCTCGCGGACGTCGCGCGGAGGTACGAGGAAGAGCCCGAGCCCAAGGCCGTCGAGGGGGTGGAGGGACCGCGGGAGCGGGACAAGGTGCATCCCGTGCTGCGCGAACTGCTGGGGGCACAGGACGTGAACGCCCGGGCGGAGGTCGTCGTCGTCTTCGACGACCCCGTCACCGTTCCCCGCTTCCCCGAGCCCGCCTCCGACGAACCCCGCGACTCCGAGCGCAACGCACTCGTCCAGGAGCGCTGCGCCGACCTGGTGCGTTCGCTCCGGCAGGAGCGGGCGGACGGGTACCAGCGGGTCTCCGCCGAGTTGGCGGAGCTGGGGGCCACGGTGGTGGAGCGCTTCTGGCTGATCAACGGGGTGTTGGCGGAGTTGCCGCTGGGCGCGGTGGAATCCGTCGCGGCCCGGGACGACGTCGTCTCGGTGGAGCCCCGCCACTCCGGCGAGGTCCCGCCGCAGGACGAGGTCGACGACGGGCGGGCCCGCATCGTGTCCGATCCGTACTTCGACCTGGGGCAGACCGCGGGGTTCATCGGGCTGCTCGACACCGGCGTGCGGTTCAGTCACACGCTCTTCAACAACCCCACGACGATCGCCTTCCGCCGGGACTGCAACAACGGCGGCGCCGACTGCAACACGGGCAGCAACCTCAACCCCAACGACGACTGTTGGAACCACGGCACCTCGTCCGCTGCGATCATCACGGGCAACGGCAACCAGGGCAACGACTTCCGCGGGGTCACCGCGATCACCCTGGACAGCTTCAAGGTGTACGCGACGGCGAACCCGTGCCAGGGGTTGGACGAGGCCGCGGCCATCCGCGGCTTCCAGGCCGCCGTGGCGGCGGCCGACCGGGTCGTGGTCGCGGAGATGCAGGGCGGCGGGGACCACGACAGCGCGCTCGCCCGTGCGGCGGACGCGGCGTTCGACGCCGGTGCGGTGGTCATCGCCGCGAACGGCAACAACGGGCCGAACTTCTCCACGGTGAACTGCCCGGCGAACGCCCGCCGCGCCATCGGGGTGGGCAACTTCGACGTCCAGACGCTCGACCCGATCGCCAGCCAGAGCCGCGGTCCGACGGCCGACAACCGGGTCAAGCCCGACATCCAGGCGCCGACGAACACCGAGACCGCGAGCAATGCGTCCGACACGGCCCGTCAGGTGTTCTCCGGCACCAGCGGTTCCACGCCCTACGCGGCGGGCGCGGCGGCGCTCCTGCGCAACTGGCTGCGCGGCGGCCCCTTCGACCCCATCGACCCGGGTCAGGTGTACGCCCAGCTCATCCTCTCGGGCCAGCGGCCGAACTTCGACAACATCGCCGGAGCGGGACCCCTGTCGCTGCCCGTCAACTCACACGCCTGGTGGGGCAAGACGACCGTGTCCAACGGGCAGACGCTGGACATCTCCTTCGGCGGTGCCGCGTCGGCCGAGGCGGTGAACGCGGCGATCTGGTGGCCCGAGTCCGACACCCACAACGACATCGACCTGCGGTTGGTGCGGGTGGCCACGGGGGCCGTCGAAGCGTTCAGCGTCTCGACGGGCAGCGTCTTCGAGCGCTGCCGGGTCTCGGGCGGCAACGCCGGCGGCGACTGG
Organism: Streptomyces sp. NPDC047315; assembly: GCF_040643215.1. Lineage (NCBI taxonomy): Bacteria > Bacillati > Actinomycetota > Actinomycetes > Kitasatosporales > Streptomycetaceae > Streptomyces > Streptomyces sp. NPDC047315. The sequence continues at coordinate 41,743 of NZ_JBEYTZ010000005.1, read as the reverse complement.
CTCGTCCGCGTGAACGGCTTCAACGTGCCCTCGGGGTCGCAGACCGTGTACTTCGCGATGACGCAGGGGCAGTGAGCGGCTGCGCCCCACCGCCGGCTGCGTCATCACCGCCGGCTGCGCCCCACCGCCCCTGCCCGGCCACGTCGACGTGGCCCGTCAGGTCAGCTTGCCGCCGTAGTCGGGCAGCTTGAACGTGCGCTCCGCGTGGCCGCCGACCAGGTCGGTGGGGCGGTTGCCGATGTTCGCGACGATCGTGTAGCCCTTCGCCTCGATCTCCGCGCGCTTGGCCGTCTTGTACCGGCTGACCTCGTGGAACAGATCGGGCAGGCGCTGTACGTACAACCCGTCGACGGGGTAGCCGACCTTCTTGAGGTTGTACTCGGTCAGGCCCTGGATGATGCCGGGCCTGGCGGTGACGAAGAAGACGGCCACGTCCCGGGAGTCGGCGAAGCGCGCGAGCTCCAGCATCGGTGCGATCGCATCGGTCGGGTACTCCCAGAAGGGGTGGAAGTCCGTCTCCAGCGAGGTGTTGTCGATGTCGAGGACGATCGCCCGGCGCTCGTCCGAGGGGCCGTCGGCGGTGCGCTGTGCCACGTGCGCCCGCGCTTCGGCGACGACCGGGGCGACGTCGCGCTGCCAGGTCGCGTAGTCGACGCCGGCGAGCGTGGCGCTGCTCGGGTGCTTGGGCCCCGGCGCCCCGCGCTCGGCGGCGGACGCGGTGGACGCCGTGGCCATCGGGGCGGCGAGGGCGGCGGCGCAGGTGAGCGCGGCGACGGCGGCGACCGGCCGGGCGGTGCGGGTGCGCACGGGCATGAGGCAGCTCCTGGAAGGAAGTGGGGGGCGAGAACGTCCTTGTCATGCTCGCGGCCCATCATGGCCGCCGGGCGGCCCCGGCACTACCGCCCGGTAGCAAATATGTGAGAGACGTTCACCTTCCGTCCGTACCGTCCGCAGGGCCCCCACGGTGCACACGGGTCCCACGGGCACCGCGCGGCCCCTGACCCCACCGGGGTCGGTAGGGCCGCGCGGCACGCCTCAACGCCTGCGCAGTGAAGCCAGGTTGTCGTAACCGACGCGGGCGTACTCCAGGGACTGCCCCGGGGCCGAGCCGCTGGGCGCGTTGTCCTGTTCGACCATCGGGTTGTGGTAGTTCCGCTCCCCCACCCGGGAGAAGAACCGCTCGTAGTCGATGTCCCCGGTGCCGAACGGCACCATGTCGTACCCCTGGCCGCTGGAGGTGTTCACCACCCCGTCCTTGGCATGGAAGAGCGGGTACCGCTTGTTGTTGCGGGCCACCAGGCGCGCCGGGTCGAAGACGCTGGTGACCTTGGACCCGTCGTGCGCGGTGTAGGTGTGGAACTTGTACCGGGCGACGTGGGCCCAGAAGACGTCCATCTCCAGCCAGACGCTCTTGGCGTCGGTCTGCTTCAGGAAGTACTCCAGCTTGCGGATGCCGGAGCTGCGGGTGGGCCGGCCCTGGCCGTCCAGCGGGCCGCCGTCGAGCAGGAAGTCGTAGGCGCCGTCGTGGTTGTGGGTGTAGAGCTTGATGCCCGCGCGGCGCGCTATCGCCCCCATCGCGTTCCACTTCTCCGCGGCCTGGTCCCACTCCGCCTTGGTGGAGCCCCAGGTGGGGTCGCCACCGGTGCCCATGTGGTCCATGCCGAGGATGTTGGAGATCTCCAGGGCCTGCTTGAAGCGGTCCAGGTCGGGAGTGGTGAGCGGCCAGGAGGCGGGGATGAAGCCGTGGTTGCCCTGGGCGCGCAGCCCGTAGTCGTCCAGCCAGGAGCGCAGCAGCCGGGCGCCGGCCGGCGTCTCCAGGTTCGCGCCGCCGGGAGCGTTGGCGTGCTGGCCGTAGCCGGCGAACTCGACCTGGCGGTAGCCGTAGCGGGCCAGTTGCTTGAAGACCTCTCGGAAGCCGGAGGGCAGGTCGCTGGCGAGCGGGTCGCGGCCGGTGGCGTCCCGGACGGTGTAGAGGATCAGGCCCCGCTTGTGCGCGGGCACGAGCGCCTTGCGGTCGTGGTCGTGACCGTGGCCGTGGCCCTTGCCGCGGTCGGCCGCGTCGGCGAGGGCGGGCGAGGCGCCGAAGACGGGTATGGCGACGGCCGCGGCGCCCACCGCCGTACAGGTGGTCAAGAAGCGCCGGCGGTCCACCCCGAGGGAGCGGCGCAGGGATTCGTCGGTGGCGGAGGCTGCGTTGGTGCCGTTGGTGTCCTTGATCGAGGTCACGGTCTCTCACTTTCGGGCGAGGGTTCGGGGGACGCCGCGGTTGCCGGGGAGCCCTCGCCGGTGAGACCGGCGAGCCGCAGCAGCAGGGACTTCACGTCGGTGGCCGCGACGCGGCCCTCGACGGCGCGGGGGGTGGAGCACAACAGGAGCGGACCTTCGTCGTCGCTCTCGGGGAGGCGGCCGTGGCTGCCGCGGATCGGTGCGGGGTCGAGCGGTACGACCGCCATCCGGTAGCGCATGCCGAGCTTCTTGCGGGCCACCGCGGTCGCGGCCCGCACCCGTACGTACGGGTCGTTCGGGTCCATGAACAGCTCGACCGGGTCGTAGCCGGGCTTGCGGTGGATCTCGACGAGCTGCGCGAAGTCGGGGGCGCGGTCGTCGTCGAGCCAGTAGTAGTACGTGAACCAGGCGTCCGGCGCGGCGACGGCGACCAGTTCGCCGGAGCGCTCGTGGTCGAGGCCGTGCTCCTTCTTGCCCTCGTCGTCCAGGACCTCCGCCACCCCGGCGAGGCCCGCCAGTACCTCCCGCACCGCGGGCAGGTCCTCGGGCCGCTTCACGTAGACGTGCGCGATCTGGTGGTCGGCGACCGCGAAGGCGCGGGACGCCATGGCGTCCAGGTACTCCATGCCGTCCTGGGTGTGCACCTCCAGCAGCCCGGCGCGGCGCAGCGCCCGGTTGACGTCCACGTGCCGGGAGACCTCGGTGATGCCGTACTCGGAGAGCACCACCACGGTGCGGCCGGTGCGGCGGGCGTCGTCCAGGAGCGGGGCCAGCGCCGCGTCGAGTTCCGCGGCGGCGGCACCGGCCCTCGGGTCGTTCGGCCCGTGGCGCTGGAGGTCGTAGTCGAGGTGGGGCAGGTAGCACAGGGTGAGGTCGGGGTCGCGGGTGGCCATCACGTGCCGGGTGGCGTCGATGATCCACTGGCTGGAGACCAGGTCGGCTCCGGGGCCCCAGAAGTGGAAGAGGGGGAAGGTGCCGAGCTTCTTGGTGAGTTCGTCGTGCAGGGCCGGCGGGCGGGTGTAGCAGTCGGGCTCCTTGCGCCCGTCGGCGTAGTACACGGGGCGCGGCGTGACGGTGACGTCGGTGTCCGCGCCCATCGCGTACCACCAGCAGATGTTGGCGACGGTGTAGCCGGGGTGGGCGCGGCGGGCCGCGTCCCACAGCTTGTCGCCGGAGACCAGCCCGTTGTGCTGGCGCCACAGCAGCACGTCGCCGAGTTCGCGGAAGTACCAGCCGTTGCCGACGATGCCGTGTTCGGCCGGGAGCGTGCCGGTGAGGAACGTCGACTGGGCGGCGCAGGTCACCGCGGGCAGCACCGTCTCCAGCACGGCCTGCGAGCCTTCGGCAGCGAACGCCTTGAGGTGCGGCATGTGGTCGAGGAGTCGGGGGGTGAGGCCCACGACGTCCAGCACCAGCAGGGGGGTCGGATCGGGGGCCTTCGTCATGGCAGTTCCTTCAGGCCGAGGTCGGTCAGCAGGTCGCGGGCGAGGGTGAGTTCGGCGGCGATGCCCTCCACGAGCTGGGTGCGGGTGCGGGGGCGCAGCTCGACGGGGAGCGCCTGCCAGGTGTACGTCTCCACCTCCAGGTGGCGGGTGAGCGGCACGGGCGCCCCGACGAGCCGGGTGAGCGCCTCCCGCAGCACGGGCAGGGTGGACGTCAGCGGCGGCGCGGGCGGTGCGTGCAACGGCACGTGGAAGTGGGCCCGCCAGGGGGCGGCGTCGGGCAGCGCCAGTCCGGTCACGGCCTCGTCGAGGTCGTCGGTACCGCGCAGCCCGGCGGCGGTCAGGGTGCGCGTCTGGTGCAGGAAGCGCGGTTCGGCGAAGGCGCCGAGCGCGGCGCGCACCTCGGGCAGATGGGGCTCGGCGGCGTGCAGCGCGGCGGACAGCTGGGCCTTGGGGACGGTGATCCCGGCGGCGGTCAGGGCGGCGAGCGCGGCGGTGGGGTCCTCGAAGGAGGTCGCCAGATGACACGTGTCCACGCAGACGCCGACGCGCGGGGAGCCGATCGAGGTGAGCGGGCCGATGGCGTCCGCGGTGGTCTCCACCACGCACCCCGGCTCGGGTTCCAGGGCGATCCTGATGGACCGGCCGGTCAGCTCCTCCAGCGCGTCGAGGCGTTCCACGAGCATCATCAGGGCGCGCCGCGCGGCGCCAGCCGCGGCGTCGGCAGCGTCGGCGAAGCGGGTGCGCCAGGCGAGCGGCAGGGTCGAGATGGTGCCTTCGGCGACGTCGTCGGGGAGCAGTGCGGCGAGCAGTCGGGCGAGGTCGGTGGTGTGGGCGAGGCGCTCGGGGTCGGTCCAGTCGGGCCGGTACACCCGGTACTTGACCTCGTCGGCGCCGAAGCCCTCGTACGGGAAGCCGTTGAGGGTGACGACTTCGAGGCCGCGGCGGTCGAGTTCGGCGCGCAGTCCGCGCAGCGCCGCCGGGTCGCAGGTCAGTGCGCGGGCGGCGTCCTTCGCGAGCCAGAGCCCGATGCCGAGGCGGTCGCGGCCGAGGCGCTTGCGGACCGGTTCGCAGTGGTCGCGCAGTTGGGCGAGTACCCCGTCGAGGGTTTCGGCCGGGTGGACGTTGGTGCAGTAGGAGAGGTGGACCGTGGTGCCGTCGGGATGGCGGAAGCGCATCGGTGCTCCTCCTTCGTCATTCCCCGCCGCGGAGGATGGAGTTGCCCTCGTGGGTGGCATCGGGGGCGGTGGCGTCCAGGGCGAGTCGGCCGCTGAGTCCGTAGAAGGCGACCGGGTTGCGCCACAGGACCTGGTCGACGTCGTCGGCGCTGAAGCCGGCGGCGAGCATGGCCTCGCCGACCTTGCGGGTCTTCAGCGGGTCGCTCTTGCCCCAGTCGGCGGCGGAGTTCACCAGCATCCGCTCGGTGCCGTACGTGGTGAGGATGGCGACCATCCGCTCCTCGTCCATCTTGGTGTCCGGGTACACGGAGAAACCGAGCCAGCAGCCGCTGTCGAGGGCCGGTCGCACGGTGGTCTCGTTGAGGTGGTCGAGCAGCACGTACTCGGGGGCGAGCGCGGACTCGCGGACCGCGTCGACGGTGCGGTGCAGGCCGGCGAGCTTGTCGCGGTGCGGGGTGTGCACGAGGGCGGGCAGGCCGTGGTCGGCGGCGAGTTGGAGTTGGGCGGCGAGCGCGGCGTCCTCGGCGGGGGTCATCGAGTCGTAGCCGATCTCGCCGACGGCGACCACGGAGTCCTTGACGAGGTAGCGGGGCAGTTCGTCGAGGATCGGGGTGCAGCGGGGGTCGTTCGCCTCCTTCGGGTTCAGGGCGATGGTGCAGTGGTGGGCGATGCCGTACTGGGCGGCGCGGTAGGGCTCCCAGCCGAGCAGGGCGTCGAAGTAGTCGACGAAGGACTGGGGCGAGGTGCGGGGCTGGCCGAGCCAGAACGACGGCTCGACGAGCGCGCGCACCCCGGCGTCGTACATCGCCTCGTAGTCGTCGGTGGTGCGGGAGGTCATGTGGATGTGGGGATCAAAAATGCGCATGGGGCTCATACCTCCTCGAACCGCGGGGACGGCTCGGCTGTCAGGGCGAGGACGCGGTGCAGGTCGTCGGGGACCGTGCGGTGGGCGGCGGTGCGCTCGGCCGCGTAGTCGCGCAGCATCCGGGCGAGTTCGCCGTCGCCGCGGGCCCGGCGCGCCAGGGAGTCGACGGCGTCCAGCGGTACGCCGGTGAACAGGCATTTGAGGACCGCGTGCCGCCAGGCGTGGGCGTCGAGGTGGGCGGCGGCGTACGGGCCGACGGCGGCGGCCACCAGCCGGCCGTCGTTGGTGCGCAGCGCGTCCTCGACCAGCGGGAGGGCGACGGCGGGCGGGGCGAGCGCGTCCAGGTACGGCAGGGCGAGCAACGCGGCGCGGCGTTCGGCCGCGGTGCCCTGCCGGTAAAGCCGGGTGACGGTGTCGGGGCCGGCGTGCGCCTCGATGAGGAGCAGGACGCGGGCGGAGTCGACGTGGTCGGGTGCGGGTCCGCAGTGCCGGCCGGCGGCGGCGTAGCGCAGTTCCCAGGTCGTGGGGGCGGCGGCGCCTTCGACGGCTGCCGCGTGCGCTTCGGCGAGTGCGGCGGCGAGCCAGGTGCGGGCTCGGTCGTCGGGGAGGGCGGCGGACAGCTCCCTGCGGGACATCAGCATGCCGTCGCTCCCTTCGCGTTGGTGCGCAGGAACTCGATGGAGGTGCGGGCCAGTTCGGGTCCTGCGTGGGAGTGGCGGGGCAGTTCGACGACGGTCAGCCCCTGGTAGCCGGTGGCGGCCAGGGCGTCGAGCACGGGCGGGAAGTCGATCTCGCCGTCGCCGAACGGCAGGTGCTCGTGCACGCCGCGGCGCATGTCCTCGATCTGGACGTGTCGTAGCCAGGGGGCGGCGGCGCGGACGCACTCGACGGGGGTGGCCTCCTCCAGGCACTGGCAGTGCCCGATGTCGAGGGTGAGGCCGAGGGGTTCGGGGTCGCCGATGAGGGCGCGCAGGTGGTGGAAGTCGTCGAGGGTGGCGAGGAGGTGGCCGGGTTCGGGCTCGATCGCCAGTGACACGCCGGCGGTCGCGGCGGCCTCAAGGACGGGGGCGAGGGAGTGCGCGAGGCGCTGCCAGGCGGTGGCCCGGTCGGTGCCGGGCGGGGTGGTGCCGCTGAAGCAGTGCACGGCGCGGGCGCCGAGGTCGGCGGCGACGCCCACGGCGGTGACGAGCAGTTCGGTGCGGGCGGCCCGGTCCGCCGGGTCGGGGTCGATCAGGGACGGGCCGTGCTTGCGGCGCGGGTCGAGGACGTAGCGCGCGCCGGTCTCCACGGCGACGTCGAGGCCGTGCCGGTCCAGGAGCGCTGCGGTGTGCCGGGTGCGTTCGGCGAGGCCGGGCGCCACCGGGTCCAGGTGCATGTGGTCGAGGGTGAGCCCGACGCCGTCGTAGCCGAGGTCGGCGAGGAGGGCGAGGGCGTCGCCGAGGCGCAGGTCGGTCAGGCCGTTGGTGCCGTAGCCGAATCTGAGCCCGTCGGGGTGGTGCGTACGGCTCATGTGGGGCTCACCTTCCGCGCGAGCTTGCGGGCGATGGGGACGAGGGTCAGCAGGCCGATGCCGACAACGTTGCCGCTGCCCCGGGCGCGGGCGGCGAGCGCGGCTTGGAGCGGGATGACGGCACGGATGCCGCCGCCGACGGCGCGTCGGGTCAGCGCGGGCGACGGGTTGAGTGCGGCGTGTGCGTACGGCACGGCGGCGGCCCGTACGTATGCGGCGCCGAGCGCGGTCGGCACCGGCCGGCCGTCGCGGGCGGCCGTCGCGCCGATCGCGAGGACGGTGCCGAGCGCGCCGAGCGGTGCGAGGGTGGATCCGCCGTGCACCTCGTGCCGGGACACGGCGGTGACGGCGTAGGTGTGCGCCCCGAGCAGCAGGGCCGCGGGCGCGGCGCGCGCGACGCGTTCGGGCGTCGCCGCCGCGGCCCCGGTCGGCGGGGTCATGGCGCCGGTGACCGCCGACCGGCCGGTGCCGGGTGCGGTGTGCGTCGCCGTGGCCGTCGCGCCCATCAGCAGGTCCAGGGTGCGGGCCGCGGCCATCGTCGCGGGCGCCGCCTTCGTGTGCTTGAGGCGCAGGTCGTACGACCAGACCGTGGCGGCCAGCGCGGTGGCGACGGTGAGGGCGGGGCGGCCGGCGCGGGCCGCGAGGGCGAGGCCGGCGGCGGTGAGGACGGTGGCGGCGGTCAGCGCGGCGCCGGGCGTGATGCGCCCGGAGGGGATCGGCCGCTCGGGCCGGTCCACGGCGTCCTCGGCGCGGTCGGACCAGTCGTTCAGGGCCATGCCCGCCTGGTACAGGCACAGGGAGGCGCCGACGGCGAGGGCGGTGCCCCGGTTGGGGCGCAGTCCGGCGGCGGACGCTCCGGCGAGGGCGTCGCCGGGGACCGTGAACAGAGCGGAGACCCTGAGCAGTTCGGCCCAGGCGCGGGCGCGGGCGCGCAGCGGGGTCCCCGCGTCCCGGGGACGCGCCGACCGCGCCCCCGGGACGTCTCCACCGGCCGCCCGGCCGGGGTCGTGGGCCCGGGACGCCCTGCTGCGCAGGCGGTCCCAGGGGCGGGTGCTCGGGCCGGTGCGCGGGCGCGGGGCCGTCGCGCGGCCCAGCAGCGTCACCGGGGCTCCCGCAGTCGTTCCGCGAACGCGAGCAGTTCGCCGTACTGTTCGGCGAGCGCGGCGGACGGGCCGTCGGGGTCCTTGAAGTAGAAGCCGAGTTCTGTCAGCGGTCCGCTGAGACCCGCCTCGTGGGCGCGGGCGGCGAGTCGGGCGAGGTCGAGCACCAGGGGCGCGGCGAGCGCCGAGTCGCACCCCTGCCAGATGGTCTGCAGGACCATGCGGGAGCCGAGGAAGCCGTCGAAGGCGATGTGGTCCCACGCGGTCTTCCAGTCGCCGAGCGCGGGCACGTCGTCAATGTGCACCTCGCCTTCGGGCGCGGTGCCCAGCACGTCGGAGAGCACCCGTTCCTTGCCGGCGTTCTTCGCCGCCGCTGCCGCCGGGTCGGCCAGCGCCGCTCCGTCCCCGCCGCCCAGCAGGTTCGTGCCGGACCACGACCGTACGGCCAGGGCGCGTTGCACGAACATGGGTGCTAGCACGGAACGGAGCAGCGTCTGGCCCGTCTTGCCGTCGCGGCCCGCGTGGGGAAGTCCGCGGGCCGCGGCGGCGGACAGCAGGGCGGGGGTGTGCAGCCCGGTGGAGGGGGTGAAGTTCACGAAGGGGCAGCCGGCGCGCACGGCGGCGGACGCGTAGAGGGAGCTGGGGGCGAGCCGCGGCGCGTCGGGCGCGGGCAGCGGTTCGGTGCTGGACACGTTGATCACGACGACACGGGCCAGGCCGTGGCGGTCGCGGAAGTCGGTGAGGTCGGCGGCGAAGGCGGCGATCAGCTCTTCGTCGGTGCGCGCGTCGCCGGGCAGGGGGCCGCCGGGGCGGATCTCGGCGTCCGCGGCGGCGAGGTCGCCCTGGATGGCGCGGGCCAGCCCGTGCGGAAGCACGCCGGCCGCGGTGAGCTCTTCGGCGCGCTTGGGCAGCGGGGCGCAGGCGACGTCGTGGCCGCCGAAGACCAGGGACGACAGCGCGGGCAGCGCGGACCGGGCGAACCCCGGGGTCTCGGTGACCATGCCCGTGGGCGGGTGCAGCCCGGCGGTGACCGCGGCGCAGCCCGCCACGGCGGTGGTGGCCACGGACCCGCGCGCTCCGACGAACCACACTCCGGTGCGTACTTCTTCGTTCGACACGGACTGCCTCCCTGCCTTGTTCACGTGCTCGTGCTGAGGGGTGAGGGGGGTGGAAGGGGGTGAGGAGGATGAAGTGGTGAGGGGCCGAGGGGATGGAAGGGGATGGAGGGGATGTGGGGGACGGCGGGCGGGGGTACGGCGCCTCCCCGCCCGCCGCCGTCTCAAGGGGACCGCCTAGGAGGGCAGTTCCTTCAAGGTGACGTTGCGGAAGGACACCTGGTCCTGGGCCCCGTGGTTCTGCAGGCCGATGTAGCCGTCCTTCAGGCTGCGGTTGGGGTCGGTGTTGGTGAAGTCGTTGATCTTCGCGCCGTTCAGGAAGACCTGGAGGCGCTCGCCCTGGACCTTGATCTCGTAGGAGTTCCACTGGCCCGGGGGCCGCAGCACCCGGTCGCGGGCCTTGAGGTCGGCCGACTTGGCTCCGTAGACCGCGCCCGTGGTGCGATCGGGTGCGTCCGAGGCGTCGATCTGGATCTCGTAGCCCTTGGTCACGGCCGACCAGGGGTCGTCGGAGGCCGGGAAGCCCACGAAGATCCCGGAGTTGTCGTCACCGGCCATCTTCCAGTCCAGCTTGAGGCTGTACGACTTCAGCTCCTTGGCCTGGTACCACAGCAGGCCCATGCCGCCCTCGGAGCGCAGCTCGCCGTCGGCCACGGCGAACTTCCCGGGACCGGCCTGCTTCCAGCCGTTCAGCGTCTTGCCGTTGAAGATCGTCCGCTCGCCCTTCTGGGGCTTGCAGTCGGCCTTCACCTGGCCGCTGGCGTACCGCAGCCCGCCCAGCAGGTGGTCGCGGAACGCGGGCTCGGCGTACGACTCCTTGGTGTGGCCGCCGCCGGTGTAGAAGGACCGGCCGCCCTCGTAGGTCTGGCACCAGGCGATGGGGTGGTCGCCCTTCATGGTGCCGCCCTGGTAGGTGGTCTCGTCCAGGGAGGCCAGCACCCTGGCCTGGTCGCGCGGGTTGGTGGCGTAGTCGTACCACTCGTCGGTGCGCACCCACTCCTCGCCCAGGTGCTTGGTGGCGGGGTGCTTGTGGTCCTCGACGCGCACGGTCGCGGACTGGATCTGCGGGTGGCTGGAGAAGTAGGCGCCGACGAGGCCGCCGTAGAACTTCCAGTCGTACTCGGTGTCGGCCGCGGCGTGGACGCCCATGTACCCGCCGCCGGTGGCGACGTAGTTCTCGAACGCCTTCTGCTGCTCGGCGTTGAGCACGTCACCGGTGGTGGAGAGGAAGACGACCGCGTCGTAGCGGGCGAGGTTGCTGGTGGTGAACTGGGCGGCGGACTCGGTGGAGTCGACCGTGATGTTGCTGGTCTTGCCCAGTTCCTTCAGTGCCGCGGTGCCGGCCGGGATGGAGTCGTGCCGGAAGCCGGCCGTCTTGGAGAAGACCAGGACGCGCTTGGCGGTCCGGTCCGGCGGCGTGTTGGAGAGTTCGAAGTCGTCCACGTCGTAGAGGGCTCCGGCGCCGCCCTTGAAGACCAGGAAGAGTTCGGTGGACTTCTTCGGCACGGAGCGCAGCGGGATGTCGACGTCCTGGAAGGTCTCCCAGCCGCCGGTCACCGGGATGGGCCCGGAGCCGAGGATCTTGCCGGTCGGGGAGCCGGTGCGGACTTCGAGGAAGCCGCCGGCGCCGCCGGAGGAGATCCGGGCGGTGAGCTTGGTCGCCCCGGTCAGGTTGTACGGCTTGAAGGAGATCCAGTCGTCGTTGTCGATGTCGCCGACGGTCTTGCCGCCGTTGGCGTTCGGCTTGTCGTAGGTGCGGATGCCGGACTGGGCGCTGAAGTGCTCGGCCTGGCGGTGGCGCGGCTGGAGCTGGACCTGGTCGTTGCTGCTCAGGGCCTCCTGGCCGCCGCCGGCGCGGTCGGTGTACTCGGCAACGAGCACGCCGTAGATGTTGGCGTTGGGGTCGTGGCCGCCGTCGCCGGGCGTCTTGATGGTGCCGGAGCAGCCGTTGGCGGAGGTCAGCTTATGGGCGTGGCTGTCGTGGCCCAGGAAGTAGCTCACGGTGACCTTGCTGCAGTCCACGCCGCCGGACGCCTGGTCCTCGGGGTCGGTCACCTTCACCTTGAAGGGCACCTCGTCACCGAAGGCGAAGAGGGCTCCGTCGGCCGGTGCCTGGAGTTCGACCGTGGGGGCGGTGTTGCCGACCACGACGCGGACGCTGGCGGCGCCGGTGCGGCCGGTGGGGTCCTTCACGGTGAGGGTGGCGGTGTAGGTGCCGTTCTTCTTGTACGTGTACGTGGGGTTCAGCTCGGTGGACTTGCCGCCGTCACCGAAGTCCCACGCGTAGGTCAGCGGATCGCCGTCCGGGTCGGCGGTGCCCTTCGAGGTGAAGCGGACCCGCAGCGGCGCCTTGCCCGAGGTCTTGCTCGCCTGCGCCTCGGCGGCCGGGGAGCGGCCCTCGGTGGCGTTCTCGATGCGGTAGAGCGCGGAGTGCTCGTTGCCGCCGAACCAGGCGGTGCCGTAGTCCAGGACGTACAGCGCGCCGTCCGGACCGAACTGCATGTCCATCACCTGGGTGCCGCTCCACGGGAACGGGTTGATCTTGGCGACGGAGCCGTCCGCACCCTGCTCGATGCGCTTGATCCAGCGCCGTCCGAACTCGCCCGCGAAGTAGTCCCCGTCGTACGCCTCCGGGAACTTCACCGGGGAGGGGTTGTCCGGGTCGTAGCGGTAGACGGGGCCGCCCATCGGGGACTCGCCGCCGGTGCCGAACTCGGGCACCGAGCCGCCGTCGTACGGTATCCACGCCTTCTGCGCGGGCGGCAGGTCGACGAGGCCGGTGTTGTGCGGCGACTCGTTCTTCGGGGCCTTGCAGTCGAACGTGGCGCCGGGCTGCTTGGTGGCGAAGTCCCAGTCGACGTAGGGCTGGTTGAAGGTGTTGCAGAACGGCCAGCCGAAGTTGCCCGGCTTGTCGACCTTGAAGAAGCCGACGGCGCCGGCGGGGCCGCGCTTGGGGTCGGCGTTGGCCGCGTCCGGGCCGTAGTCGCCGACGTACGCCGTGCCGGTCTTCTGGTCGATGCTGAAGCGGAACGGGTTGCGGAAGCCCATCGCGTAGATCTCGGGCCGGGTCTTCGCGGTCCCGGGGGCGAACAGGTTCCCCTCGGGGATGGAGTACGAGCCGTCCGCGTTCACCTTGATGCGCAGCAGCTTGCCGCGCAGGTCGTTGGTGTTGCCCGAGGTGCGGCGGGCGTCGTACGCCGGGTTGCGGCCGGGGCGGTCGTCGATGGGGCTGTAACCGTCGGAGGCGAACGGGTTGGAGTCGTCGCCGGTCGACAGGTAGAGGTTGCCCTGGGCGTCGAAGTCGATGTCGCCGCCGACGTGACAGCAGATGCCCCGGGTCGCGGGGACGTCCAGGATCTTCTTCTCGCTGGCGGCGTCCAGGGTGCCGTCGGCCTTCATGACGAACCGGGAGAGCCGGTTGACGCCCTCGAACTTGGCGAACTCCTCCGGGGTGCCCTCGTTGGGGGCGTCACCGGCGGGGGTGTCCATGGGAGGGGCGTAGTAGAGGTAGACCTGGCGGTTCTCGGCGAACTTCGGGTCCAGGCCGACGCCTTGCAAACCCTCCTCGTCGTGCGAGTACACCGGGATCTTGCCGACGATCCGGGTGCTGCCCGCGTAGTCGGTCATCCGCAGCTCGCCGTTGCGGGAGGTGTGCAGCACGCTGCGGTCCGGCAGCACCACCATCGACATGGGCTCGCCGGTCTCGGCTGCGCCCTTGGCGAGGGTGATCTGCTGGAAGGCGTCCGCGGCGGGCTCGGGGGCCGCCGGGGCGTCGGCCGCGGCCGGCTGGACGGTGAGGCTCAGTGAGGTGGCGGCGAGGAGTCCGCCGGTGAGGAGCGCGATGAGTTTGCGCGCTCGTGGTCTGGTTCTCTTCGGGTGCACGAATCTCCTCCGGGATGGACCGGTTGAACGGGCGGGGTGCCGTGGAACCGGAGTGCGCCGTCACACCGGGGACCACACCTAAGTCCTGTACACATCAGGGACGGTAGACGGGTTCGTCCGGAACGGAAACCCCTTGTGCAGCAGTTGGGTTCCACTTTCCCCAAGGCCAGGACAAAGCCGTTTCGGAGCAGGGTGGACCGACCCGGCGACGCTGTCGGCCGCCGGGCCGTCACCACTGTCCTGAGCTGCTGTTCTCCAGCTGCGGGAGCGGGTTAGGGCGCTTCTGATGGATCAGGCTGGTTTAGGGAGCGGGGTCTGGTGCCGTGGATCTCAAGGCGGAGGAGGGAGTCAATGCGGTGGGGGTCCCACCGTGCCCGCAGGGCACAGGGGGCCAGGGGCGACCGACGACAACGCGGAGAGGGGGCACCTCCCGGGCCGAAGGCCCAGGGGGAACGGCGCCAGGGCACGCGAGCCCAGCAAGATCCGTCAGAAGCCCCCTAGTCGTTGCTCCCGAAGGCCGCGTCGAAGGAGGCCGCGGGCGGGTCGAAGTCGAACTGCTTGAGGTGCGCGAGGGCCTGCGGCGCACCGGTGAGGCGGTCCATTCCGGCATCCTCCCACTCCACCGAGATCGGGCCGTCGTAGCCGATGGAGCGCAGCATCCGGAAGACGTCCTCCCAGGGGACGTCGCCGTGGCCGGCGGAGACGTAGTCCCAGCCGCGCCGCGGGTCGCCCCACGGCAGGTGGGAGCCGAGCCGGCCGTTGCGGCCGTCCAGGCGCTTGCGCGCCTCCTTGCAGTCCACGTGGTAGATCCGGTCCCGGAAGTCGTACAGGAAGCCGACCGGGTCCAGGTCCTGCCAGACGAAGTGGCTGGGGTCGAAGTTCAGCCCGAAGGCCGGCCGGTGGTCGACGGCTTCGAGGGCGCGCTGGGTGGTCCAGTAGTCGTACGCGATCTCGCTGGGGTGCACCTCGTGGGCGAAGCGCACGCCCTCCGCGTCGAAGACGTCGAGGATCGGGTTCCACCGCTCGGCGAAGTCCTCGTACCCCCGGTCCACCATGGACTCGGGCGCCGGCGGGAACATCGCCACCAGGTGCCAGATGGAGGACCCGGTGAATCCGACGACGGTGTTCACGCCGAAGGCGGCGGCGGCCCGGGCGGTGTCCTTCAGCTCGTCTGCGGCGCGGCGGCGCACCCCTTCGGGGTCGCCGTCGCCCCAGATCCGGGCGGGCACGATGTTCTGGTGGCGCTCGTCGATGGGGTGGTCGCAGACGGCCTGGCCGACCAGGTGGTTGGAGATCGCCCAGCACTTGAGGCCGTACTTCTCCAGCAGGGCGTGCCGGCCCTGGAGGTACCCGGGGTCGGCGAGCGCCTTGTCCACCTCGAAGTGGTCGCCCCAGCAGGCGAGCTCCAGCCCGTCGTAGCCGAAGTCACGGGCGAGCCGGCACACCTCCTCCAGGGGCAGGTCGGCCCACTGGCCGGTGAAGAGCGTGAACGGACGTGACATGTCCTCTCCTGACTTCCCCGTACGTGTGGTGGTCGTTGCTCGTGGTTCGTCGTTGCTCGTCGTCGTTCGTCGTGCGTCGTTGCTCGTCGTGCGTCGTTGCTCGTCGTGCTTCGTCGTTGCTTCTGTCCAGCCGGGCCGCCGCTCATCCCGTCCCGGTCGGTACGGGCACGTAGGACGCGTTGTTCTGCGCGCTCTCCTCCACGGCCGCGAGCACCCGTTGGACCTGGAGGCCGTCGGCGAACGACGGTGCGGGCTCCGTGCCGTCCGCGATGGCGTGGAGCAGGTCGCGGGCCTGGTGGGTGAAGGTGTGCTCGTAGCCCAGTGCGTGGCCGGGCGGCCACCACGCCTCCAGGTAGGGGTGGTCCGCCTCCGTGACCAGGATCCGCTTGAAGCCGGCGGAGGTCGCAGGCTCGGTGTCGTCGTGGAACGAGAGCTCGTTCAGGCGCTCCAGGTCGAAGGCGATCGAGCCGCGTTCGCCGTTGATCTCGAAGCGCAGGGAGTTCTTGCGGCCGGCGGCCATCCGGGTGGCTTCGAAGGAGGCCAGGGCGCCGGAGGGGAGCCGTCCGTTGAACAGGGCGGCGTCGTCCACGGTGACCCGGCCCGTGCTCTGCTCCCCGCCGCCCGATGCGACGGGCCGCTCCTTGACGAAGGTCTCCGTCAGCGCGGACACCCCCGCCAGGTGCTCCCCCGCCAGGAACTGCGCGAGGTCGACGATGTGGGCGCCGAGGTCGCCGAGCGCCCCCGAACCCGCGCTCTCCTTGCGCAGCCGCCAGGTCAGCGGGAACGCCGGGTCCACCAGCCAGTCCTGGAGGTAGGTGAACCGCAGGTGGCGCAGGGCACCGAGGGAGCCGCCGGCGATCAGTTGGCGGGCGTAGGCGACGGCGGGGACGCGTCGGTAGTTGAACCCGACCATCGCGACCTGTCCGCGCGCCTTCGCGCGCTCGGCCGCATCCACCATCGCCCGTGCCTCCGCCACCGAGTTCGCCAGCGGCTTCTCGCACAGCACGTGCTTGCCCGCCTCCAGCGCGGCGATCGCGATCTCCGCATGGGAGTCGCCCGGCGTGCAGACGTCGACCAGCTGCACGTCGTCCCGGGCGATGAGGTCGCGCCAGTCGGTGACCGCCGCGGCCCAGCCGTGTCGGTCGGCCGCGGCGCGCACGGCTGACGGATCACGTCCGGCGATCGCGGCGAGCTCCGGCTTCACCGGCACGTCGAAGACGCGGCTCACGTTGCGCCAGCCCTGGGAGTGGGCGGCACCCATGAACGCGTATCCGACCATGCCGACGCCGAGAGTCGGCGGTGCGGCCTCACTGTCCCGCTGTTCCATACGGATTCCTCCTCGTCGGTCTGCTCGGTGGGGGCGGGCCTACCGGTCAGATGAAGCCGGTGGGCAGGTACTGGTCGACGTTGTCCTTGGTGACGACGGCGGAGTACAGGGTGATCGAGGCCGGGATCTCCATCTCGGCCATGCCGCCCACGCCCTTGCCCTGGGCGACGGCCCGGGCGATGTCGATGGCGGAGGCCGCCATCGTCGGCGGGTAGAGCACGGTCGCCTTCAGGACGCTGTTGTCGGCCTTGATGGCGTCCATCGCGGACTTGGCTCCGGCGCCGCCGACCATCAGGAAGTCCTTGCGGCCGGCCTGGGCGATGGCGCGCAGGGCGCCCACTCCCTGGTCGTCGTCGTGGTTCCACAGCGCGTCGAACTGGCTCTGGGCCTGGAGTAGTTGGGCCATCTTGGCCTGGCCGGACTCCACGGTGAAGTCGGCGGCCTGCCGGGCGACCTTCTTGATGTTGGGGTAGTTCTTCAGGGCGTCGTCGAAGCCCTGGGTGCGCTGCTGGGTCAGTTCCAGGTTGTCGACCCCGGCGAGTTCGACGACCTTGGCGTTGGCCTTGTCCTTGAGCTGTTCGCCGATGAAGTTGCCGGCGTTCAGACCCATGCCGTAGTTGTCGCCGCCGATCCAGCAGCGGTACGCCTGGGGCGAGGCGAAGATCCGGTCCAGGTTGACGACGGGGATGCCCGCCTTCATGGCCTGGAGGCCGACCTGGGTGAGGGCCTTGCCGTCGGCGGGGAGGATGACCAGGACGTCGACCTTCTTGTTGATCAGGGTCTGGACCTGGCCGATCTGGGCCGCGGTGTCGTTCGAGCCCTCGGTGATCTCCAGGGTGACGTCGGAGTACTTCTTCGCCCGCTCCTTGGCGTTGTCGTTGATCGCGTTCAGCCAGCCGTGGTCGGCCTGGGGGCCGGCGAAGCCGATGGTGACGGCCTTGCCCGGCTTGTCGTCGGAGACGGGCGCGTTGGCGGGCGCCGCCGCGTCCTTCTCCTTGGGGTCGTTGCTCGTACAGGCGGTGAGGAGGGCGGTCGCCGAGACGGCGGCGGATCCGAAGAGGATCCCTCTACGGCTCGGTGAGGAGTTTTTTGGCATGACGGACGAACCCTTCCGGCTGGGCGGTTGTGGAGGGCGGTGCTTGAGGGGGTGGTGCTTGAGGGGGTGGTGCTTGAGGGAGCGGTGCTTGAGAAGTGCGGTGCTTGCGCGGGCGACGGCGGTCCGGGTACGGGTCAGGCGTCGCCGCTGCCGCGCAGCGTGCGGTGCTGGACCAGGACGGCGGCGACGATGATCGCGCCCTTGGCGATCTGCTGGACCGCGGTCTCCAGGTTGTTCAGGGCGAAGATGTTGGTGATCGTGGTGAAGATCAGGACGCCGAGCACGGAGCCGACGATGGTGCCGCGCCCGCCGCTGAGCAGGGTGCCGCCGATGATCGCCGCGGCGATGGCGTCGAGTTCGTAGAGGTTGCCGTTGGTGTTCTGGCCGGAGCCGGAGAGCACCACCAGCATGAACGCGGCGATGCCGCAGCACATCCCGGACAGCAGGTACAGGTACAGCCGCTGGCGGCGGACGTCGATGCCGGCGAGCCGGGCGGCCTCCGGGTTGCCGCCGATGGCGAAGGTGCGCCGGCCGAAGGTGGTGCGGTTCAGCACCAGCCAGCCCACCAGCACCACCGCGGCGAAGACCAGCACCAGCGGCGGGATGCCGAGCACGTACGCGTCCTTGACACCGAGGTCGAGCACGGAGTCGACGGTGACGATCTGCGTCTTGCCGTCGGTGATCTGCAGGGCGAGGCCGCGGGCGGAGGCCAGCATCGCGATGGTGGCGATGAACGGCACCATCCCGCCGTAGGCGATCAACAGCCCGTTCACCAGGCCGCAGCCGAGGCCGACGACGACCGCGGTGAAGAGGATGCCGGCGAAGCCGTACTCCTGGGTGGCGACCGTGGTGGCCCACACCGACGCCAGCGCCACCATCGCGCCCACGGACAGGTCGATGCCCCCGCTGGTGATCACGAAGGTCATGCCGACGGTGACGACGCCGATGATGGACGCCTGGGTGAGCACCAGTTGCAGGTTGCTGGTGGCGAGGAACTCGTCGGGCTTGGTGAATCCGCCGACCACGATCAGCGCGGCGAGGACGCCGAGCAGCGACAGGTTGCGCACGTCCAGGCGCAGGCCGAGGGAGCGACGCGGACCTCCGTCGTCCGGCGCGGACTTCACGAGGCTCGGCGCGTCCTGGCGCGCCGCGGATGCTGGCTGCGTCATGCCGTCGGGTTTCCTTCCATCACGAGGTCGAGTACGCGGTGCTCGTCGAGGTCGCGGGCGTCGGCCGCGTGCACGACGCTGCCCTCGCGCAGCACCAGCACCCGGTCGGCGAGGCCCAGCACTTCGGGCACTTCGCTGGACACGAGGAGGACGGCCAGGCCCTCGTCGGCCAGTCGGCGGATCACGGCGTAGAGCTCGGCGCGCGCCCCGACGTCCACCCCGCGGGTGGGCTCGTCGAGGAGCAGCACCTTGCAGCCGCGCAACAGCCAGCGGGCGAGCACCGCTTTCTGCTGGTTGCCGCCGGACAGGGTGCGGATGCGGGCGTCGGGGTTGTCGGGGCGCAGGGAGAGCTCCCGGGTGGCGGCCTGCGCGGCGGTGCGCTCCGCCTTGCGGTCGATCCAGCCGGCGCGGGAGAAGCGGGAGAGGGTGGAGATGGAGACGTTGCGGGTGACGGATTCGATCAGCAGCAGGCCCTGGGCCTTGCGCTCCTCGGGGGCGAGGCCGATGCCGGCGTTCACGGCGGCGCGCACGCTGCCGGGCCGCAGGGGCGCGCCGTCGATCAGGACGCGGCCGGCGGTCGGCTTGCGGGCGCCGTAGATCGTCTCCAGGATCTCGGAGCGTCCGGAGCCGACGAGGCCGGCGAGTCCCACGATCTCCCCGGGGTAGAGCTGGAGGTCGAGGGGGGCGAACTCGCCCTTGCGGGTGAGCCCTTCGGCGGCCAGGACCGGGGTGCGCGGTACGGAGTCGACCGGCTCGTCCTGCGGGGCGGGGCGTTCGGGGAAGACGTAGGCGACGTTCCGGCCGGTCATCAGGGAGACGACCTCGTTCGTCGGCGTCGATTCGGCGGGCAGTCCGCCGGCCACGGCCCGACCGTCCTTGAGGACGGTGACGCGGTCGCCGATGCGGCGGATCTCCTCAAGGCGGTGCGAGATGTAGACGACGGCGACGCCGTCGGCGGTGAGGTCGGCGACGATGCGGAAGAGGTTGTCGACCTCGTCGGGGTCGAGGGCGGCGGACGGCTCGTCCATGACGATCAGCCGCACCTCGTGGGAGAGGGCCCGGGCCATCGAAACGATCTGCTGCTGTGCGGCGGAGAGCTCGCCGACGAGGCGGGCGGGGTCGATCTCGGGGTGGCCGAGGCGCTTGAGGAGTTGGCGGGTCGCGGCCCGTGCCGCGCCGCCCCTGATGACGAAGCCGGCGGTGGTGGGCTCGTGGCCGAGGTGGACGTTCTCGGCCACCGACAGCCCTTCGACCAGGTCGAGTTCCTGGTAGATGGTGGCGATGCCGAGGCGCATAGCGGCGATCGGCGACTTGAGCTGGACCGGCTCGCCGCGCCAGGTGATCGTGCCGCCGTCGGGCTGGTGGGCGCCGGCGAGCACCTTGATCAGGGTGGACTTGCCCGCGCCGTTCTGTCCGAGGAGGCAGTGCACTTCACCGGCCTGGACCTCCAGGTCCACGCCGTCGAGCGCGCGGACGCCGGGGAACGACTTGGTGATCTGGGACATGGTGAGCAAGGGTGGTTCTGGTGCCATGACAAATCCCCTCGGCGGGTGCTGCCGCGCAGCGGTGCGACGCGGTCCGCGCGGCGGGGCGCGGACGCACGGTGCTGTACGGCGTGGGTACGTGTGGGGGGCACTCGTGGTGGACGGTTGAGGGCGCTCACAAGGAGCGTGCGGGTGCCCGTGCCGACTGGTGGCACGTGTTACCTGGTGCGGATGCACGGGGTGGGATCGAGGGTGGGTGCTGCGCTGTTCGTCCGTGGTGCAGGGCGGATACGAATACGGATGCGGTACGGGGGCGCTTGTGGCGCCGGTCGCACGCATGGCGCTGGTGCTGCGGGTGTTGCTCGTGCTGTGCGTGTTGCTCGGTGGTGCGGTACTGCTCGGTGGTGCGAGTGGTGCGGATGGGCCGGTGGTGCAGGTGTGCCGGTAGTGCGGGTGGTTCGCGGTGCAGGTGGTACGCGTACGGCGGCGCCGGGCCCGGGGGTCAGGCCGGCGAGAACAGGTGGTCGCTGATGAGCCGGGCGGCGCCGATGACTCCGGCGACGGCGCCCAACTCGCCCAGCACGATGGGGAGGTTCCCGGTGGCCAGCGGGAGCGACTGCCGGTAGACCTGGGTCCGCACGGCGGCCAGCAGGGTGTGGCCGAGGCCGGTCACCCCGCCGCCGATCACCACGAGCCCGGGGTTGAAGAAGCTGACGAGTCCGGCGATGACCTGGCCCACGCGGTTGCCGCCCTCGCGGATCAACTCGATCGCCGCGGTGTCGCCGGCCGCCGCGGCGGCGGCCACGTCGACGGCGGTGAGCGGGCCGCCGGCGGCGAACCGTTCGGCCAGCTCCGGCGAGCGTCCGCTGCGGGCCGCCTCCTCCGCGTCGCGGGCCAGCGCGGCACCGCTGAAGTGCGCTTCCAGGCAGCCCTTGTTGCCGCAGGCGCAGGCGCGGCCGTACGGGTCGACCTGGATGTGGCCGATGTCGCCGGCGCTGCCCGTGGTGCCCCGGTAGACCTCGCCGCCGACGACGATGCCGCAGCCGATGCCCGTACCGATCTTGATGCAGAGGAAGTCAGCGACGGAGCGGGCGACGCCCGCGTGCTGCTCGCCCATGGCCATCAGGTTCACGTCGTTGTCGACCATGACCGGGCAGCCGAGGTCCTGGCTGAGCGCCTCGCGGACCGGGAAGCCGTCCCAGCCGGGCATGATCGGCGGGGCGACCGGTACGCCCTCGGGGAAGCGGACGGGTCCGGGGACGCCGATCCCCGCGCCGTCGAAGCCCTCCGCGAGGCCGGTGGCCTTGAGCTTGGCCGCCATCGACAGCACCTGCTCGAAGATCGCGACCGGTCCTTCGCGGACGTCCATCGGGTGGTTGAGGTGCCCGAGCACCTCCAGCTCCGCATTGGTGACCGCGACGTCTATCGAGGTGGCACCGATGTCCACGCCGAGGAAGCGCAGCTCGGGGGCGAGCCGGATGTTGTGCGAGCGGCGCCCGCCGCGCGACGCGGCCAGTCCGTCCGCGACGACCAGTCCGGTCTCCAGCAGCCGGTCGACCTCCACGGCCAGCTTGGACCGCGACAGGTCCACCAGGTCGCCCAGTTGGGCGCGGGAGTTGGGGCCTCCGTCGCGCAGCAGCCTGAGCAGCCGCGCCTGGTGCGCGTTGGCGGGTCGAGCGGTCATGCGCCTCATTGCCCCTCCCCTCCCCTGCCATCGGCGTGGGGACCCTGGTGGCCCTGACTGATCAGGCTTTCGAGGGGAACGTAGCAGTGCTTTCACCGAGTGGGAAGAACTTGAGCGGAGTTCAGCACCAACTTTCTCCACACCCTGGACAAAGCCGGGTTGGTGCGAGGACGATCCTGCTGCTTCCCCTACTTCTTTCCCCCGGACGGATCTGCTGCGAGGAGGTCGAGCAGCCGGTCGAGGAAGACGACTTGCCCGGCCACCAGCTTCTCGCGCGCACCTGCGACGTCCACCCAGGCCACCCGGTCGATCTCCGGGAACTCCTGGATCCGGCCCGAGCGCGGCGGCCACTCCATGGTGAAGGTACCCGGTACGACCCGGTCGAGGTCCACCTCGCCCGCCAGCGCCCAGAGCGTCACCACCTTGCCGCCCGACTGACGGTTCTCCCCGAGCGCCAGCCAGGCGCCGTCGGGCGGGGCGAGGCCCAGTTCCTCCTGGAACTCACGGCGCGCCGCGGCCGTCGGCTCCTCGTCCGCCGCGTACTCCCCCTTGGGGAAGGACCACGCCCGCTCGTCGCGCTTGGCCCACAGCGGCCCGCCCATGTGTCCGATGAGGACTTCCACCTCGGCGCCGTCCCCCACGGGGACGCTGCCGCCGCCCGGGCGCCGGAACAGCACCAGGCCCGCACTCCGCTTCGCCGCCATGCGGCCAGTGTGCCGCCCGCCGCCGCCCCGCCGGGGCCGAACCGCCGGGGCCGAACCGCCGGGGCCGAACCGCCGGGCTCAGGGGCAGGCGACGACCTGTCCCCCGTACGACAGGTTCCCGCCGAAGCCGAACAGCAGCACCGGTGCGCCCTTGGGGATCTCGCCCCGCTCGACCAGCTTGGAGAAGGCGAGCGGGATCGACGCGGCCGAGGTGTTGCCGGAGTCCACGACGTCCCGCGCGACGACCGCGTTCACCGCGCCGATCCGCTCCGCGATCGGCTCGATGATCCGCAGGTTCGCCTGGTGCAGGACGACGCCCGCCAGCTCCTCGGGAGCCACCCCCGCCCGCTCGCAGACGCCGCGCGCGATCGCCGGCAGCCGGGTGGTGGCCCAGCGGTAGACCGTCTGGCCCTCCTGGGCGAACCGCGGCGGGGTCCCCTCGATGCGCACCGCGTGCCCCAGCTCCGGCACCGACCCCCACAGCACCGGCCCGATGCCCGGCCCCTCCGGGCCGCTCGCCTCCACCACCGCCGCGCCCGCGCCGTCGCCGGTCAGCACGCAGGTGGTGCGGTCGCTCCAGTCGGTGATCGCGGTCATCGCGTCCGCGCCGATGACCAGGGCCCGGGCGGCGGCACCGGCCCGTACGGCGTGGTCGGCGGTGGCCAGGGCGTGGGTGAACCCGGCGCAGACCACGTTCAGGTCCATGACGGCGGGCGAGCCCATGCCGAGCCGGGCCGCGACCCGGGCGGCCGTGTTCGGGGAGCGGTTCTCGGCGGTGGAGGTGGCGACGACCACCAGGTCGACGTCCGCCGGCGCGAGCCCGGCCGCGGCCAGGGCCTTGGCCCCGGCGTGCGCCGCCAGCTCGTCCACCGGCTCGTCCTGCGCCGACTTGTGACGGGTCCGGATGCCGACGCGGCTGCGGATCCACTCGTCGCTGGTGTCGACCAGGGCTGCCAGGTCTTCGTTGGTGAGCACTGCGGCGGGCTGGTGGTGCCCCAGGGCGACGATGCGCGAGCCGGTCATGGGCGGGGGTCCCCTTTCGAGGGCGTTCGACAGGCCCCAGTCTTGGGCCCTACCACCTGGTACGACGGCAGGTGACCCGACAGGATTACCACCTCATTTTCTGTAGCCTCACCCCAGCACCCCGCTGTCACACGGGCTCCGGGAGGTCCCGCGCGCTCCGGCGTGCCGGACAATGTCCGAACGGCGCGGGGCCGCGGGCCGCGCGCCGGCCGCCACGAGGACCAGCGAGAGAACCGGGATCGATCACCATGAGACGGGTCACCGAGCGCCGCCGCACCCTTCGCATCAGGGACGGCGCGGTCTCCGCGCGCCCGGACACCCTGGTGGCCGAGGAGCCGCTGGAGATCCGACTCAACGGCTGCCCGTTGACGATCACCATGCGCACCCCCGGCGACGACTTCGCGCTGGCCACCGGGTTCCTGGTGAGCGAGGGCGTGGTGGCAGCGGCCGATGACGTACGGCAGATCCAGTACTGCGCCGGCACCAACGACGAGGGCGTGAACACCTACAACGTGGTGGACGTACGGCTCGCGCCCGGGGTCCCGGTCCCGGACACCGGTCTGGAGCGGCACGTCTACACCACGTCGTCGTGCGGGCTGTGCGGCAAGGCGAGCCTGGACGCGGTCCGCACCACGGCGCGCTTCCCGATCGCCGACGCGCCGCCGCTGCGGATCTCCCCCGCGCTGCTCGCCGCGCTGCCCGACCGGCTGCGGGCGGCGCAGCGGGTCTTCGCGCAGACGGGCGGGCTCCACGGCGCGGCCCTCTTCGCCGAGGACGGCTCGCTGCTGGACGTGCGCGAGGACGTGGGACGGCACAACGCCGTGGACAAGTTGGTGGGCCGGGCGGTGCAGTCCGGTGGGCTGCCGCTGTCCCGGGCGATCCTGCTGGTGTCGGGGCGGGCTTCGTTCGAGTTGGCACAGAAGGCGGTGATGGCGGGGATCCCGGTGCTGGCTGCGGTGTCGGCGCCGTCGTCGCTCGCGGTGGACCTGGCCGACGAGACGGGGCTCACCCTCGTGGGCTTCCTGCGCGGGGCGAACATGAACGTGTACGCGGGCCAGCACCGCATCGACCTCGACGGGGCGCGCTGAGCCGAGCACGGTACGGACGGGCGCGCCGAGCCGGCGCGCCGGGGCCCGCGCGTAACGACCGAACCCCGGTGTCGGGGCCGTACAGATTCGGTGGAGGTTCCACCCCGCCTCAGTTACCCACCGGTCAGAAGTCCGTCCGGCCCTTCCCCTTGTGCCCGGATTTCTGCGTCTGACCTGTCGTGATGCCATTCGTCCAGGCTTTTCGAACGCTCCGGCCGGGGCTTTCGCGGTGAGGTAGCGTCGCGGCGCTGTGCGGAGCGCCACGAGGAGCAGTCCATTGCGCGAGTTCACCGTCCCCCCTCTCGACGCGCCTCCGCTGGTCGGTGGATTGGCCGACGCCGTCTTCGACCGCGCCGAGCGCGAGCCCGGGCGCGTCGCGGTCTGTCGCAAGGACGCCGGGGGCGGCTGGGACGAGGTGACCGCAGAGGGATTCCGCGACGAGGTGCTGGCCCTGGCGAAAGGGCTGATCGCGGACGGGGTGCGGTTCGGCGACCGGGTCGCGCTGATGTGCCGCACCCGCTACGAGTGGACGCTGTTCGGCTTCGCGATCTGGACGATCGGCGCCCAGTCCGTACCGATCTACCCGACGTCCTCGGCCGAGCAGGTCTGCTGGATCCTGCTCGACGCCGAGGTCTCGGCCTGCATGGTGGAGCACGAGGACCACGCGATGACCGTGGGGTCGGTGGTGGACCGGCTGCCGCTGCTCAAGCGGCTGTGGCAGTTGGACGCGGACGCGGTGGCCCGACTCGTCGACGGCGGTCGGCACATCGACGACGAGGTGGTGCACCGGCACCGGCGGGCGGTGACCCCGGACTCGACGGCCACCGTCGTCTACACCTCCGGCACCACCGGCCCGCCGAAGGGCTGTGTGATCACCCACGCCAACTTGATGTACGAGTCCGACACGGTGACCGAGCACTGGGGTCCGGTGTTCCGCTCCCGGCCCAACGAGGAGCCGTCCACCCTGCTGTTCCTGCCGCTGGCGCACGTGTACGGGCGGATGGTGGAGGTGGCGGCGGTGCGCAAGGGGGTCCGCTTCGCCCATCAGCCGGAGCTGCGGGCCCAGGAGGTGCTGACGGACCTGGCGAGCTTTCGCCCCACGTTCTTCCTGGCCGTGCCGTACGTCTTCGAGAAGATCTTCGCCGCCGCGCGGCGCCGGGCCGAGGCCGCGGGCAAGCTCGGCCCGTTCGACAAGGCGGTCGAGGTCGCGGTGCGGTACGCGGAGGCCGTGGAGCACCGGGCGTTCGGCGTCGGCCCGGGTCCGTCGACGGCGCTGCGGATGCAACACCAGTTCTTCGACCGGGCGGTGTACGGGAAGCTGCGGGCGGCGCTCGGCGGCCGGGTCCGGCACGCGATGTCCGGCGGCTCGGGCATGGACCGTCGGCTCGGGCTCTTCTTCGAAGGCGCGGGCGTCACCGTCTTCGAGGGGTACGGGCTCACCGAGACGACGGGCGCGGCCGTGGCCAATCCGCCGCGGGGCACCAAGTACGGCACGGTGGGGCGCCCGGTGCCGGGGACGTCGGTGCGGATCGCGGAGGACGGCGAGGTGTGGCTGAGTGGCCGTCAGCTCTTCGCCGGCTACCACGGGGACCCGAAGTCCACCGGTGCGGTGCTGCGGGACGGCTGGTTCGCCACCGGGGACCTCGGGGTGCTGGACGACGACGGCTACTTGACGATCACCGGGCGGAAGAAGGAGATCCTGGTGACGTCGGGGGGCAAGAGCCTGTCCCCGGTGGCGCTGGAGGAGCGGGTGCGCGCCCATCCGCTGGTGGCGCAGTGCCTCGTCGTCGGCAACGACCGGCCGTTCGTGGCGGCGCTGGTCACCATCGACCCGGAGGCGGTGGAGCACTGGTTGCGGATGCGGCACAAGCCGATGCCGCCGCCGGCCGAGTTGGTGCGCGACCCCGAGTTGGAGTCGGAGATCCGGCGCGCGGTGGTGGCGGCGAACACCGCCGTTTCGCAGGCCGAGTCGATCCGCACCTTCCGCATCCTGGCGCACCCCTTCAGCGAGGAGCACGGACTGCTCACCCCGTCGCTGAAGTTGAAGCGCCGGGCGATCGAGGAGGCGTACGCGGCGGAGGTGGACGCGCTGTATCGCTGACGGCGGCTTCGCCGTGCGGCGAACTGTGCTGCCGCGCCTGCGGCTCGTCGCGCAGTTCCTCCCCCTACGTCTAAAGGGAGTGGGGGGACCCCAGCGCCACCTGATTCGCTGCCCCGTCATTCGCCTGCGGGCTGGAGGTGGAGGTCTTTGGGGCGCTGGGGGTCCCCCCACGCCTCTGGGCGTAGGGGGCGGAACTGCGCGACAAGCCCACCACCGGCCGGTGGGGACCAACACTCCCGCAGGGAAACGGCGGCTCCGTCCACACGCGCCGCGGAGACGCACTACGCAAGCGCCGCCGCGACGAGGTCGTGCACGAAGGTGTCGTCCGCGGGCCGGTTCTCCTTGAGGCGTTCGAGGCCGCCGACGCCGAACCAGCCGTACTCCGTGTGCTTCCCGGCCTCCAGCACGGGCCGCTCCGGATCGCCGGCGACGTCCACGACGAAGTCGGCCTCGTGGCGCAGTCCTTCGCCGTCGTCGCCGGTCCAGGTGGAGACCCCGATCAGGCGCCGTACCCGCCGCAGGTGCCAGCCGGTCTCCTCCTCGACCTCCCGGGCCAGCGCCACCAGCAGGTCCTCGCCCGCTTCGACGTGGCCGCCGACGACGTCCCAGGAGTTCGGGAAGAGCCGTCGGTGGGGGCCGCGCTTCTGGGCGAAGACCTCGCCGCGCTCGTTGCGGATCAGGGCGCCGACGGCCCAGCGTTCGCCCTCCTCCGGCTGCGGCAGCTCCACGTCCGGGTCCACCGAGTAGGAGGTCAGGTCGGCGACGACGGCGGCGTGGTCGGAGGGCCAGACGTCGTCCACGGGCCGGTCGCCCGCGCGGCGCACGGCGTGCACGCGGCCGAGCCCGCCAGGCCCGGTCAGCCCCACGTGGACGTAGTCGACCCGGGAGCTGAGGGGGAAGGTGCGGGCGACGTACGGATTGGCCGCGTCCCAGGTGGCGGCGGGGGCGCCCGGCTCGGCGTGCTCCCAGGCGTCCAGCAGTACCTGCCGGCCGACGGCGGGCGCGGTGCGGTAGCCGCCGAGCAGCCGCATCTCGTCCGCGTCGGGAAGGGCGTTGTAGTCGCCGGTGAGCACGGGCGGGAAGGCGTGCCCCCGGGCGCGGCTCGCGACGAAGGAGGCGAGCGCGGTGACCTGTTCGCACCGTACGGCGGACTCGTGCGGGGCGGAGTTCAGGTGCGTGGTGAAGAACGGCAGCGCGCCGGTGGGCGCGTCCAGCAGCGCGTGCAGCACGATCCGGCCGTCGTCCTGCCCGTCGCCGGCCGGCAGCGCCAGCACCTCGCGCTCGAGGACGGGCCAGCGGCTGAGCACGGCGAGCCCGACGCCGTACGCTTCGTCGCCGGCGCGCCGGTGCCAGCGCTCGGGCCGGCGGTACGGCTCGACCGTGACGTGCATCCCGAGCCGTTCGGCGAGCCGGTTCGCCAGGCCGTCGCCGGTCTCGTCGAACCAGACTTCCTGGAGGCCGACAACGTCCGGTCGCGTCTCCTCCAGGACGCGCGCCAACGCCTCCCTCCGCCGCTCCCGGGGTCCGAAGCGCCACCACACGTTCCACGTCATCGCACGGATCACGCTCCGCACCCTGTCAGAGCCGGCCCACGGGTCCCAACCGGGTTCGCGTGATCGGGGCCCGCGGGTCGGCCGGGCCGGCTATCCGCGGTCGAGGTAGTCGAGGTTGGGTGCGCCGTTCGCGGTGGTGGCGGTGGCGCGGACGGTGTTGGTGCCCTGTTTCAGCGGGACGGTGAGGGTGGCGTCGGCCCAGCTCGTCCAGGCGCCCGTCGGGCCGAACGCACGGTTCGCGGCGACGGCGGTGCCGTTCACGACGACGTCCATCGGCCGGACCACGGCGGTGCCGTTGGCGTACCGCAGGGTGAGTGCGGCGTCCCGGGCCGTGGCGGACTCGACCGTCCACTCCACGTAGGCGCCGGCCGCGTTCGCGGTGTTCACGAAGCCGCTGCCGCTGAAGCCGCCGTGGTTGGAGTCCACGGTCGAACCGGCGCTGTAGCTGGCGCCCTCGGCCTCGTAGCGGGTGGTGGAGCCGGCCTGCGGGGTGGCGCGGATCAGTCGGGTCTCACCGGGGCGCAGGGTGGCGCTGTACGAGCCGTTCACGACGCCGCCGCTCTGGCCCGACCACAGGTCGGTGACGGCCGCGGCGCCTACGATGCCGGCCTGGGACCAGTTGACGGACACGGTCTGGTTGCCGGATGTGCCGGTGTTGAACAGGGCGATGACGTGGTCGCCGTCGGCCTCCTTCTTGTGCCAGACCTGTTGGTTGCCGGAGTTGACGAGCCGGCGGGCGGCGACGCCGTCCTGGTTGACGGCGATGAGGCGTTCGTTGCCGAGGATCGCCCGGTCGGTGGCGTTGAGGTCGGTCAGGTCGCCGCCGATGAGCAGCGGGGAGGCGGCCATGGCCCACAGGGTCATGTGGGAGCGCCGTTGGTCGGCGGTGAGGCCGATCTGGTCGCCGTTGCCGATCTGGAGGGAGTCCAGGTCGTTCCAGCCGCCGGGGCCCGCGTACTGCTGCCAGTTCGCGGCCGAAGTGAACCTTGAGGTGATCTTGGACCAGTTGGTGAGCGGGTGTCCGCTGCCGTTGGGGCCGGGGCCGCAGTAGCACTCCACGTCGCCCTGGGTGCGCCAGCTGTTGGCGAGTTGGCGCCAGGTGGGGGCGTCGGCGATGGCGAGGTTGTTGGAGAGCGCGTAGTTGATGGGGCGGCCGGTGGCGCGCAGCGCCTTGTCCCAGGCGCGGACGTCGGGGATGTCGTGGCTGCCGACGCCGTCGATCTTCAGGTAGTCCACGCCCCAGTCGGCGAACTGCTTGGCCCAGGAGTTCACGAACTCCTGGGAGCCCGGCTTGCTGTAGTCGATGTAGTACATGTTCTTGCAGTTGTAGTTCTTCTCCTGCCGGGTGGTGTCGGCGATGTCCTTGGCCCGGTAGGAGGTGCCCTCGATGGGGGTGTTGCGGGTGACGGCGTTCTTCGCGATGCCGGGGGTGACGTAGAAGCCGAACTTCAGCCCCTTGGAGTGCACGTAGTCGGCGAGGGCCTTGATCCCGGAGGGGAACTTGGCCTCGTCGATCGCCCAGCGGCCGTACTGGTCGACGACGAAGCCGTTGGCGTCGCACTTCTGGTAGAAGTCGTCGAGGTTGAGGTAAACGTAGCCCTTGTCCTTGAGTCCGCTGGAGACCAGGGCGTCGGCCTGGGCCTTCATCTTGGCCTCGGTGGGCCAGCGGCGGACGAAGCTCCAACTGGACCAGCCCATGGCGGGCCGGATGGACAGGCCGTTGTCGGAGGCGGCGGCCGGCGGCGCCTTGGCGGTGAGGCCGGCCGCGGCGAGCGGCAGCGCGAGGGCGGTGGCGAGGACGCCGCGGCCCAGGGTTTTCAGCAGGTTCACGAGGTGGCCTCCACATCGAGGCGGTCGAGGTTGGGGGCGCCGCCCGCCGTGGTGGCGGTGGTGCGGACGGTGTTGGTGCCGGCGGTCAGGGGGACGGTCAGGACGTCGTCGGTCCAGTTCGTCCACGCCCCGGTCGGTCCGAAGGGTCGGTTCGCGGCGACGACGGTGCCGTTCACCGTGACGTCCATCGGGCGGCCGGCGGTGGTGCCGTTGGCGTAGCGGAAGGCGAGCCGGGCAGGGCCGGCAGCGGTGGCGTTCACGGTCCACTCCACATATGCGCCGGCCGCGTTCGCGGTGTTCACGAAGCCGCTGCCGCTGAAGCCGCCGTGGTTGGAGTCCACGGTCGAACCGGCGCTGTGGCCGGCGTCCTCGGCCTCGTAGCGCTGCGGGGTCGGGCCGGGTCCGGTGCCGCCGCCCGCGTACGCGGTGCCGATCCACGCCTCGTCGATGCGCAGCCGCTTGTGGCGGCTGGTGTCACTGGCCGCGGCGTGGGTGTTCACGACCTCCAGTCGGACGTGGCGCGCGGTGGTGGCGGGCAGGTCGACGGTGGCCACGGCGCGCCGGCTGGGCAGGCTGCCGGTCTTGATCGGGCTGCCCCAGTTGGTGCCGTCGTCGCTGACGTACACGCGGTAGTCCTTGATGCGGGCCGACTGTTCGGTTGCGGAGCGGGCGTAGCTGACGGAGTCCTCGCGTTGGTTGAGGGCGAGGTACTGCACCCGTCGGGGCGCGCCGAGGTCGAAGCGGAGCGAGACGGGGGTGGTCTTGTCGCTGTCCCAGTAGGTGCGGTGATCGCCGTCGGCGGCTGCCTCCGCGCCGTGTCCGCCGGTGGAGGCGCTGGCGCTCATGGTGTACGTGCCGGGCGCCAGGATGCCCTCGCGGCCGGCGGTGGTGACCTTGAAGACGGTGTCGTACGGGTCCCAGTCGCCGAGTCCGGTGAGGGTGAGGGTGCCGCCGCTCTGGCTGTGCGCGACGGGTGCGCCGGTGCGCAGGTCGGTGACGGCGGTCACCCGGTAGCCGTTGTCGCGGATGCGCAGGGTGGAGGTGGTCGGCGGGGTGACGACGTGCACGTAGTGCCGGTTCGGGTCGGCCTTGGCGACGGTGGTGACGCCGTGGGCGCCGTCGTTCCAGAAGCCGGGGGTGAGTCCGCCGTGCAGGTATCCGCCGCCCTCGGTGCCGTTCAGGGACTCCCAGATGCGGTCGAGGTAGCCGTCGGCGAAGTCGTTGAAGGCTGCTTGGTTGCTCGGGAAGCGCCCGTTGACCTGGGCTGTCTCGGCCATCAGCGCCTTGACGGAGGAGCCTGCGTTGGTGACGAGGCGGCCGATGGTCAGCTTGCGGTCGACGGCCGGGTCGGAGCCGTCGTACCACCAGGCTCCGGTGGAGGGGAGCTTGAAGTCGGCTTCGATCAGCCGTGGGGCCGCCGTGTAGACCGCCTGCGGATAGTCGTACGCCGGTGACATGCCGGTCTTCTGCTCATTGCTGATCATGTCCATGATCGGCGTGTCTTCGTTGTTGTTGCTGATCGTGTAGTGCGGCCGGCGCTGGTAGACCTTGGCGTACAGGTCGTTCCGCTCCCAGTAGGCGTTGTCGTTGTCGATCCAGAACCCGGCCAGCTCCGGATAGCGCTCCATCACCTCGAAGAAGAGTTCGTAGGAGTACTCGCCGAAGCCGTCGCGGGTGGTGAGGTCGACCGAGCGGCCCTTGTACGCGGAGTACGCGGCCGAGTTCAGCCACTCCTGCCCGCCCTCGGCGTGCCACTTGGGGTCGTCGGTCATGTAGAGGATCGTCTTCAGGCCCTTGGCCTTCGCGGCTTCGACGAGCTCGCCGAGGAAGTCGCGCTGGGTGGCGCAGCTGCCGGGGATCTTGGACGGCCAGGGGCGGGCGTAGCCGAGGCGGGAGTGGAAGGTGGCCAGGACCAGGTACTGGGCGTGCAGCTTCTGGGCCTCGGCCACCCAGTAGTCGGCGTTCCAGCCGCCGGCCGTGACGTCGCGCTCCCAGGCGCTGCAACTGGAGTGCGCGGGCGCGGTCCGCAGCCCCCAGTGCAGGAACAGCCCGGAGACCGACGAGCGCAGGAAGTCCTGGCGCGGGTGCTCGACGTCGGCGCCCGCCGGGGCGGGCGCCCAGGTGAGCGCGCCGATCAGCAGCGCGCCCACCGTGAGCA
Organism: Streptomyces sp. NPDC047315; assembly: GCF_040643215.1. Classification (NCBI taxonomy): domain Bacteria; kingdom Bacillati; phylum Actinomycetota; class Actinomycetes; order Kitasatosporales; family Streptomycetaceae; genus Streptomyces; species Streptomyces sp. NPDC047315. Next base: position 9,706 of record NZ_JBEYTZ010000005.1, on the reverse strand, counting down.
GACGCGCCCAGAGGCGACGCGTCATGCCGGTCCGTCCAGATAGTCGAGGTTGGGTGCGCCCTCGGCGCCGGTGGCGGTCAGCCGCACGGTGTTGGTGCCGGCTTGGAGGGTGGCCGGCACGGTCACCGTGCGCCAGTCGGTCCAGGCGCTGGTGGTGGGGAAGGAGCGCCCCGAGGCGATGGTGACGCCGTTGACGGCGACGTCCATCGGGCGGTCGGCCGAGGTGCCGTTGGCGTAGCCGATGACGAGGTCGGCCGGTCCTGCGGCGGTGGCCGGCACGGTCCACTCCACGTAGGAGCCGGCGGCGTTGGGGGTGTTCACGAAGCCGGCGCCGCTGTATCCGGCGTGGTTGGAGTCGACCGTGGAGCCGGCGGTGTACGAGGCGCTCTCGGCCTCGTACCGCTTGGGCCCGGGCCCGGTGGGCTGGCAGTTCTCGCTGGAGCCGGACTGGCTGATCCGCAGGGCGCCGCCCGAGGTGTTGGCGCTGGCGGCGACGCAGTAGCCGGTGACGGACTGGAAGACGAGGTCAGCGGGGCTGTTGCTGCCGCGCTGGGCGGTGAAGCGTTCGAAGCGGATGCCGCTGCTGCTGTTGGCGATGATCGCCGGGCGTCCGTCGCCCGCGGCGAAGCGGACCTCGCTGTCGGTGAAGCGGACGTTCTCGGAGTTGCGGATGTACCAGCCGTAGGCGGGGCGGGTGCCGATGGAGTTGGGGTTGTAGTTGGTGGGCTGGTTGCTCGGCGGATTGGTGGACATGGTGCCGTTGCCGCCGGGCACGGTGATGTCGACGTTGTCGTAGGTGACGTTCTTGATCCGGCCGCTGCCGGACTCGCCCCACATCGTCGGCGAGAAGGAGGGCGAGACGCCGCCGGCCTTGATGTTGGTGTAGGTGATGTCGCTGATGGAGCCGACGCCCGGGTTGTTGCCGCAGCGCTTGCGCGTGCCGACCTTCTGCATGATCGGCGAGCGCACGTCCGTCATGGTGATGTCCTTGTAGCGGACGTCGGAGATCTTGGAGCCGTCCATCGACACCATGCCGAGGCCGGACTTGTTGGAGCCCTTGATGGTGATCCGTTCGAAGCGGTAGTTGGTGAAGTCGCCGCAGGTCTCGGAGCCGAACATCAGGGCGTTGCAACAGCCGGCGGAGAGGTAGGAGTCGGTGACGGTGACGTTCCCGTTGTTCAGCTTGGCGCCCAGCGCGTAGTCGCTCTTGAAGGCGAGGGCGTCGTCGTTGGCGGCGAAGTTGGCGTTGGTGATGCGTACGTTGGTGGTGTTGATGACGTTCCAGCCGTCGCGGTCCATCGCGGTGTCTATGACGAGCCGGTCTGAGACGACGTTGTCGCAGTCGTTGATCAGGGCGGCGAAGTGGCCGCCCTCGCGCAGGGTGATCCCGCTCATGGTGAGGTTGCTGCACCGGGTCAGCGAGATGATCTTGTCGGCCTCGCCGCTCTTGGGGTTGCCGGTGATCAGCGCGCCGTCCCCGTCGATGACGCCGGAGCCGACGAAGCCGATGTTGGTGAGGTTGTCGCCGTAGATCATGGCGTTGTGGAAGTGGCTGTGCCCGTAGTCCTGGTACTGGTCCCAGGGGTTGTCCTCCGGCGGGTCGTAGGTGTCCGCCGCGTTGCCGCTGATGGTGGAGCCCTGGTCCAGCTGGATCGTGACGTTGCTCTTCAGGTGGATGGTGTTCTTCGACTCGTACGTGCCGGCGGGGAAGCGCACGGTGCCGCCGCCGGCGCCGTTCGCGGCGGTGATGGCCCGGTTGATCGCACCGGTGTCGTTGGTGGAGCCGTTGCCCACGGCGCCGTAGTCGCGGACGTTGAACTCCACGGCCCGGGGGGCGGGGACCGTGACGTGGTCGCCGCCGTTCAACGCGGCGGGCGCCCGGGGGGCGGCGGCCGGCGCCGCCGGGGCGGTCGGTGCCGCGGGGAGGTTCGATGCCGCCGGGAGGGTCGGTGCGGCCGGGAGGGTCGGTGCGGCCGGGAGGGTCGGTGCGGCCGTCGCTGTCGCGGGGAGCTGGGAGACCCCCAGCACGACGGCGACGCCCAGTAACGCCGCCGCCGATCTGCGCACACTCTTCATCGTCGTCCTCCTAGACGAGCTGGTAGCCGCGCATGTTGGTCAGGAGCAGGTAGCAGTTCTGGATGGAGCCCGAACTGTCGCCGAGGGAGCGGTAGATGCCCCACTTGGGGCGGACCCGGTCGGCGAGGAAGGTGTCGACGCCGGTCTTCGTCGCGTCGAGCACGGTCTTGCCGCCGCTCTTGAGGATCCAGCGGACCGAACCGGACGTACCGTTGCCGATCTTGATCTGGAAGTCCACGTCCGTCCACTTGTCGTGGAGCGGGGCGAGGTCGGTGCGGCCGACCAGGATGTTGGGGGTGAAGACCTTCAGCTCGATGGTCTGCTTTCCGCCGTCGCGCCGCAGCGACTGCACGATGATCGGCGCCGAGCCGGCGCCCGGCTGCTTCATCTGCATGATGTGGGTGAACTTGGTCGTCGCCTTCAGCGAGGACGGGATGAACATCGAGTACGTCACCCGCCAGGTCTCGCCGCTCTTCCAGCGCAGGAACGAGTCACCGGAGCGACAGCCGGTGACCTCGTGGCGCTGGCGGTCGGTGCTGGTGTCCCGGTCCTGGGTGTGCATGGTGAAGCGGAAGTTGTCGCCCTCGGTGGTGATGTGCGGACCGTACGAGGTGTGCGAGTCGGCCCGGTCGTCCTCCAGGGTCTCGAAGGCCCGCAGCTTGTCGGTGGCTGCCGAGGGGGACCAGCGCAACTGCCACTCCGCCGCCCGCGCCGCGTCACCGGGCGCGGCGGCGGCCGGGGGCACCAGCCCGGGGAGGCCGGCCGCAGCCGCCCCGCCGATGGCCGCGCCGAGGATCGTCCTGCGTGATGCGGTCATGATCTTCACCTCACTGCCAGCTGTTCGTTCATGATGAGGAAGGCGCCGAGACCGTGGAGATCGTTGGTCCTGCGCTCGCGTCGCACGTAGTAGCCGAAGTCGCCGACGTTGGTGCCGACGGAGATCTCGGCGAGGTTCGTCCGCCCGTCGGACCCCAGCGAGATCCGGTCCAGCACGCCCTCGTAGCCGCGCTGGGCGACCTGGGCGTACCGGGCGTCCACGTAGCCCTGCTGCGCCGAACGGGACAGCGCGTAGGTGAACATGCTGGAGCACGACGTCTCGGTCCAGTTGCCGGGCTGTGCGCCCTTGTCGACGACCTGGAACCACCGGCCCGTCGCCGGGTCCTGGTAGCGCTCGATGCCGGTGGCGAGTTGGCGCAGCAGGGTCAGCAGCCGTGCCCGGCGGGGGTGGTTCGGGCCGATGGCGTCGAGGACGTTGACGAGCGCCATCGAGTACCAGCCGACGGCCCGGCACCAGTGTTCGGGGGCGAGCCCGGTCTGCGGGTTCGCCCAGGGGGCGCCCTTGGACTCGTCCCAGGCGTGCCGCAGCAGTCCGTTCGCGACCTGGAGGCGTCCGCCGTAGACCGCGAGCTGCTTGGCCGCTTCGTCGTTCGCGTAGCCGGCGTCGCCGAACTGGCGGCCGTACTCCACCAGGAACGGGTTGACCATGTAGACGCCGTCGGCCCACAGCTGGTGGCGGCGGTCGGTGGAGGTGGAGTGCCAGAAGCCGCCCTCCGCGGTGCGCGGATAGGTGTCGAGCCGGTCGCGGATCTTCTTCGCGGCCTTCTGGTAGCGCGTCTGGCCGGTCTCCTCGTGCAGAGCGACCAGCAGCCGGCCCGCCTGCATGGAGTCGAGGTTGTTGAAGTTGCGGTCCATGTTCCCGGCGGCGTCCACGAACCGGTCGACGTAGCTTTTGACGTAGCTCAGCAGCCTGGGGTCGCCGGTGCGTTGGTAGACGAGGTACTGGCCGTAGAGGTACAGCCCGACGGGGTACGACCAGCCGCCGATGGAGGTGGGGGTGTGGCGCGCCGTCGTGGACTGGACGACGGCGAGGGACCAGTCCGTGGCGCCGCTGTCCTCGCCGACGGTGAGGGAGTCGAGGTTGGGGCCGCCGAGCGCGCCGGCGGAGGTGACGCGCACGGTGTTGCGGCCGGCGACGAGGGGCGCGGTGAGCCGGCCGGTGCGCCAGGAGGTCCAGGCGCCCGTGGGGCCGAAGGCCAGGTCGTCGGCGACCTGCGTACCGTTCACGGCGACGTCGAGCGGGCGGTTGGCGCCGGTGCCGTTGGCGTAGCGCAGGGTCAGCTCGGTGGCGCCGGCCGCGGCGGCGTCCACGGTGAACTCCACGTAACCGCCGGGCACGTTGGCGAAGTTCACGAAGCCGGTGCCGGTGAACCCGGCGTGGTTGGACTCCACGGCGCCCTGGCTCACCAGGGCGTCCTCGGCCTCGTACCGTACGGGTGCCGTCGTGGGGGCGGTGGCTGCCGCGGGTGCGGTGGGTATCGCGGGTGTGGCGCTCAGCGTGCCGGCCGCGAGCGCCGCCGTGACGAGCAGGGTCGTCGATCGCCTCATGGCCCCTCCGTGCGGTAGGCGTAGCCGGGCGCGGCCAGGGCGACGGGGGCGGCCCGACCGGGGCGGGATCCGTCGGCGCTGGGTCCATCGGCGCTGGGTCCATCGGCGCGGTCGACCAGGTCGCGGACGAGCGCGTGGTCCGGGGAGCGGGAGCACGCCGGGTCCGTGCGGGCGGCGTCGCCGGTCAGGGCGTACGCCTGGCAGCGGCAGCCGCCGAAGTCCTTGGTGCGCAGCTCGCAGCTGCGGCACGGCTCCTGCATCCAGGACTCCCCGCGGTACGTGTTGAACGCCTTGGACTCGTACCAGATCCAGTGCAGGGAGCGGTCCTTGACGTTCGGTGCGTCGAGGCCGGGGAGGGCGGCGGCGGCCGGGCAGGGGTGGACCGTGCCGTCGGGGGCGACCGTGAGGGAGAGGGCGCCCCAGCCGCCCATGCAGGGCTTCGCCGTGCCGTCGACGTAGTCGGGCACCACCCAGACGAGCTCCAGCCGCCCTTGGAGGGTCCGTCGCCAGCGTTCGACGGACGCGCGGGCGGCGGCGACCTGGCGGCGGGCGGGGAGCAGGGCGTCGCGGTTGCGCAGCGCCCAACCGTAGAACTGCGTGTTGGCGAGTTCAAGGCGCTGCGCGCCCCAGTCCAGGGCGAGTTCCACGAGGGCGTCGAGGGCATCGAGGTTGTCGCGGTGCAGGACGACGTTGAGGCCGAGCGGGAGCCCTGCGGCGCGGACGAGTCCGGCCGCGCGCTCCTTGGCGCGCAACGCGCGGGCCCCGGCGATGCGCTCGGCCGCCTCGGGGTCGGTGTGCTGTACGGACAGTTGGACGCTGCGCAGTCCCGCGGCCACCAGCTCGGTCAGGCGCTGCCGTGACAGCCCCACCCCGCTGGTGACGAGCTGGGTGTGGACGCCCGCGCCGTCAGCAGCGGCGACGATCGCGGTGAGGTCGCGGCGTAACAGCGGCTCCCCACCGGACAGATGGCTCTGGACGACGCCGAGGTCAGCGGCCTGGCGGAAGACGTCGGCCCATTGCTCTGCGGTCAATTCCGCTGACCGACTAACCAGTTCGGTGGGGTTGGAGCAGTAGGCGCAGCGCAGCGGACAGCCGTGGCTCAACTCGGCGAGCAGGGCCCACGGCGGGGGTGGGGTCGGCGACGGACCCGAGGCCGGGTCCGGGTTCGGGTCCGTCATCATGTCAGCCAGCCTTCCGCGCGGACCCGGGCCAAGAAGGCGGGGACTTCGACGGCGACGGGGGCGCCCGGGTAGCGCTCGCCCAGCACGGCAACGATGTCGTCGACCCGGCGGGAGCCGTCGCACAGCCGCAGGATCATGCCGGCGTTCCCGGTCAGCACGACGACCCGTTCGGGCATCACCAGCAGGTCGACGGCGCGGACCCGGTCGTACCGCAGCACGACCGACCGGGCGAGCGCCGGCCGCCAAGAGGGGGGTGCGGCGCGGGGCGCGGCAGGGGGCGCCGGGTGCGGGCCGGCGTTCACTCGGCGCCTCCCGACGGCAGGCCGCCGCGCGCCGCTCCCCCGGCGTCCACGGCGTCGAGCAGCGCCCACAGGACGTCGCATTTGAAGCCCAGGGCGGCCACCGCGGACTCCTGTTCGCGGCGCGTGGCCGCCCATTCGACGACGAGTGCGAGCGCCTCTCGACTGTCGCGTCCGCCCTGGTCGATCCGGGTGCGGAAGTAGGCGAGCCCGTCGGCGTCGATCCACGGGTAGTGGGTTTCGAAGGCGTCGATGCGGGTCCGCATGATGGAGGGGGCGGCCAGTTCGGTGAGCGAGGCGGCGACGGCCTCCAGGGGCGGGCGCAGCCGGCAGAAGTTGACGTAGCCCTCGACCGCGAGCCGTACGCCGGGCAGCACGTCCGTGCCGGAGAGCAGTCGGGCGCGGTCGATGCCGGCTGCTTCGCCGAGCCTGAGCCAGCGCTCGATGCCGCCCTCGCCCCGCTTCGTTCCGTCGTGGTCCTGGATGCGGCGCAGCCAGGCGCGGCGCAGGTCGCTGTCGTCGAACTTGGCGAGGATCAGGGCGTCCTTGACCGGGATGTGGCGCTGGTAGTGGAAGCGGTTGAGGATCCAGCGGCGGAGTTCGTCCGGGCTCAGCGCGCCCTCGTGCATCCGGACGTTGAAGGAGTGGCGGTCGTGGTAGCGGGCGGCGGGCACGGCGCGCAGCCGTGCCGTGAACTCCACGGCGCTCCACGGCTCGTCCGTGTCCGGTCGGGGTGCGACGACAGTGCTCACAGCTCGATCACCATTCGGTCGGCGGCGACTTCCAGTCCCCAGGAGCCGAGCAGGGCGTGCTGCTGGGACTCGGGGTTTGTGAGGGGGTTGGTGTTGTTCAGGTGGGTGTAGAGGCAGCGGGCGCGCGCGGCGGCGAGCCGGCGCGCGGTGCCGAGGGGGCCGGCGATCGGGAGGTGGCCCATCTCGGTGGCGGTGCGGGTCGAGATGCCGGTGTGCCGCGGCTCGTCGTCGTCCCAGAAGGTGCCGTCGAGGATGACGCAGTCCGCCGACTCCACGGCTTCCTGGAAGGCGTCCGTCCAGACGGCGAGTGCGGGGGCGTAGAGGAGACAGCGGCCGGTGGCGGCGTCGCGCAGCTTCAGCGCGGTGACCCAGCCGTGGTCGCCGAGTCCGTCCGCGTCGGCGCCCCTCAGGTCCGTCGCGGCGGTTTCGGCGGCGTACCGGGGCCGTTTGGCGGAGACCGGGACGACGGAGACCTCCACGCCGCCGCCCGGGTGGAGGGGTTCGGGCTCGACGTCCAGTCCGCGCCAGGTGATCTTGGTGTAGGGGGCCAGGACGTCGTCGAGGTGCAGCCGGTCGGTCAGGGCGCGGCGCACCTGCGCGGTGGCCACCACACGGAACCCGTCGGCCTCCCTCAGACGGGCTATGCCGAGGGTGTGGTCGAGTTCGGCGTCCGTGAGGACGATCCCGGCGACGGGGGTGTCCCGCCGGCCGGGGCCCGGCCGCAACTCGGCGCTGTCCTCGATCTGGTCGCCGATGTCGGGCGTCGCATTGACGAGGTACCAGCGGCCCTCGTCCGCGCGGACCGCGAGCGAGGCGTGGCGGCGGCGCCGACCGGGGTGGGCGCGCGCCCCGGAGCAGCCGGGGCACGCGCAGTTCCACTGGGGCAGACCGCCGCCCGCCGCGGTGCCGAGCACCTGGAGCAGCATGGGCGGTGCTTACCGGTCGGCGTGGAGGTAGGCGGTGACTTCCAGGGCGGTGTCCACGACCTCGTAGCCAGGGGACCGCCAGTCGTCGGCGTCCGTCGTGGTGGCGGTGGTGGCGGCTGCCCGGGGGTCTTCGGTGGTCGCAGCGGTGGGGTTCATGTGTGGTGCCTGCCTTCCTGAGGGTGGGGGGTCGGTCAGGACGATCCAGCAGTTCAACACCCTGAACATCTGTTCACGTGGGCGATCGATGTTCAGCTATGTGTCATAGAGTTGCGTCTTGTTGGGACACGGTCAATGGTCCGGGCCGGGAAAGAACGAGCGGATCGAGGCGTCATCACGCCAATGTGACCGCAGGGGGCGTCACGGGTGGGGGCGCTGGGAATGCCGTCGGGCAGTTGATCGTTTTCCATGGACCTGTCCGGGCACTCGCGGCCCGCTGGCGAACGCGTGCGGGCGCAGGTGCGCCCCGCCGTGGGCGCCGCACCGCGCCCACCCGCACGGGCCGGCCACTGTAGGACTCCAACGACCAGGTAAGGACACACCCCACGTGAGCACCGTCCCCTCGATCACCCTGAACAACGGCGTCACCATGCCGCAGCTCGGCTTCGGCGTCTGGCAGGTGCCCGACGACGAGGCGACGGCCGCGGTCACCACCGCCCTGGACGCCGGGTACCGCAGCGTCGACACCGCCGCCGCGTACGAGAACGAGAGGGGCACCGGCCGTGCGCTCGCCGCCTCGGGGATCCCCCGCGAAGAGCTCTTCGTCACCACCAAGCTGTGGAACAGCGACCACGGCTACGACCGGGCCCTGCGCGCCTTCGACGCCTCGCTGGAGCGGCTCGGCCTGGAGTACGTCGACCTGTACCTGATCCACTGGCCGCTCCCCCACCGAGACGCCTACGTGGACACGTACCGGGCACTGGAGAAGGTCCTCGCCGAAGGCCGCGCCCGCGCCGTCGGCGTGTCGAACTTCCTCCCCGAGCACTTGGACCGTCTGGTCGAGGAGACGTCCGTCGTCCCCGCGGTCAACCAGATCGAGCTGCACCCCCAGTTCCAGCAGCACGAGGCGCGGGAGGCACACGCCCGGCTCGGCATCGCGACCGAGGCGTGGTCCCCGCTGGGTTCGGGCAAGGGGCTGTTGGAGGCGCCCGCGGTGGTCGCCGTGGCGCGCAAGCACGAGCGGACCCCGGCCCAGGTGGTGCTCCGCTGGCACGTCCAGTCCGGCCTGATCACCATCCCCAAGTCGGTCACCCCCTCCCGGATCAGGGAGAACCTGGCCGTGTTCGACTTCGAGTTGGACGCGGACGACCTCGCGGCCTTCGCCGCGCTCGACGAGGGCCGGCGGCTGGGCCCCGACCCGGCGACGTTCGGCTGACCGGGCGCTCCGAGACCCCGGTTGCACCGGTTCGGTTGTCGGACCCTTCTCGTACGATCGATCTTCCCGGTGTCGTCGAGCGCCGGTGGCACGGTACGAACGAGGAGTGCGGGACGTTGAGCGGGGCTTTCACACCGGGTCGCTATCTGGTGCGCAATGTCGGCAGCGGGCTGGTCCTGGAGGTGCACGGCGGAGCCAGGGGCAGCGGCGCCGTCGTCCAACAGGCGAAGGAGACCGGCGAGCCGGCCCAGCAGTGGCAGGTCGACCCCGTGCCGAACGGCAGCGGTCTCTACCACTTCGTCAACGTCGCCAGCGGCAAGCGCCTCGACGTCGCCAACGCCGCGACGGAGAACGGCACCCGCATCCAGCAGTGGCGGGCGAACAACTTCGGCGCCCAGGAGTGGATCATCGAGCAGCACCTGGACGCCCCCGGCACGGTCGCCATCGTCAGCTTCATCAGCGGGCTGCTGCTGGAGGTCGTCGACGGCTCCACGGAGGAGGGCGCGCGCCTCCAGCAGTGGGAGGACCTGGACACCCCGGCCCAACAGTGGCGGCTCGAACGGTCCCCGTGACGACGCGCCCCTTCTGGCAGCGCCGCTTCGTTAGCAGCTTGACGTAGCCGCCGTTTCCCTGGGGGAGCGTTGGTCTCCACTGGCCGGTGGTGGGCTGTTCGCGCAGTTCCGCCCCCCATGCCCTCCGGGCATGGGGGGCGGAA